>JBOIAZ010000150.1:0-1817 GCA_050739175.1 Gammaproteobacteria bacterium
GCGACGCGGGCTATGAGATCGCGCTATGTGCGGATGCGCTCGGCACTGCGGATCTGGCCTGGTCACACGCGGAACGCGCCAACCGGCTTGCGGAGCAGGCGGCGCCGCATGCGTTCAAGGACGGGCAGGATTTCCTGCTGCAGATTCAAGGCCTGTACGCGCGCTTCACTCCGGAGTGGGTGGCGGCGTGGCCTGCGCTTCCCGCGGCGGCCGCAACGCCGGTTCCGGCGTTTCTCGCCGGATTCCCCCGTTCCGGTACCACGCTGCTCGACAGCATGCTGGACGGGCACCCGGACATCGTCGTACTCGAGGAGCGCGCGACGGAACAGGCCATGATCGCAACTCTGAACCAACTTCCGGGCGGATACCCGGAGGCTCTGGGTCCTTTGACATCCGGGCAGCATGCACAGGTTACGGAAAGCTACTTCCGTGCAGCAGCTCTCGCGGAGGGTGACCGCCGGCGGGTGGTGGACAAATCCCCGTTTCTGACCGTGCATCTGGGAATGGTGCAGCGGATTTTTCCGGGGGCTGCGGTGATATTCATGTTGCGCCATCCCTGTGACGTGGTGTTGTCATGCTTCATGACCAGTCTGGAACTGAATTCCGGAACCGTGCATTTCACGCGCATCAACACCAGCGTAGAGCTGTACTGCAAGGTGATGTCGCTGTGGCAGCGCTATTGCGAGGTGCTGCCGCTGAATATGCTTCAAGTCCGTTACGAGGATCTGTTGGACCATCCCGAGGCCAAGTTGCGGCAGGTGCTGGACTTTCTGGGTGTACCCTGGTCCGCGGAGGTGCTGCGGCACACCGAGCATGTGCCCGGGCGCGGCAACATCAAAAGCGCAAGTTACGCGCAGGTGAGTCGCCCCGTGTACCAGAGTTCGCGCGATCGCTGGCAGCGCTACCGGAAATACCTCGAACCGCATCTGGAGCAATTGCGTCCCTGGTGCGAGCGCTTCGGCTACGCACTCTGATGGCCGGCGTACACCGCGAAGCTCCGGCCGCCGCGTCCACTTGATGCCGATGACGCACGGCACTAAAGTGGCAGCATGACAATAACAAGCCGCAGCAACGCTTACCCCGCACAATCCAGAGTTCCGCCTCCCCAGGACACGCCTTATCCAGGTGTCATCGGGCTGGCGGTGGATGCGAGCGACACTGCACAGGGTATTTTTCGCGTGCATGCCGTCGTTCCAGTGAGTCCCGGCGCGCTGACGCTGCTGTACCCCAAATGGATCCCGGGTTTTCACGAGCCGGCCGGGCCGATTGCTAAGCTTGCGGGTCTCAGGATCACCGCCCATGGCAAGCCGCTGGCCTGGACGCGCGACCCCTACGACGCCCATGCGTTCCATGTCGAAGTGGCGCGCGGCGTTTCCGAGCTCGAGTTGGACTATCAATATCTGTCCGCGCGCGGGCCGGGAGAAGGCCAGATCGAAATGGCCGACCACATGCTGAATCTGGTGTGGCACACACTGGTTCTGTATCCCGCCGGCTACTATGCGCGCGGCATCGCCTTTCAGCCGCAGGTCAAACTGCCGCCTGGGTGGCAGTTCGGTACCGCGCTCGAAACCGAGTCGCAATCCGGCGCCAGCGTGACCTTCAAATCAATCCCGCTCGATACGCTGGTGGACTCGCCGCTGTATGCCGGGCGCCACTTCAAGCGTGTGGAGCTGACGCCGGGCGCCAAAATACCGGTGCATCTGAATCTGGTGGCGGATGCGCCTAAATACCTCGAGATCAGCGCGCCCCAGCTGCAGGCGCACCAGACGCTGGTGACTCAGGCCACACGCCTGTTCGGTTCGCAGCATTACCGACAC
>JBOIAZ010000151.1:0-9628 GCA_050739175.1 Gammaproteobacteria bacterium
GTGGCGCTGTGCATCATGCTGACCGCCTGGTGGGCCGCATCCACGCTGGTTACGCGCCGGCTGCGGCATCTGCTGCAAAGCCTGCAGCGTATCGGCCGCGGCCAATGGGAGACGCGCGCCCAGTTGAAGGAGAGCGACGGTGAATTCGGTCTGCTGGCCGCGGGCTTGAACCGCATGGCCGCCGGCCTGGAGGCCCAAGCGCAAGCGCGCCGCTCGATTGAACTCGCGCGTACCGCCGGGGAGCAGCGCTATGCACAACTCATCGAACAGGCCGTGGAAGCCATCACGCTGCGACGTCCGTCGGGCGAATACATCCTGGTAAATGCGGCGTTCTGCAAGCTGCTGGGTTACAGCCGCGAGGAACTGCTGCGCATGCGCATCACCGACGTGATCGATCCTTCCGAACAGCGTGGAAACCGGCTCAAATCCGGTGAAACGGTGCGTTTTGAGTCCTGGATGTACCACAAAGACGGCCACAAAGTTTATGTGGATGTGAGTACGCTGCGCCTGCCGAACGGCGACATTCAATCCGTGCAACGCGACATCGGCGAGCGCCTCGCGGTACAGCACCAGCTCGAGGAGAGCGAACACCATTACCGCGAACTGGTGGAACAGGCCACGGTCGGCATTCTGGTGCGCCGGCCCACAGGTGAAATCCTGTTTGCCAACCGCGCTCTGTGCCAGATGACCGGCTACCGCCGCGACCAGTTGGTGGGCATGCCTGTCAGCCAGCTGATCCCCGCGGAAGAAGGCCCGGCGATTCGGCAGGTGAACGCCCTGGCCAAGGGCGAAAACACTCACATTCAATCGCGCCTGCGCCACCGGGACGGACACATCATCCACGAGGAATTGAGCGCCACCCGGCTTGAGGACGGCAACATCCAGATATTCATCAATGACATCAGCGCCCGTCACGAGGCGGAATGGCGACTGCGGGAAGAACGTCAATTCGCGCTGCATGCGCTGGACGTGCTGCCGGGAGTGTTCTACGTGTTCGATGCCGCGGGCAAGTTCCTGCGCTGGAACCGGCAAACCGAAGAGATCACCGGCTACAGCAAGGAGGAAATGCGCGCGATTACCGCGGCCGACATCGTGCCCCCGGACCGCCGTACGCGCCACCGGGAATTGGTGCAGGAAATCCTGGGCGGCACGAGCCAGAGCGGTGAAACGGAACTCTATACGAAGGATGGGCGTCGCATTCCCTATTACTATGCCGCGCAGCACTTCCTGTGGCGCGGCCGACCCTGCGTGGTCGGCATGGGTGTGGACATCAGCGCACAGAAGCAGGCCGAACAGAAACTGCACCAGGAACAGTTGTTACTCGTGCACGCCATCAACAGTCTGCCGGGACTGTTCACCCTGTGCACCGACCAGGGCAAATTCCTGATGTGGAATCAGCGGCTCGAGCAGGTTACGGGCTACAGTGCGGAGCAGCTTGGTCGCCTGAACCCTCTGGACTTGGTTGCCCCGCAACAGCGTCACCTCATGGCCGAACGCATCGCCGAAGTGTTCGCTCGCGGCCACGCCGACGTCGAGGCGGACCTGCTGTGCCGCGACGGCCGGCGGATTCCCCATTACTTCACCGGGCGGCGCCTGGACCTGCAGGGCCGCACCTGCCTCGCAGGCGTGGCCCTGGACATCACCGCGCGGCGTGAAGCCGAGCAGCGCGTGCAAGCCTATCTGCAGGAACTGCAGCGGCTGTCGCCGCGCATCCTGCAGGCACAGGAGGAAGAACGGCGACGGCTGGCCGGCGAGTTGCACGACGAAATGGGCCAGAATCTGCTGACCGTGCTGCTGCAACTCAGGGAGCTGGAAAGCCGGGCACCGCACGCGCAACAGCCCGCCATCCGCAAAATCAGCGCGCTGACCACCGAGCTTTCCGAGCAGGTGCGCAGCCTGTCGCTCGATCTGCGACCGGCGATGCTCGACGACCTGGGTCTTGCGGCCACGTTGCGCTGGTTTGTGCGCGAACGTGTGGCCGCGTCCGGACTCAAGGTGAGTCTGGAGATGGACCCGGGCCTGCCGCGTTTGCCCGCGGTCACGGAGATCACCTGTTTCCGTGTGCTGCAGTCCGCGCTGACCAACGTGGCGAAGCACGCCCAGGCCCAGCAAGTGCAGGTGCGCGTGCGCATTCAGGATGACACGCTGCACTTCAGCGTGCAGGACGATGGCCGCGGCTTTGACGTGGATGCCGCCCGCCGGCGCGCGGCGGCGGGCCGGAGCTTCGGTCTGCTGGGCATGCAGGAACGCGTGCGCTTCGCCAGTGGCAAGTTCGAGCTGCACTCCGTTCCGGGCCATGGCACAAGCCTTGAAGTCAGCCTGCCGCTGGCCAGCGAACCAGCGAAGCCAGCCGATGTCGGCACGGCTGACGGGAACGCCGACGCGCCCGGCCCGCGCACCGACCAAGCCTGACTAAAAAGCCAGCGCAAACACCGTGCACGCGGAGTTTCCCTGCGCGCACGCAACACGAATGGCTGCCGGAATTTGCAGCCGCTTTCAGGATTGCCCACGGCAGCGGCGCGCCGCTGGCCAAGTCCGGCGCCGTTAAAAGCTCAGCCTCGCTTGAGTTTGCGCGCCAGGGTGTTACGGCCCATTCCCAGGCGGCGCGCCGCTTGCTGGCGGCGTCCGCCGGTGTGTTCGAGTGCCGTTTCGATCATGATCCGGCTGAGCTCGGCCTGCGCGCGTTCCGCAATGCCGACGGTCCCGGACAGCAGTTCGCGTTGCACCCAGGCGCGTAATTGCTGGGGCCATTGATCCGCTGCCAGTCCGCCGTCGAGATGCGCCACAGCAAGCGCGTCAAGATCGCTCTGGTGAATGATGCGCCCCGCCGTCATCAGCGTCAGCCGCCGACAGGCATTCGCGAGCTCGCGCACATTGCCCGGCCAGGCGCGCTGTTGCAGCGCACGCATGGCCTCGGCGGTGAAGCGTTTGGGTGCGGTGCCCAGTTCGCGGGAGGCGCTGGCGACAAAATGCTGGAGCAGCAGCGGAAT
Organism: Gammaproteobacteria bacterium; assembly: GCA_050739175.1. Taxonomy (GTDB): domain Bacteria; phylum Pseudomonadota; class Gammaproteobacteria; order Natronospirales; family REEB76; genus REEB76. Next base: position 2,991 of record JBOIAZ010000151.1, read on the forward strand.
GTCATCGAGGCGTTCGCGCAGCGCCGGCATGTGAATGCGCACGACGTTCAGGCGGTGGAACAGATCTTCGCGAAAGTGCCCCTGGCGCACCAGTTCATCCAAATCTTGATGCGTGGCGGCCAACACCCGAACATCCGAGTGCAGCGCCGCGTGGCCTCCGACGCGATAAAACTCGCCCTCGGCCAGCACGCGCAGCAAGCGGGTTTGCAGCGCGATGGGCATGTCGCCAATCTCATCCAGAAACAACGTGCCGCCATGCGCCTGCTCGAAGCGCCCCGCATGGCGCGTGCTGGCACCGGTGAATGCGCCGCGCTCATGGCCGAACAACTCCGACTCCAGCAGCTCGGCGGGAATCGCTGCGGTGTTCAGGGCAATGAACGGCTGCTGCGCGCGCAGACTGTGACGGTGCAATGCGCGAGCGGCGAGTTCCTTGCCGGTGCCCGATTCGCCGCTGATGAGCACCGTGAAATGGGTGCCGGCGAGCCGCGCGAGGCTGCGGTACACAATCTGCATGGCCGGCGAATCGCCGATCAGAACGTGGTCCGCCTTGGGCTCCGCGGCAACCGGCGCGGATTGCGGACCGGCTTGCTGTAGCGCACGATCCACGACGCTCAGCAGTTCGTTTATGTCGAAGGGTTTGGGCAGATATTCAAAGGCCCCACCCTGATAGGCTGCAACAGCACTTTGCAGATCGCTGTGTGCAGTCACCACCACCACCGGCAGCTGCGGGTGCGCCTGGTGCAATTGCGCGAGCAACTGCAAACCGTCACTTCCGGGCAGGCGAATGTCGGTAATCAAAAGCGCCGGCAACTGGTTTGCCAGCGCCTGCTGCAATTCCGCAACCTCGGCGAATTCACGCGTGGCGTGACCGGCATCACGCAGGGCTTCCGCGATGAGCCGCCGCAGTGTGGGATCATCATCCAGCAGCCAGATTTCAGGCGTGCGTGCAGTCATGACTGGTTTGCAGCGGCAAGAGCACGGAGAACACAGTGCGCCCCGGCTGGCTGTGATATTCGATGAGCCCACCCTGGCGGGTCACCAGCTCCTGGGCAATGCTCAGCCCCAGGCCCGAACCCGACGGCTTGTTGCTGGTCAGCGGCATGAAGAGTTTCGGGCGGGTGTCCGCCGCAATGCCGGGCCCGTCATCTTCGATGTCGGCGCAGGCCACCAGCCGGTGGCGCACGCCATTGAGCGTGAATTGCCGCACCACTCGGGTGCGCAAAATTACACAACCGCGAATACCGGCCGCCTCGCACGCGTTCTTGGCGAGATTGAGCAAGGCCTGCACCATCTGGTCCCGGTCGAGCCACAGTTCCGGCAGACTGGGATCATAGTCGCGCAGGATTTTCGGGCCGCCGGCTGCCGCACCCATGAGACGAGCCACGTACTCCATGAGTTCGTGCAGGTTGATCTCGCTGGGCCGCGCTGGCTGGACGGGTCCCAGCAGGCTGTCCACCAGCGCGGCCAAACGATCCACTTCCCTGATGATGATTTGCGTATAGTCCGCCAGATTCGGTTGCGTGACCTTGCGCTCGAGCAGCTGCGCGGCAGCGCGGATCCCGCCAAGCGGGTTTTTCACTTCGTGCGCCAGGCTGCGCGCCAACTCTCGGTTCACCCCGCTTTGCTGGCTCAGGCCCGCTTCGCGGCTGATGCGCATATGTCGATCCAGTGGCACCAGTTCCACGAGCAGATCCTGGCTTGCATCGCGCTCCGCCAGGACGGACACCGTGCAATCCACGGTCAAGGTGTGACGAGTGTTCGCCGCGCCGACGGTCAAAACCAGTTCACGTTGTGTGACGGTTTCACCGGTGTGTCGCGCCCGTGACAGAGCTGCGAGGAATTCGGCATTTCCAGGCAGAGACTCGCCGATCCCCCGGGACTTGCCTGTTCGGCCATCGAGATCCAGGAGGGTTTGCGCGGCTGGATTGAAATAACGGGGATGCAGTGACTGGTCCAGCCACAACAGTCCGGTGGACATGTGCTCAAGTAGTGCTGGCGAGGGCGCGAACAGACTTTCCATCCGCACCATTTTAGTGCAGACGCACCCTAATCAGGCGGCTTTGGTGCAAGAATCGATTTTTGGCGGATGTAAAACGTGACTGTCCCAGTTTTCAGGCTTGCGCCATTGACAGCATTCAGCTCAGCGGAAGCCGTATGCTCGCCGCGATCCACGTCCTTGAAAGTTACGGAGGTCGCTTCCGTTGGCCCTATGGTCTTGCCGTCCAGATGAAAAGTGATGGTGTCACCGGGGCGCAGTTGCGGCACCAAGGCTACAGACACCGTTACCTCGTGCATGTACCACAGCGTGGCCTCATTCGCGGGCGACGCCAAACTGAACTGGCTATAGTCGGCCGTGGGTGCTGCGGGGGATGGCGGCTCGGGAGCCCGGGCTTTCGCCGTCATGGGAGACGCAAAGGTCTGGGTTTGGGGCAGCGTTACTTTGGCGGCACCGGGGTGCGGATGATCGCTGTAGTGCACATTTCCCTGCGCATCCACCCAACGGTACACGGTTTCGGACTGCCCGATGGCTGCCCCCATGACGAGCGCGATGGCGACTGCAAGTACCAACTTCCACATATCGGCAGCCTATTTCAGATGGCTCACAGGGCGCAAGTGTGCCTGAAGACGGATAGCGCGCCATCAGCCTTGGGCGTTGACTCTGGGCTGACCTCAAGTCATTAAACTTTCCACGGCTCATTCCAACCGACAGACTGTATTATTAGACTGGGCGGTCTAGTCTAAACACTTGGAATCAAGCTAATTTGTCCCCAATAAAGACTGGGGCGCAAGGCAGGGTTCTGAATTGGACTTTGCCTGGTTCCCAAAGCGTACTACCCCAGTGCGCTGACCGGCCCCGCCCCTCCCTTTCGGGGCCGGCCCGGGCGTCTCCCCAAGCGCCCGGTAGCTTGCCGGCGTACCGACTCCCATTCCCGGTACGCCGGCTTTTTTATGTCGGCGGCATTGCCCCTCGGCAAGCCCCCGTCAGCGCTACAAGCTGTAATACATGTCAAATTCAACCGGATGCGTGGTCATGCGCAGCCGCGTCACATCCTGCATCTTGAGCGCCAGGTAGGCGTCAATCACGTCGTCGGTGAACACCCCGCCGCGCTTCAGGAATTCGCGGTCGCGATCCAGATACTCGAGCGCCATCTCCAGCGAGAAGCACACCTGCGGGATGTTCTTTTCCTCCTCGGGTGGCAGGTTGTAGAGATCCTTGTCCATGGCCTCGCCTGGATGGATCTTGTTCTGTATGCCGTCGAGCCCGGCGAGCATCATGGCGCTGAAGGCAAAGTAGGGATTGGCGGACGAATCCGGGAAGCGCACCTCGATGCGCCGCGCCTTGGGAGTCGACACATAGGGGATGCGGATCGAGGCCGAACGGTTGCGCGCGGAATACGCAAGCATCACCGGCGCCTCGAAGTGCGGCACCAGACGTTTGTAACTATTGGTGCTGGCATTGGTAAGTGCGTTGAGCGCGCGCGCGTGCTTGACGAGGCCGCCGATGTAGTAGAGCGCAAGCTCCGACAAACCCCCGTAGAGGTTGCCGCTGAACAGGTTCTTGCCGTCCTTTGCCAAGGACTGGTGCACGTGCATGCCGCTCCCGTTGTCGCCCACCAGCGGTTTGGGCATGAAGGTGGCAGTCTTGCCATAAGCATGCGCGACGTTCATTACCACGTACTTGAGAATCTGCACCGCGTCGGCCTTCTGCACCAGGTGGCCGAATCCCACGCCAATCTCGCATTGGCCGGCCGTGGCCACCTCATGGTGGTGCACCTCCGTCGTCAGGCCCATTTCCTCCAGCGACAGGCACATGGCGGAGCGGATGTCCTGCAGCGCATCCACCGGAGGCACCGGGAAATAGCCACCTTTGATGCCGGGACGATGTCCAAAGTTGCCGTCCTCGTAGGCGGTTGATGAATTCCAGTGAGCCTCCCTGGAATCAATCTTGTAGAACGCGCCGCTGATATCAGCGCCCCAGCGGACGGTGTCGAAAATAAAGAACTCATTTTCCGGACCGAAGTAGGCCGTATCGGCAATGCCGGTAGACTTCAGATAGGCCTCGGCGCGCTTGGCGAGCGAACGCGGATCGCGGCCGTATCCCTGCATGGTGGAGGGCTCGATCACGTCGCAGCGCAGGTTGAGGGTGGTCTCCTCAAAAAACGGGTCAATCACTGTGGAATCCGCGTCCGGCAGTAGAATCATGTCCGATTCGTTGATGCCCTTCCAGCCGGCAATAGAAGAGCCGTCGAACATCTTTCCGTCCTCGAACAACTCTTCGTGTACCGTGTGAGCTGGCACGCTCACGTGCTGTTCCTTGCCGCGCGTGTCGGTAAAGCGGAAATCCACGAATTTCACGTTTTCCTTCGAAAGCAACTCGAGTACATCTGTAGGGGTCTTGGCAGTCATGGCAATCTCCGGAGTGAGGCTGGATAAATTGTCTTTAGAAGAGAGCAAGCTGCGTGCCAGCCAGAAGCGCGGGTTTCTACACACCCGTAAACCGCACGACAGCATTTACTTGCACCGGATCAGTGCATACTGCACGATATCAGTGCGTTTACCACTTTACATGATTGAAACTGACGTAACCGTTTGAAGCCGCTATACTTACCGCCTTTGCGGACCGCCACCTGAACCATCCGATGGCCGCCAAGAGCCCCCTGACCTTCCAGGATTTGACCCTTGCGCTGCAGCGCTACTGGGCTGGGCAGGGTTGTGTGCTGTTCCAGCCCCTGGACATGCCGGTAGGGGCGGGGACGTTCCACCCGGCCACATTCCTGCGGGCCATCGGCCCCGAGCCCTGGTCGGCCGCCTACGTGCAGCCCAGCCGCAGACCAACCGACGGCCGCTACGGCGAGAACCCCAACCGCCTGCAGCACTACTACCAGTTTCAGGTGATTATCAAGCCATCGCCTGAAAACTTCCAGGATTTGTACTTGGGCTCGCTGCGCACGCTCGGCCTTGACCCGCTGGTGCATGACATCCGCTTTGTCGAGGACAACTGGGAATCCCCAACGCTCGGAGCCTGGGGCCTCGGCTGGGAAGTGTGGTTGAACGGCATGGAGATCTCGCAATTTACGTACTTCCAACAGGTGGGCGGCCTTGAATGTCGCCCGGTCACCGGCGAGCTCACCTACGGCCTGGAGCGTATCGCCATGTACCTGCAGGAAGTGGAAAGCGTGTTCGATCTGCTTTGGACTGACGGCCCGCTCGGTCGCGTCACCTACGGCGATGTGTTTCACCAAAACGAGATCGAACAGTCCAAGTACAATTTCGAGCAAGCGAACACTCAAGCACTATTCGGCTGGTTCGATACCTGCGAAAGCGAGTGCCAAAGACTGCTTGAAAAAAATTTGCCGTTGCCTGCCTACGAACAGGTGCTGCAGGCTTCGCACACCTTCAATCTATTGGATGCACGCCGCGCGATATCCGTAACCGAGCGCCAACGCTACATTTTGCGGGTGCGCGCACTGGCGCGCGGTGTAGCCGAATCCTATTACCACAGCCGCGAAACCTTGGGTTTCCCTATGCTGAAACAGTCGCACAAGTACAAGAAACTCACCCATGGCTGATGCTCAAGCTTTCTTGGTGGAAATCGGCACCGAGGAACTGCCGCCCAAAAGTCTCGGAAAATTGGCGCGTGCATTCCTGGACCAATTCGGCGCGCTGACAATTACTCAGGCGCTGCAGGACGAACCAAGCGCGTCAAAAAACGAGGTGTTCTTCTCGCCGCGACGGCTTGCCATCCACGCACCCGCACTGCGGATGCGTCAACCGGACCGAAAGGAAGAACGCCTCGGTCCAGCGGTCGCGGCCGCGTTTGCTCAAGACGGCAAGCCCACGAAAGCCGCCGAAGGCTTCGCCAAATCCTGCGGCGTGACCGTCAGTCAGTTAGAACGGCGTCAGACGGAAAAGGGTGAGCGTCTGGCCTGCGCACTCAAATTCAAAGGCAAAACCGCCGCCGAACTCCTGCCGCAGATCGTTGCCGAAGCCCTGGCGAAACTGCCCATCCCGAAACGCATGCGCTGGAGCGCAGGCGAAGCTGAATTCGTACGACCCGTACATTGGATCGTGCTGCTGCTCGGCACACGCGCACTCAAGGCGGAGATTCTCGGCGTTACCGCCGGCAACAGGACTTACGGCCACCGCTATCACCATCCGGGTGCCATTACGCTCAAGCGCCCCGGCGAATACCGCAGCGTGCTTGCTAAAACCGGCAGGGTTCTGGTGGAGGACCGCGCCGGCACGCTGACAAGGAAAATCCGCGCGCTCGTCGCCCAAGCGGCAAAACGCGCGCACGGCCGCGCCCAACTGGACGAAGCGCTGCTGGAGGAGGTCGCGGCACTGGTGGAATGGCCGGTGCCGGTGACCGGCAGTTTCGAGGGAAAATTCCTGACGCTGCCCGACGAAGTGATCGTGGCGGTGCTGGAAACCCAGCAGCGCTATTTCCCGCTGCGCGACGCCCAGGGCAAACTGCTGCCCCGGTTTATCGCCATCAGCAATATCCGCAGTAAACGGCCCGCGGAAGTGCGGCGCGGCAACGAGCGCGTCATCGTGCCGCGTCTTACCGACGCCATGTTTTTCTGGGGAAGCGACCGCAAAACCCGGCTCGACGTGCGCCTGCCGGAACTCGACCGCGT
>JBOIAZ010000152.1:0-32574 GCA_050739175.1 Gammaproteobacteria bacterium
GTGTTATGGAATTAAAACGCCGCGCCCGGTTTACGGCAGGTCATGAAACGAACGCCGAACGCGGCGGCTGCGGACTAGTAGGTAGCCGCAAACATCAAATGGCTACACCCGTGGCAGGGTTGCGCCAGCTTTTGCCGTCGAAAACGATCACAAACCCAAGCGTCGAATCGAAAAATAGCGAACCTGCTGTGACGACACCCGTGCCGCCAATAACACCGCTGCCGGTCGGACGTTGTGCGCTTGTTCCGCTTGGGCAAACACGAATCCAGCCGTTCGCACCCAGCACATCGGCATCGCCATCAGGCGCGTCGATCGCTGTGCCAGGTTGAGCGTTGTACTTACGTCCATTCACGGTGACGGCCTGTTGCGCTGTGGTAATTGCGGGTAAAACTCGGGTTGTCATGATGATGGCTCCTTATGGCTGAATTGCGGAACGAAAACTGAAATCGCCGCTGCGGGCGCGGCGCAGAAAACTGCACAAGGTTTCGGCTGGCAGCGGTCGAACGCCGAGCGTGGCGATCAGCGCGCCTCGGCGCTTTTGGATTTCGGCTGCAGCAGCTATCGGCAAGATGCCGCAGTAGCCCGGCGCAAGCTCGACAGCAAGCTGACCATCAGCCAGCGATAGGCGGATGCCGTACTGTGAAAGAGTGTCGGTGAATCGCCGCAGGGGCAGTTTGACGATCGTGGCTTTTTGTTGAACCACAGGCGCTTCGGGCACTGCTGAATGTCGGTTCGCCAGCAAGCGAGCAAGTTCGGTCTTTTCGCCAACACCCAAGCGGCGATAACTGGATGCCTCAAGCAGCGCGGCAAGGCGTTGCTCAGACGAGCGCAGGGTTTCGGGGGTGGCGCTCACAGGTCGACCTCCCGGCAAAGGTCGGCTTGTACCACTTCCCATTCGGCGGCCTCAGCCTCGCGTTCAGCGTCCGAAACGGGCGCTTTTCCGCCCGGTTCCTCTATTGGGGTGTTTCTATCCGTAACACCGTCACAACCCACGCCGCCATTGGGCTGCAAGGCTTTTTCGATGCGTAACATTTCTTCCGTGTTACGCTTTGAAAACTCGCTGGAAGCCATGCCAGCATTGGGTTGTGACGGTGTTACGCTTTGAAACGGGTCTAAAGGGATGTATCTGGCGAAAGCCTCGGCAAACTGCTTCCGCAGGTAGCCTTTAGATGTTCCGCCGCCCTCCCTGATCGTGCCGCTCACGATCCCGAAAGCCCGCAGGCGCGTCGCTACCTGCCGCTGAGATATGGGATTGCCGTGGTTAAAGGTCGCCCACGGTGATTCCAAGTCAGCGGTCAGGGCGGCCACCAGATCACTGCCGGACAAGCGGTCAACATCACGATCAACAAACACTGAGCGGATATTTTCCAGCAGCGTTACGCCGATGCTTTCGTCATCGTTGCCGCCGGTGAGAATGAGCGCCGCTTCGCGGGCCTGTGTCGGCCATGCTCCACCGCACAGATCGGAGATCGCGAAAAGCGGTTCCCACGAATCAGCCTCGCGGTCGTTCATAGCCTCTGGAAAAGCCGGATGCGCGGCCTGCAAGTCATCATGCAGATCAGCCGCGAAACGCACGGCCTGACGCCGCAGACGTTCAAACACACTCGGATCGGTGTCGCGCAGCTTGGCGCATTTTCTCCGGGCGTTTTGTTCACGTTGCATCGTGATGATGATGCTGCGGTCTGTGAGCGTGTCTTTCAGCTTGCCAATACAGGCGATAGACTTGAAACAAAACGTGCTGAACGCACGCGGCTCAAAATCATCGCCCACGGTACGCTTCACAAAGGCGAGTTCCCGCGTGTGGCCGCTGTTCAATATCCCGCGCAGTGCTTCATCATCTCGCAGGAACGTATCGGCTTCGTCAATCAACAAGGTCGGAGCGTACTTTTCAATCTCGCGGAATAACACAGCTCCGGTTATGTTGCTGGAAGGCGATGCGCGGCGTACCAGCCGCCGCAGCAGGCTCAGCATGGTGGTTTTCCCGCAGCGTTTTTCCGGTGATACCACGGCCAGAATCGCCGCCGCATTTACTTCATGCACGAAGTACGTGGCGACAATCCACAAGGCGATGGTGCGGGCTTGGTGAATTGTCAGGATAACGTGGCGGCGGATGATTTCAGTGAGTTCAGTTAGCAGTGCATCACCATTGACGGCCGATGCCCACGGCTCGTCGTCCCTGAACGACATCGCTGTCCCCTGCAATTTCACGCTGCCGCCACTGCTTTTCGGCAACAATTTGTCGACTTCCGCGTTCAACGCGCCGAAGCTCACGCCGAGATTTTTGGCTTGAGTTTTCGCCTGTAATTCATACAAAACGCGATCGTCGAGTTTGAGTGCGGCCAAATCTTTGAACAGCGCAGCCTGCGGAATTATCATCGCGGCAACCTGATCGCCCGTCATAGTTTTGCCGGTTTCGGTGTGGCGGAAGTTGCGCGCGGCCTTAAGAACTTCCGCGCCAGCAGCTTCAACTGCAGCGCGGTACTCCGGGGATGAGGTCGCGCTCGCGGCGGTCATTGCGCCGTTGCCTTTGAACGGTCGGCAACGATCTGTCGAACGAGGGCGCGGATTTCGTCATTAGTTGCTCCCGAAATCTGCGCGGCGCAAACCGCGCGGTACTCGCCAACCACGGCGAGGGATTTTCGTTTCCCGGATTTGATCATTGGTGGCAAGAGGCCGTCGGCGATTTTTTTATAGTGATTCTGGATTGAGTTCCCACATGCCTCGGCGATGTCCTTTGGGGGCGCGAAAATCGGATCGATGCGGGTGTGCATGCGGTGTCTCCTTGGTTCGTGGGAGACGTTACGCCCAGCAGCCCAGCAGCCCCTATACGCGGGTGTTTGCTACCCGTGTTGGCAGTTTTTGATCAACATCCGCACAAACCGACTTTCGCCATCATTCGACGGTACGCGGGCGATTTCCCGGTAGAAGTCAACAAGTACGGACTCGGTGCATATTTTTGCCATGTATGCGTTGCGCTTGCGGCTGCCGCCGTCACTGCCTCCGTGCGGCGTTCTTTCACCGTTTTTGACAGCCTGCCGGTAGTTTTTCCCAATGCGTTTGAGCCGGTCACATTCAATTTCAGCAGCACAGGCCCATTTGTTCAGGGCTACCCACAGTTCGCCTGAGCCCGGTATAGCCGCCAAGCCGTATCGATTGATTGATTCTGCGAGCTTTTGAGAGGCGTCAGCCAAAGGCCGTAGCTCTGCCAGCCGGTTCGCAGGCAACGGTTCCGTGTAGTGCGCATGGATGCGGTTTACGCCAAAGCTCAGGATGCGCTCGATTTCAACAAGTACGGTTTTCAGCGATTTGCCATTGCGACCGAGCAGCAACGCAATATCGTGTCGGAGCTTGGTGAGTGCCACCTTTTCAGCAGCATCATCGGCCTTTCCGGGGTCAAGATTCACAGCGAACCGCCATGGCAAGCGTGACGATGGTCGTGGTTTGGTTTTTGTGGGCATGGGTTTAGGCCACTGTCCCGATCTGCACCACTTCGGCCTTCGTGGTGGTGCAGTGGCGCGCCCATTGCTCCATGAGTTTGCGACGCAGGTCGAGTAGATCGCTTCTCGCATAGGCGGCAACCGTTTTGTCATGTTCAGCGTGCGCGAGCGCGGCTTCCATGACGGCGTGCGGGGTGTGGGTTTTTTCAGAGGCCCAATCGCGGAACGAGCTTCTAAATCCATGCACCGTGTAGGGCAGCTTCATGCGCCGCACCTGCATCAGCAGCACCATGTTTGAGAGCCGTTCGCCGGTAATCAAGTTAGGGAATACCAACGGGTAGCGCGTGTGGTTGAAGCGCCGGGCTTCGTTCAAGATTTCGACGCAGCGCGCACTCAATGGCGCGCGGTGTTCCTTTTTTGCCTTCATTCTTGCGGACGGGATCGTCCACACCTTGCCTTCTAAATCGACTTCGCTCCATTGCGCGCCAATGGCCTCGTTGGTTCGGCAGGCACACAAGATCAGAAACTCGAACAGCAATTTTGTGATGTTTCCCGCGTCGGACTTGCGCAGCGTGGTGACGAACGCCGGAACCTCGGCATAGGGCATTGAAGCCATGTGATGCGGCGTGTCGGTTTGTGCAGGCAGTACCGTTCCCAAGCCTTCAACCGGGTTGTCGCCAGTGCGGTAGCCGTTCGCTTTCGCCCATGCCATCACTAGCTTGATCCGCTGCCGGATGCGCCGGGCGGTTTCAGGCCGCTTGAGCCATAAGGGCGACAGCACGCGCAACACGTCGGCTTGGCTGATCCGGTCGCAGCGCACGTTTCCCAATTCATCAAAGACGTTCTTTTTGAGGCTCGCGATCCACTGCTCGGCGTGCTTCTCATTTTTCCATGATGGTGAGTGCAGTTTGTGAACCTGCTCGGCGGCTTCTCTGAAAGTTGGGACTGTCCGGCGTTCCTTGCGACGCTGTGCCAATGGATCGCCGCCTGAGCGTGCCATTTCACGCAGGCGGGTGGCTTCCTTGCGTGCGGTGTGCAGCGTGACGAGTGCAACGCTTCCAAGTCCAATGTCGCAGCGTTTGCCACCAACGACGGTGCGCAATATCCAACGGCGTGCGCCGCTTGGATCGATAACCAAATGCAGCCCATTGCCGTCAGCGTAACGTCCCGGCTTCATTTTGTTGCGCACCATGAAGGCCGACAGGGCATGATGCGGATGCTGGCCGTCTTTCAACTTGTGAGGATATTTGCCGAGTCCAACGTTGCGAGGCGTTTTCATGTGCGCACCACATTGAGTACCACATTCAGTATAAGATGGTGGTGTAAATCTGTATATATCGGTGGAACGAATACCGCGAGTATCAAGGGGGCGCGCATGATGTTGGATGATGGTGGACGAACGGGAAGGGACGCCCTCTCCGCCAGTTTTCAGGTTTGAGACCTCACCGGCGCCACTGCGCTTACAATGTTTTAGTGGCGGCCTGTGCCGGCAACTCCGCGACGCCAAACTGTGAATCCCGTCAGGCCCGAGAGGGAGCAGCGGCAGCAGTGAACTCGTGCGCTGGGCACGGCTGGCGCAGGCTGTCACCTTGAATTTGTCACGGTGCTGACTGTCGGCGCCGTCTGGTAAAGTAGTCGCACACGCGCGCTGCGCAATCCACCGGCAAGTTTCACTCCCCATGTCGTATCAGGTGCTGGCAAGAAAGTGGCGGCCGCGCAATTTCGCGGAAATGGTCGGCCAGGAACACGTGCTCAAGGCGCTGATCAACGCGCTGGACCATAACCGCCTGCACCACGCTTTCCTGTTTGCCGGTACCCGCGGCGTGGGCAAGACCACGCTGGCGCGCATTCTTGCCAAGTGTCTGAACTGCGAGCGCGGCGTAAGTTCGCGCCCGTGTGGCGAATGCAGCGCCTGCCGGGAAATCGAGGCCGGACGCTTCGTGGATCTGATCGAGGTGGACGCCGCATCGCGCACCAAGGTGGACGATACCCGCGAGTTGCTGGATAACGTGCAATATGCGCCGAGCCGCGGGCGCTACAAGGTGTACCTGATTGACGAAGTGCACATGCTCTCCGGCCATTCTTTCAATGCACTGCTGAAAACCCTGGAAGAGCCGCCGCCGCACGTGAAATTCCTGCTGGCCACCACCGATCCGCAGAAGTTGCCGGTGACCGTGCTGTCGCGTTGCCTGCAATTCAACCTCAAGCGCCTGCCGGTGGGCCTGATACAGAAACAGCTGGCTCACATCCTCGAAGCCGAAGGAATTGCCGGGGAAGATGCCGCCATTGTCCTGATTGCACAGGCAGCCGACGGCAGCTTGCGTGATGCATTGAGTCTGCTGGACCAGGCAATCGCGTACGGTGCCGGCGCGTTGCGCGTGGCGGAGGTGCGCAGCATGCTGGGCAGCATCGAGCAAACCCACGTGTTCAGTCTGCTGCAAGCCGTGGCCAACAAGGATGGCAAGCTGCTGTTTGAAATTGTGAGCAAGCTCGATGAACTGGCCCCGGATTACGAGACGATTCTGGGCGACATGGCGTCTTGCCTGCAGCGCGTGGCGCTGGCGCAGGCGCTGGCCGAGGCGCCGGCAGACTTGGCCGCGGATGATGCCGTGCGGACCATGGGCGGGAAATTCACGCCCGAGCAAGTGCAGCTTTGCTATCAGATCGCACTGTTTGGCAAGCGCGACCTAGCACTGGCACCGTCACCGCGCGGCGGTTTCGAGATGACCTTGTTGCGCATGTTGGCGTTCATTCCCGTTCAGGCCGAGGCCGCACGGGCGCCGGCGGCCGCCGCAGCGCGTCCGGTTGCGGCCAGCGCTGCGCAAACCGCCGCAGCGCGGCCGAATGCGGCGTCGAATGCGGCGCAAACCTGGAAAGATCCGGACTGGATCGGGCTGGTGGAGTCTCTGGAGCTGCGCGGCGCTGCACAGCAACTGGCGCTTAACTGCGAGTATCGGCAGCGCGAGGCCAACACCCTGTATCTGGAGCTGGATACCGCGCACGCGCATCTCGCCACCGAGCAGCTGACCCAGCGCCTGCAGGAAGCCATTGCGCGCCATTACGGTGAGCCGCTGAAAATCCGCATCCAGGCGGTACACGCGGACCTGGATACGCCGGCCAAGCGTGATGCGCATCGCCAGGCGGAAAATCTGCAGGCCGCGCAGGCGGCCATCGCGGCCGATCCCAACGTGCGCAAGCTGTGCGAGACATTCGGGGCGCAGGTCAATCCCGAACTCGTGAAGCTGTCGGAATAAGCCGGGGTGAACAGGTGATGAAAGGCGGACTCGGCGGATTGATGAAGCAGGCCCAGGAGTTGCAGGCCAGCATGCAGAAGGCGCAGCAGGAACTGACGCAGGTGGAAATTACCGGCCAGGCGGGGGGCGGCATGGTCAGCGTGGTGATGACCGGTCGCCACGAGGTCAAGCGCGTGCGCATTGATCCAAAATTTCCGGGTGACGACCGCGAGATGCTCGAGGACCTGGTTGCCGCGGCCATGAATGACGCGGTCAACAAGCTCGAGGTCCTGATGCGCGAGCGCTTCGCGGGCTTGACCGCCGGCATGCCGCTGCCGGGCGGCCTGAAGCTGCCATTCTGATCGCATGCTGTACACACCGCTGCTGCAACAACTGATGGATGCGCTGCGCTGCCTGCCGGGCGTGGGGCCCAAGTCCGCGCAACGCATGAGTTTTCATCTGCTGGAGCGCAAGCGCGATGCGGCGTTGGCGCTGGCCAAGGCGCTGGAGGCGGCGGTGGCGGGGGTACGTCATTGTGAGCGCTGCCGCATGCTCACCGACAAGCCGATCTGCGAGATCTGCGCCTCAACGCGCCGCAACGACAGCTTGTTATGCGTGGTCGAGACCCCGGCCGACGTGTATGCGATCGACTCGGCGACCAGCTTTGGGGGCAAATATTTTGTGCTCATGGGGCATTTGTCGCCGCTCGACGGCATTGGTCCCGAGGAGCTGGGACTGCGGCAACTGGAAGCGCGCCTGGACGCGGGCGGCATCACGGAGATGATTCTGGCCACCAACCCCACGGTTGAGGGTGAAGCCACGGCACATTACCTCGCGGAACTGGCGCACGCTCGCGGCATCCGCGCCACGCGCATTGCGCACGGTGTACCGCTGGGCGGCGAGCTCGAATTCGTGGATGGCGGCACGCTGTCACACGCGTTTTCCGGCCGGCGGGACGTGGCCTGAGTGGCAGCGGTGAGCATCGCGTGAAACTGAAGGAAGTGTTTTTCGGATTGGGAATGAAGCCGCCTGCCCGGGAATATGGCTTCGACATCCAGACGTTTGCGCTTGAGAAAGACGGTGCCATTGAATACGCCGCGTGGCGGCATCCGAAGGAAAAGCCCAAGCGGTTTTATCAGGCGCAGGTTGACGCGATCCGTGAATTTTTGTCCGCAGGGGATTTTGCCATCGACATCGGCGCGCATACCGGGGATTCAACCCTGCCGATTGCGCTTGCCGTCGGAGTCAAGGGCGGGGTGCTGGCGCTGGAGCCCAATCCGCATGTCTTCAAAATTCTGGTCGCGAATGCCGGCCTCAACAAGCGCAAAACCAACATCCAGCCGCTGATGTTTGCGGCTGCCGCGGAAGATGCCGAAATGGAGTTCGAGTATTCCGATTCTGGTTTTTGCAACGGCGGATTGCACAAGGACATCAGCCCGTGGACACATGGACACTTTTTTAAATTGCGCGTACAGGGCAGGAATCTGCTGCGCTATCTGGAGCGCGAGTATCCCGAAACCCTGGGCCGGATACGCTACGTGAAAATCGACACCGAAGGCTATGACCCGGATGTGGCAAGGTTCATCCGCAGCCTGTTGGAACGCAACCGGCCTTACATCAAGACCGAGATCTACAAGCACCTGCCGAGCGCGCGGCGCGTGCAGTATTTGCGCGAGTTGCAGGCGCTGGGTTACCGCCTGCACAAGTGGGAGAGCGAGGAAAATTACCGTGGTGAGGTCATATCGGAACGCGATGCCGACAGGTGGCGGCATTACGACGTGTTCGCCGTGCCGTCTGCGGGCGCATGAGGGGCGCCAATGAACGATTGCCTGTTCTGCAAGATGGTGCGCGGAGAAATCCAGCCGCGCATGGTCATGGAAACCGACGAATTGATTGCTTTCCACGACATCAATCCGCAGGCGCCGACGCACATTCTGGTGGTGCCGCGCCGGCACATTGCCACGCTCAACGAGGTCGGCGACGCAGACGCACCGCTGCTCGGCAGGCTGATGCTGGCGGCCTGCCACATTGCGCAGGACCGGAAGCTCGCGGAATCCGGCTATCGGCTGGTGATGAACTGCAACCGCGGCGCCGGCCAGACGGTGTTCCACATCCATCTACATCTGCTGGGCGGGCGCCTCATGACCTGGCCGCCCGGCTGAGACGATTTTTATCCAGACACATCCGCTGCGTGTGATTGGAATTATCGGGTTTGTGACTGCAAAGCCGCGATGCGAGCCAGCGCGGACGGATGCGGATCGTGGAACGCGGAGTGCAGGGGGTCGGGCGTGAGTGTGCTGGCATTGTCGCGATAGAGTTTCACCAGCGCCTGCGCTAGCGCGCCGCCGTTCACGTGGCTGGCCGCATAGGCATCCGCCTGGAATTCCTGCCGCCGTGACCAGGCCGTGCTCGCGGGTTCCAGGAGCAGCAGGAACGGCGGCGCCAGCAGCGTGAACAACAGTAGCGCCATGTGCGCCGATGGCAACTGCACACCCAGGCCCAGATAAAACCACGGCTGCAAAGCGAGCCAGGCGAGCACCGCCAGTCCCGCGAGGCTCAGCATGGCGCCTACGACCAGCCGCTGAATCACATGATGCAGGCGGAAATGGCCGAGTTCATGCGCAAGCACCGCCTCGATTTCCTCGGCATCGAGCTTGTCCATGAGCGTGTCGAAAAACACGATGCGCTTGTGGCGGCCCAGGCCGGTGAAATACGCGTTGCCATGCGCGGAGCGCGCCGAGCCGTCCATCACGAACACGCCGCGGCTGGTGAATCCGCAGCGCGTCACCAACGCTTCGATGCGCTGCTTCAGTCCAGTATCGGCCAGCGGCGCGAACTTGTTGAACAGCGGCGCAATCAGCACCGGCCAGGCCCAGGTGATGAGCAGGCTGAATGCCAGCCACAGCAGCCACACATACAGCCACCACAGGCGGCCAGTGCGCTGCATCAGGAACAACACGGCGTACAGCAACGGTATGCCGAGCAGCGCGCCGAGCACCAGCACCTTGAGGCGATCGAGCACGTAGGTTTTGAGCGTGGTGCGATTGAAACCGAAGCGCGCTTCTATGCCGAAAGTGGCGCAGGCGCCGAGCGGCAGTTCGATCAGTGCGTTGATCAGCACGTAACTGCCGATGACCGCGACACCGGCGGTGAGCACATCCAGCCGCAGGTTGCGCCAGGCGCTATCGAGCAGCGTCAGGCCGCCGCCCAGGGTCCAGAGCAGCGCCAGCACCGGTTCCAACGCCGTGCCGAGCAGCCCGAAGCGGCTCTTGGCGACCGTGTAGTCCGCGGCTTTTTCATGCTGCTCCGAGCTGACGCTGGCCTCAAAGACCGCGGGTACGGCTCCCCGGTGGCTGTGCACATGGCGGATCTGACGACCTGTCAGCCAGGCGCGCAGCGCCGCCGAAAGCGCCAGCGCGATGACGAAAATCACGGTGAGGGCGTTCATGCACGGCCGGGGGAAAACGGGACGCGCATTGTACGCGACCGCGCGGGTGGGCAGAATCGCCGTGCAGGTTTAGACTGAAGCCTGCGTGCAAATCAAGGTATGGTCATGGCGTTGAATGCCGAAAATCTGGTTTGGCTGGATCTGGAAATGACCGGTCTGGATCCGGAACGCGACCGGATTCTCGAAATTGCCACGCTGGTTACCGACAAGCAGCTGAACTTGCTGGCCGAGGGTCCGGTGGTCGCGGTGCACCAGAGCGCTGCGGTGCTCGCCGCCATGGGCGAGTGGTGCACCCACCAGCACGGCCGGTCGGGTCTGACCGTACGGGTGCGCGCCAGCCGCGCGAGCGAAGTCGAAGCCGAACGCACGACCCTCGCGTTCCTGCGCCAGCATTTGCCGCCCAACGCTTCACCCATGTGTGGCAACAGCATCTGTCAGGACCGGCGCTTCCTGGCGCACTACATGCCGGAGCTGGAAAAGTTTTTCCATTACCGCAATCTGGATGTCAGCACACTCAAGGAACTTGCGAAACGCTGGGCTCCGGGGCTTGCCGAGGGCTTCACCAAGGAATCCATCCATTTGGCGCTCGACGACATCCGCGATTCCGTGGTTGAACTCAGGTATTACCGCGAGCATCTGCTGCGCCCGGAATTTCTGGAATCCTGAGCCGGATATGCAGCAGGTTCTAACCTTCGCGGATATCCGCGCCGCCGCGGCGCGCATCGCAGCGCAAGTGAACCGTACCCCGGTGTTGCGCTGCGCGTCGCTCGATGCGGAACTGGACACGCAGGTGTTCTGCAAGTGCGAGAATTTCCAGGAGATGGGCGCCTTCAAGATCCGCGGGGCGGCGAATGCGGTGTTGTCGCTTTCGGCTGCGGCTGCCGCCCACGGTGTGGCCACGCATTCGTCCGGCAATCACGGCGCGGCACTGGCGCTGGCCGCCAGGCGCCGCGGCATTCCCGCCTGGGTGGTCATGCCGGAGAACTCGAGTGCGTTCAAAAAGCGCGCAGTGGCCGGCTACGGCGCGCAGGTCATTGACTGCGAACCGACTATGCAGGGCCGCGAAGCGGCGCTGGCACACTGTGTTGCGCAAACCGGTGCGGTCGTGGTGCACCCTTTCAACGATCCGGGCGTGATGGCCGGGCAGGGCACGGCGGCACTGGAATTGCACACGGAAATCCCGGACCTGGACCTGGTTTTGGCGCCGGTGGGCGGCGGCGGTTTGTTGTCCGGAACCGCCGTGGCTACGCGCGCGCTCCGTCCCGCATGCAGAATCATCGGTGTGGAACCGCTCGGCGCCGACGACGCCTGGCGCTCGCTGCACGCAGGTCACATCGAGCCGGTGGCGCACCCGGATACCGTGTGTGACGGGCTGCGTGCCACCATCGGACCGCTGACATTCGCAGTACTGCGCGCGCAGGTGGACGACATCGTGCGGGTCGCGGATCCGGAAGTGATTGCCGCCATGCGCTTTGCATGGGAGCACATGAAAATCATCATCGAGCCTTCCGCGGCGGTGGTGCTGGCGGCGATGCGTACCGCGCGGGTGTCGGTGAAAGGGCTGCGCGTTGGTGTTATCCTCAGCGGCGGCAATGTGGACTTGGATCATTTGCCCTGGTGAGGTGAGCAATGCGTGGATTGCAAGCCGGTGTGGTGGCCCTGTTCGCGATCTGCGGTTGCGGCGCAACGCTCGCGGCGTCGCCCGCCGCCACGCCGCTGGACGTGCGCAATGTCATCACGGTCACGCAGTTCCGCCACACCGGCCTCGACACGCTTGCGCCTGATGAGCTGCAAGCCTTCAATAATTGGCTTACGGCCACGCTGAATTCCAATGCTGTGCGCACTCGCGGCGTCGCGGGCGCCACGCCCCTGGATGTGCGCGATCAGATGTCGGTCACCGAGTATCACCGCACCGGAATTGACAAGCTTTCGCCTGTGCAACTCAAGGCCTTGAATGCCTGGCTGAATGAGTATGTGCAGGAGCGCGCCGCGACGCCACCCGAGGCTGCGCCGCCGGCGCCGTCGTCAACTGCACGCGCTGCGGCTTCCGGAGCGGCTGGTTTCGGTGCGGACACCATGGCGGTGAAAGAAAACCCGGCGACGTCGGAGCGCATTGAAACGCGCATTGCCGGACGGTTCACCGGCTGGACCGGCAATACGGTTTTCAAGCTGGAAAACGGTCAGGTGTGGAAACAAGCCGGTACCGGATATTTCAGCAACATTGAACTCGATCATCCTCAGGTGGTCATCAAGAAACTCGGATTCGGGTATCTGCTGACGCTGCCCGGCCACGGCGCCACGGTGTTCGTGCGGCGCATCAAATAAGGATTTGGCATTTGCAGTCTGCGCACGAGAATCTGCTCGCCGATCTGCGTCTTACGCTGCGCCCCGGAGAGCGGCAAGATGCCAAAGGCCTGCGCGCACTGGTGGGCGGCATTTTGCAAAGCTATGGCTTGCCGGACAGCGTGGCGCGGGACGGCGATCTGGATGACGTCGCCGCCTGGTATGCAAGCCGCCATGGCGTGTTTGAGGTGCTGGTGGACAGCAGCGGCGTGCTCGTGGGCTGCTGCGGTGCGTGTGGTCGCAGCCAGACAGTGTGCGAACTTCGGCGCCTGTACCTCGCCTACAAGGTGCGGCATCGCGGCCTCGGTCGTGTACTTCTGCAACGGGTAGTGGATTGGGCACGGGCGCGCGGCTTTGAAACCATGGAATTGTTCACCGCACCGGTACTCAAAGAGGCGGTACAGCTCTATGAGCGCTTCGGTTTTACGCGGCAGGTGCAGACCGCTGCCGGCGGTGCGGCCTGTGATCTGCAATTCAGCCTGAGGCTGCGCAAATCCGGCGATTGATCAGTACTCGGTCTGCGCTGAGGGGGCGGGACTGCGGCTGGCGCCGGTCTGTGCCTGGATGGCGCGGTCAAGCGCCTGTTTTTGCGTATTCACGGTGTTTTGCACCTGCTTGGCTTTGTTGACATCATTTAGGTAGGGCGCGAACACCGTGTGGCTCACCGGCGGGGGCGCGTCCTGTGCCGCTTGCTTGCCCGCCCCTGCAGGCTGATTGTCCGGGCCACAGGCGCATAGGAACAGCACCAGCCCGCTCATGGCTATCCCGCGCAGCAGTGATTTCATGCCTGTTCTCCCGCGTCGAAACTTTCGGTCTGATAGCGGGAAAAGCGCAATGCCGCAGACCAATGAGACGCGCCCAGCCCGGCCTTGCACATGAGCTGCGCACAGAATTCCCCGGGATCGGGAAGGCTGGCCCAAACCGCCGGCAAAAACGTGGCACGGTGTTCGCCTTCCTGGATGATCACACCGTCGATTCCCGGTCGCAGCGCCCGCAGCAGCTCATCGCGGTTGCGTGCTGCGATCGGTTCGCTGCCGGAGAGCACCGAGATTTCGATGTCCAGATCCTCAAACTCCGCAGCCCGCAGCGGCGGGAAGCGCGGATCGCGATAGGCGGCCAGCTTTGCATTCTGTATGACGTCTGCGAGCAGTTCCTGTTTGGCATCGAGATTGCCGATGCAGCCGCGCAACGCGCCCCGGTGTTTCAGCGTCACGAAGCTGGCACGCACGGCGCGCAAATCCGGGTCGCCATTCCGGTGGCTGAATGCCGCGGGCTTGTCATCCAGATGCTGCCGGATGCTGTGACGCGCCGCGTCCAGGAGCGTTATGCGTGTCAGAGTGCTAAGCGGCATGCAGGGCCCAAGCGCCGTAACCCACCACGCGCCGCTTGTCGCCGGTGGTATCGCCGGAATTGCGCAGATCCAGACGTTCAACGCGCAAGTGGCGCGCCTGCGCGACGCTCAACAACCCGTTGATGGGGTAGGCGCCGCACGCTTGCTCGTCGGGAATGGGAAACTGGCAGGCTTCGATGCGCCGCGCGGTGTCGGCATCGAGACGCTGCGCGGTTGCGTAATCATGGTAGTGACTGAGATCCGAGCTGATGACGATGAGCGTTTCCTCGTCACCCCAAAGCAGGTCGAGCACGCTGGCGGTATCGTGGGTATGTGCCCAGCCCACGAGCAGGGGCACGAGCGTGAAGTTTTCAAGCAGCGTCTGCAGGAACGGCAGGTGAACCTCCAGGCTGTGTTCCTGATGGTGGGCTGCTCCGGAACGCGTCACTTGCGGCAGTCCTGCGAGAAGTGTGAGGGCGTCCCGGTCGAGTTTGATGTCGCCCAGCGGGGTGCGGAAGACATCGGCCGCCGGCAGCGCCAGACCATGCAATGTCACGCGGTGCGCAGGCCCCAGCAATACCACGCGCTGGATGGTGCCGGCGCACGGTGCCAGGCGGTTGTAGGCGCGGGCTGCGATCGCGCCTGAATAAACATAGCCGGCATGCGGCGCGATCAGGGCTTTGGGTGGCGTGCCGGGCGCGGGATTCTCGGCCAGCATTTGCGCGAGCTGCGCGCGCAATGCCCCCGCGTCGCCGGGATAGAACAGGCCGGCAACCGCAGGCGCGCGCACATCGTGAGCCGTCATATACTTAATGCTAGTACGGAATCGCCGCCATGCATGCCCCGCTGCAAACCGTTGTTGCCACGCGCTACTGGCACCGTCTCGAGGACGGCAGGATCCAGTGCGACGTGTGTCCACGCGCCTGCAAGCTGAACGAAGGCCAGCGCGGGCTGTGTTTTGTGCGCGGCCGCGAAGCTGACCAGATCAAGCTGTTCAGCTACGGGCGCTCCAGCGGCTTCTGCGTGGATCCGGTGGAAAAGAAACCGCTCAATCATTTCCTGCCCGGCACCGCGGTGTTGTCCTTCGGGACCGCCGGCTGCAACCTGGCCTGCAAGTTCTGCCAGAACTGGGACATGTCCAAGTCGCGGGAAATGGACACGCTGGCCGATACGGCCGGGCCCGAGGCCCTGGCCGCGACCGCGAAGTCCCTGGGGTGCTCGAGTCTGGCGTTCACCTACAACGATCCGGTGATCTTCATGGAATTCGCCATGGATGCGGCGGATGCGGGTCATGCGCTGGGGATCAAGGCGATCGCGGTTACCGCGGGCTACATGTGTTCCGAAGCGCGCGTGGAGTTTTACCGTCACATGGACGCTGCCAACGTGGACCTCAAGGGTTTCACCGAGGAGTTCTACTGGAAAACCTGCGGCGGCCATCTGCAGCCGGTACTGGACACGCTGCAGTATCTCCAGCACGAAACTTCGGTGTGGTTTGAGATCACCACGCTGCTGATTCCGGGCCTGAATGATTCCGACGCGGAGATCGAAAACGAAACCCAATGGATCATGCAGAACCTCGGCCCCGATGTGCCGCTGCATTTTACCGCGTTTCATCCCGACTACCGGATGCGGGATCGGCCGCACACAAAGGCCGCCACGCTCGCGCGCGCACGCGACATCGCACTCAGCAACGGCCTGCACTATTGCTATACCGGCAATGTGCACGATCGCACCGGCGGCAGCACCTGGTGCCCGGGCTGCGGCGCCCTGGTCATTGAGCGCGATTGGTACGCACTGGGCGCATGGAACCTGGATGCCAGCGGGAATTGCCGGAGTTGCGGGACGCCGATACCGGGGGAATTTGCCGGCCAACCGGGCAACTGGGGGCGACGGCGCATGCCGGTGCGGGCCGCACTCATAGCACGGCTGTGAACGCAAATCCGCCGGTTGCAGGCGCAACGCAAAAGCTGTTATAAATTCAGCTGCCTGCTCGGCGAAAACATCGCGCGCGTATACAACAAGGGCCGGGATTCGCATGCATATCGAAAGCGAAAAGTTCTACCACATTCACAAACACAATTCGCCCAAGTGGGTGGAAGGGGCGGTGTTCACGTTCGGCGAGGAACCCAACAATTCCTGGCGGGCGTTCGAGGTGGCGCGCCGCGGCATCACCAATCCCGAAACCAACGAGGTTTTCACCGTGGATCGGGTGGCCTTCCGCGCTTTGCATGTGTACCGCAAGCAAGGCAAGAAAGACCCGCTCCTCGGGTTCTACCATTTCAACCCGGTGATGACGCTGGCCGAGACGCTCGACAGCCTGTTTTTGTCCACGCGCAAGGTGCGCGAACTGGTGCTTGAGGATGTACGCCGCCAGATGTATCCCGACCTGCCGTCGCGCACCAGCTGCATCTGGCTGATTCCCGATGATGCACGCTCCGTGCGCTTCTGGCTGGAAAACATGCGCGGTGACCACAAAAAGGTGTTTCGCGTGAGCGCCACAGGTGAAATGCACCGCGCCCCGCAACAGATGGTCATGGGCGATACCATTTCCCTGGTGGAATGGCACAAGCGCGCGCTCGAGTACTGGAACGGCGTGGTTACGGAATCCTATGACGACGAGATCTCCTGCAATGGCGAGATCAAGATTCTCGAGGAAGTGCCGATCGACAATTTCTGATCAGCGCGCTCCGAACATGCGCGGCAGCAGCGCGAGCGCCCGCCACAGGCCTGCAAGACGCTCACGCCAGCGGCGTGCGTGCAGTGCGAGCAGGATGCCCTTGAGGCCCGCATAGACCTGCTGGCTGTATGGCATCCAATAGGGCTGATGACGCATGAGTCGCAGCCAGTCGTTCACGATTACCTTGGGAGTCGTGACCGCTTCAAACGCAAACTGTCCGTGCCCGCGGCTGTTACCGGAGTCCTTGAATCCGCCCCACGGCGTCTCGGTCTGTCCGTGTGACAGCAAATGGTCATTCACCATGATCGCGCCCGCCTGGATTTGCCGCGCCAGGCGCTCGGCTTTGTCCAGGTCCCGCGACCATATCGAGGCCATGAGCCCGTAGCTTGAATCGTTCGCGAACTGCACGGCTTGCGCATCGCTGCTGACCGGCATGACGCCCAGTACCGGTCCGAAGGTTTCCTCGCGCATCACGGCCATGCCGTGGTGCACGTCGCTGAGCACAACGGGCGGCATAAGGTGTGCGTTGTCACCTGCGGCCGATCCGCCCTGGGCGGCCACCCGCGCGCCGTGCTGCAATGCGTCCTCAAGATGGCGGCGCACGGTTTCAATCTGGCGCTCGGTGCACAACGCGCCGATGTCCACGTTGAAATCCGTGTCCCGACCGGTGCGCAGCTGCGCCACTTTCCGCGTCAGCAGCGCCATGAAGGCCGCGTACACCTGCTGGTGCACATAGATGCGCTCAACTCCGGCACACGACTGGCCGGCGTTCGAGAGCCCGGCCCATACCGCGCCCGCCGCGGCACGTTCGAGGTCGGCATCCGCGCATACGATCATGGCGTCCTTGCCGCCCAGTTCCAGCGAAACCGGCACCAATGAGCGTGCGGCCTTTTCCGCCAGCAGCTTGCCGACGCGCACCGAGCCGGTGAAGAACAATTTGTTGACGCCACCGGCTTCCAGCCACAGGTCCCCGCAGCCGGGACCGTCAATGTTGAGGTGCTGGAAAACGCCCTGGGGCAGGCCGGCCAGGCGCAGGAGGTCCGCAATTTTGAAACCCACGGGCAGGGTCTCGGGCGCCGTCTTGAATACCACGGCATTGCCCGCGAGCAGCGCGGGAATGATCTCGTGCATGGGTATGCCGAGCGGATAATTCCAGGGTGCGATGATGCCCACCACACCCCAGGGCACGCGGTAGACCGTACTGCGCTTGCTGAAGTATAGCAGCGAGCCGTTTTTCAGACGTCGCGGCCGCAGGTATCTGTGAGCCTGGCGTTCATACCAGCGGCTGCCCGTCACCGTGGGCATGATTTCCGTGGCCAGCGCTTCCACACGCGTCTTGCCCACGCAATCGGCAATCAATTGCGCAACCTCGTCGGTTTGCTGCAGCAATACCTGCCTGAAACTGGCGATACACGTCTGGCGTTCGGAAAGTGTGGTCGCGGCCCACTGCGGTTGCAGGGTATGCGCTGTGCGCAACGCGGCACGCACTGCTTCGGCGCTTTGCCAGGGGTAGTGGCCAAGAAATGCGCCGCTGGCGGGAGCGCGCAGCGTAACGCCGGAAGCGGCGGATTCGGCGGGAGCGCTCATGTCGGTTCCGTGGACGGGTTCAGAACACGAACTGCGTGGTCTGCAGCAGCACGTCGAAGGCCACGATGGCACGCTCGCCTTCGCCCTTGAATGGATACACGTAGTGAATGTAGTAGGGCGGGAAGATGATCAGATCGCCGGCTTTGGGGTGCAGGCGGCGCGTCAGGCTCACGCCATGGTGGTGTGCGACGGGATGCGGATTGAGAAACTCGATACAGCCCTCGGGGGCGGGCTTCTCCGGCACATGCGCGTAATACACGCCGCTCGCCAGATTGCCGACGGAAGGATGCATGTGCGGCGCCTGCCAGTCGCCAGCCGCAAGCACATTGCCCCAAGACACCAGCCGCATGCGACTGGTGTCCACCTTGTTGTCATAGGCTTGGGCAAGATAGCGCATCACGCCCGGCTGCACGACTTCGTCGCGCAAGCGGCTCACCGCCGCTTCCGGCCGGTTCAGGAACATCATCTTCTTGGAGGTTTGGTAGCCGCCGTAGGTGGTAATGCTGCCGGAGAGCGCGGCGTTTTCCTGTGCATCGTGCATGTGCTGGTCGCGCAGCCGGCGGATGACGTCGAAGGTTTCGCGATTGAGATCTTCGAGGCCCGCGTGATGGCTGACCATCACGCAGATGGGAAAGTGATCCTCGAATTGCGTATCGTGCGGCACCGGCATGACGCAGCCTACTTGGATTCACCCGCCAGGTACAGCCAGGTTTCCACCACCGTGTCGGGGTTGAGCGACACGCTCTCGATGCCCTGATCGAGCAGCCAGCGCGCGAGGTCCGGATGATCTGACGGACCCTGGCCGCAGATGCCGATGTACTTCTTGTGCTTGCGGCAGGCCTGGATGGCGAGCGACAGCATGGCTTTCACCGCGGCGTTGCGCTCGTCGAACAGGTGGGCAACCACGCCCGAGTCGCGGTCCACCCCCAGCGTCAGTTGCGTGAGGTCATTGGAGCCGATGGAAAATCCGTCGAAATATTCCAGGAATTGTTCGGCCAGCACCGCATTCGAGGGCAGCTCGCACATCATGATGACCTTGAGGCCCTGGGTACCGCGTTTCAGGCCGTTGTGCTCGAGTATTTCCAGTACCTGCCTGGCCTCGTCGAGCGTGCGCACGAACGGGATCATCACCTGCACATTGTCCAGGCCCATGTCTTCGCGCACGCGCCGCAGGGCGCGGCACTCCAACTCGAAGCAGTCGCGGAAATTCGCGGCCACGTAGCGCGAGGCGCCGCGGAAACCCAGCATCGGGTTTTCTTCGTGCGGTTCGTATTGGCGGCCGCCGATCAGGTTGGCGTATTCGTTGGATTTAAAATCCGAGGTGCGCACGATCACCGGCTGCGGTGCGAAGGCCGCGGCGATGGTGGCGACACCTTCGGCGAGTCGTTCCACGTAGAAGCTCACCGGGTCTTTGTAGCCCGCCATGCGTTCCTGAATCTGCTGCCTGATGTCGGATGGCTGCGCCGCGAAATTGAGCAGGGCTTTCGGGTGCACGCCAATCATGCGATTGATGATGAATTCGAGCCTGGCGAGGCCCACACCTTGATTGGGCAGCATGGCGAAGTCAAACGCACGCTCCGGGGTGCCCACGTTCATCATGATCTTAAGCGGCGCCCTGGGCATGTTATCGAGGCTGATCTCGCGCCGCTCGAATGCGAGTTGGCCGGCGTAGATGTATCCGGTATCGCCCTCGGCGCAGGATGCGGTGACCGCCTGGCCATCCTTGATCCTGCGCGTGGCGTCTCCGCAGCCGACCACCGCCGGTATGCCGAGTTCGCGCGCGATGATGGCGGCGTGGCAGGTGCGACCGCCGCGATTGGTGACGATGGCCGCAGCCCGTTTCATGATCGGCTCCCAGTCGGGGTCGGTCATGTCGGTGACCAGCACGTCACCCTTCCCGATGCGCTGCATCTCGCCGATGTCGCGAATGATCTTGGCGGTGCCGGCGCCGATTTTCTGGCCGATGCTGCGCCCCTCGGCCAGCACCGGACCGCGCTGCTTGAGCGCGTAGCGTTCGAGCTTTTGACCGGCGCGGCTTTTCACCGTTTCCGGGCGCGCCTGCAGAATGTAAATGCGGCCGTCGGCGCCGTCCTTCGCCCATTCGATATCCATCGGCCGTTGATAGTGGTTCTCGATGATCAGCGCCTGCTTCGCGAGTTCGATTACCTCGGCATCGCTCAAGGAAAAACGCGCACGCGCCTCGGCGTGCACGTCTATGGTGCGCACGGATTGGCCGCCGTCGTTGCCATCCGCGTAGATCATCATGCTGGTCTTGGTGCCGAGATTGCGCCGCACGATGGGATACTTGCCGGCTTCCAGCGCCGGCTTGTACACGTAGAACTCGTCGGGGTTGACGGCACCCTGCACCACGGTTTCGCCGAGTCCGTAGGAGGCGGTGATGAACACTACGCGGTCGAAACCGGATTCGGTATCCAGCGTGAACATGACACCGGAGGCGCCAAGATCGCTGCGCACCATACGCTGGATGCCGGCGGACAGCGCCACCTGACCGTGGTCGTAGCCGTGGTGTGCGCGGTAGGCGATGGCGCGGCCATTGAACAGCGAGGCGAATACGTCCTTGACCGCAATCAGCACCTGATCGATGCCGCGCACGTTCAGGAAAGTTTCCTGCTGGCCGGCAAACGAGGCGTCCGGCAGATCCTCAGCGGTGGCCGACGAGCGCACGGCTACCGAGATGTCCTTGCGGGACTGTTGCAGCAGCGCGGCATAGGCTGCACGCACGGATTTCTCCAGCTCCGCCGGCAACGGTGCATCGTGCAGCCAGCGTCGAATGCGCGCGCCGGCGTCACTGAGCGCCGTGACGTCATCCACATCGAGGTGCGCCAGTTCCCGGTTTACGCGTCCGGCCAGGCCGTCATGCGCGAGAAATTCCCGGTACGCGTCGGCCGTGGTCGCGAAACCCGCGGGCACCGCTATCCCGAGCTTGGTCAGGTGGCTGAGCATTTCGCCCAGGGAGGCATTCTTGCCGCCGACGACGGCGATGTCGTGCATCCCCAGTTGTTCAAAGCGGATGGTGTAGGGCTGATCCATGTGCCGGGCTCGGCTTATGCGATGGAATGTGGACTGCGAAAGCTATAATGGCATTCAACTTCCGGTCATGGCGCAATACCGAACACCCAAACCCATGCCAATGCCGCAGGACAATCCACGCACGGTATTTTTTGTTTCCGATCGCACCGGCATCACCGCCGAAGCCCTCGGGCGCAGTCTCATGAGTCAATTTGACGGCGCGGCATTTCGTCAAGTCACTTTGCCATTTATCGCCGACATTGACAAGGCAAATGACGCGGTCGCACGCATCAATGCGGCGGCTGCCTCCGATGGCGCTCAACCGCTGGTGTTCAGCACCCTTGTGGACGATACCCTGCGCGACATCATTCAGCGCAGCCATGCGCTCTACCTGGATTTCTTCGCCACCTTCATCGGCCCGCTGGAAAGCGAGCTGGGCATGAAGTCTTCACATGCCGCGGGCCGGGCACATGCCTCGGCGGACAACGCGGCCTACATCCAGCGCATCGAGGCGGTGAATTTTGCGCTGGCCAACGACGACGGCGTGAGCACCCGTTTTTACTCCAAGGCGGATGTAATTCTGGCGGGCGTATCGCGCTCGGGCAAGACGCCGACCTGCCTGTACCTGGCATTGCAATATGGCGTGTTTGCCGCGAACTATCCGCTGACCGAGGATGATCTGAAGCGCGGCCGGCTGCCCGAAGCGCTGCTGCCGTATTGCAGCAAGCTCTTTGGCCTGACCATCGATCCTCAACGCCTGCAGCAGATCCGCCATCATCGCCGACCGGACAGCAACTATTCCTCATCCGATCAGGTGCGCTACGAAGTGCGCAAGGCCGAAGACATTTTCCGCGCCGCCGGCGTGCCGTGCATGAACACCACGCTGCCTTCGATCGAGGAGATCGCCACTACCATTCTGCATCAGACCGGCATCAAGCGGCGGTTCTGACCGTTTGTATAGGCAGCGCCCGGGTGCGGGCGGCGGTGGTGCCTGAAGCACGACATGCCTATGCTATATTTCATGCATGCTCATCGAAACCATCGGCCCGGAAATACGTGTAGTGCAAGCGCGCAGCTTTGCGGGTTTGATGACCTTGTATGCGGCCAATCATGCGAGCCTGCGGCAACTGCTGGGTGACCTGCATGCGCTGCCGTCGACACTGGTGTCCAGCAGTCCCACGGATCTGAAAATTTATCTCAAGGTAGGCACGCGCAGCCGGTACACCACGAGCGTGCACATGACCTACTGGCTGCATATAACCGGCGGCTGGTGTCCTACGCCTGATCTGGAGCTGCGCATATACCACGACGCCAGACTGGTTGAGGCATTGAACTGTCAAGATCAGCCGGCGGCGGCGAGCGCAGGCAGAAATGCAGCCGCGCCCCGGTCGGAACTGCTGCGGCGCTGGAGTTTGAACATGCTGCTGCGCAAATGGTTGGAGCATTGCCTGGATCACCGGCATTGTTTTGACGAGCCGCAGGCGCAGTTTGCCGGTGACGTGATGCTCAACGGGCATACGGGGCGGGACTGAACATCGAATTGGTGCCAGGCACCTGCTTCAAGCGCGCATGAACGGGCGCATGGCGATGCTCATTGCGCCGGTGCGCACGCCACTTCAGCATGGGGCGTAAACCAGCGGACAGCCTCCGGGATTCACATGGCGTTTGACTTCAAGAGCCTCATTCCAGGAAGGCGCAAGCCAGGCGTCGTGGCCGAGGCGGATGCGCCTGCGTCGCAACAAATCAAGCTGGTGGAATTGTTCGAGAACCGCAATCTGATCAAGCGGGAACTCGCGCAGGTCACGGCCGAACGCGATGTGCTGAAAGCGGAGCTCGAAGCCTTGCGCCGTGAGCACCTGGAATCGCAGCGCCAGCTCGCCAGTCTGGAACTGGTGCTGGGGGATGCGGAACGCGGTCAGGGTGCCATCGTGTACTACCGCCTGCGTGCGGTCTGGGAAACCTGCCGGCGGCAGCTGCACCTGCTGGCGAACGAACTCGGCGGCAAGTTTGAAAAGGCTGAGCGCGGTCACTTGCAGGAGGATCACGGCCGCAACCGCAGCCGGCGGCAGGAGGAACTCGCCCGGCGGCGTGACCAGCTCGAGCGCAAGTGGCGCGATCTTGCAAGTCAATTGGAAGAGTTGCAGCAGCAACTCGCGGCCACGAAGGGAATCTGGAACTGGCGCAAGCGCAACCAGCTGCAGGTGCAGATCGACCAGCTTGCGCGCCAATTCAAGTCGGCTGAAACCGGCAAATTGGAACTGCAGGCGGCCATGGGAACCCTGCAGAATGAAAACGTGCCGGCTTGGCCGGGCCTCAGTATTGCATCCAGACGCAGCGTGAACCTGTGGTTGATCGCCTTGGCGCAATATCTATATCTGCAGTTGACGGAACACGGCATCGCCGAAAAGGCGCGCAGCGCCGGCACACAGGCCATCACCGATGTGCATTTCGGTCTGCCGAGCGACTGCCTGGCGATTGGCAACCATATTTACGAGGTCGTCGTGAAGCTGCGCAACGACAAGCAGCGCCCCGAAACGCTGCGCAGGCGCGCCGAGTATCTGCGCTCGGCGGTCACGTATGCGTCGGATCGCGATACGGTACCTGAGGAGTCCTGCCTGAAGTACATTCCGCCGGCCTCACGGACTGCGCCCACAGCCAAGGATGGCAAAGCCGGTGCCGTGGCCATGAACGTGCTACGCATGAATTATTGGGGCATCCAGAATATCCTGCTCGTGCCCGCCACGTCCGCTGCCGGAGGTCAACCCGTCACCGCCCGGGAAGCGCCGCCTACAGGTCCAGGCTGAGCCGTGACTTGTCGCCGGCGCCGGGAGTGATGGCCGGCAGTCCATGGCGCTCCCTAAAGTTGACTCCGGCAGGCCAGAAGTTCAGATTATTGCGCACTTGAACTCGGTGGTCGTTGCGCATGCGGACCGAGGGACCACCGAGGCTAAAGTCCATTTTTCAACTTCAGTACGCGGAGGCGATTGTCATGCGGAAGTTCACTTTGCGCTGGGTGGCGGTCTGTGGCGCCCTGGGTGCGTTGCTGTTGGGGTACGGCTGTTCATCCTCGTCCTCGAAATCCTATAGCCTGCTGGCCAAACTGCCGGCGATGTCGCAGCAACAGCGCATCGTCATGGCGGCGATTGATGTCACCGGTTCGACTTGCACGGTCAACATACTGACCGCCGATTCGGGCACGCTGTGGTCGCCGGATTGCACGGTGAACCAGGACAGTGCCACCCACAAGAGCTTCACGATTGGCGGTCAGCAGGTCGACATGGAGGGTGCAAGCGGCAGCTTTACAGCCAAGACCGCGCTGACCCTGCCATTGCCGCCCAGCACTGCGGCGTCTGCGGCTACGGCCACCCCGGCGACGGCAGCCAAGCCGGCCACGGGCAAAGCGGTTGCCAAGACCCCGGCGGTAGTCGGCGCCAGCGCCCCGGCAGCGGGCAGTGCGGCAGCGGTTACCGGTCAGCCGTTTCCGGATCAATGGGGGCAGGCCCTGTATTCCGGTCAATGGAAGCTGGCGGCCCAGAACCTGGGGTATCTGGTGCAGAGCGCCAACATCGCCATCAACGGCAGTGCCTGTGAATTGCATGTGGTGTTCAAGGTTCGCTATCCGCCTTACAACCTCTCATGCGTTACCACCACCGATCCCCAGGGCAACTTCACGCTGATCTTCAATCCCTTCATCGTGGCGAAAAAGGCCTTGAGTCCGACCAGCCAGATTCTGCTGGCATCGGAAGGCCAGAGCATCTCCGGGCTGGTATGGGATTCACACGGGTTCGACGCCTGGAATCCGTCGGTACCTCCTTCCTGGCGCGTGGCGAAAGCCAAATAAGGGCGGGCCCGCATGGCGGCTGATACTCGCACGCTATAAAGCGAGGGCCATGCGGGCAAGTTCCGGCCGGGCGGGATCAGCATTTCCCGTCCGGCTGGCTTCCATCAAGCTAGGTGGCCTGTGGCGGCAGGTTGCCGACTCCCTGAGCAGCCATGTCGGCCGCGATGTGCGCGGTTTCCTGCAGCAGCACGTCCGGGACGAGTGGGCCAGGGCTGTCCGCGCCGGCATCCTGTGCAGAGTTGGGACCGGTCTTGCCGGCATCGGATGCGGCAAGCTTGTAAGCGGCTTCCAGAGTGTTCGCCGGCGGCAGTCCCTTGAGTTTGCGCCAGTCGTTGGCGAGTACCAGACGCTCATGATTCCGATCCGTGCGTTGCACCTCTCGCGCTGCAAGCCACAGCGGCACGGATTTTTCCGCGCGTTCCTGCGCCAACAGGCGCAGACCGTCCAGATACAGTGCCCAGGCCGGGCTGTGAGCGATGCGCTCGGCATGCCGTTTTTCCAGCTGGGGCAGCGCGGTCCCGAGTCCGAGATGCAATGGCGCATAGTCGGCGGCGGCTATCTGATCCCAGGGCAGGGCATCATCCTGGGTATCCTCGCCGAATTCCGTTGGGTCAATGGTTGACGGCAGGACGATGTCCGGCGTGATGCCCTTGCGCTGCGTGCTGGCGCCGCTGACGCGATAAAACTTGTCCACCGTGAGTTTGAGCTGGCCGGTGTCCTGGTTGCCCGGCACGATGCGGTTCAGATCGAACAATGTCTGTACGGTACCCTTGCCGTAGGTATTGGAGCCGACAATCAACCCACGGTGATAATCCTGAATGGCGCCGGCAAATATTTCCGAAGCTGACGCCGTGAAGCGATTCACCAGTACCGCCAACGGGCCCCGGTAGGCGACGTTGCTGTCGTCGTCGTCCAGAACATCAATTCTGCCGTCGCGGTGCCGGATCTGAACCACCGGTCCATGCGGGATGAACAGTCCCGTCAGCCGGATGGCCTCGTCCAGGGCTCCGCCCCCGTTGTTGCGCAGATCAATGACCACGCCATCCACGTGTTCGGCTTCCAGTTCCAGCAACAGCTTGCGCACGTCGCGGGTGGTGCTGGTGTAGTTGGCTTCGCCTTCCATGCGGCCTTCGAAATCGCTGTAAAACGCGGGGATGGTGACAACCCCGATCTGGTATTTCCGGCCGGCACGCGTCACCGTGGTGATGCTCTTGTGCGCCGCCTGCGCCTCGAGTTTCACCGTGTCGCGCACCAGGCGGATGACGGTTTCGGGTGAACCGGGCGGCGCACCCGCGGGCAGGATTTGCAGGCGCACTACCGAACCTTTGGGTCCGCGGATCAATTGCACCACGTCGTCGAGGCGCCAGCCGACCACATCCACCATGTCGCCTTTGTCGCCTTTGTCGCCCTGCGCCACGCCGGTGATGCGGTCGTCAGGATGCAACTGCTTGCTGCGCGCGGCCGGCCCGCCGGGAATCACCTGATCCACGCGCGTGTATTCGCCTTCGGATGTCAGTGCCGCGCCGATGCCCTGCAATTTCAGGCTCATCTGTATCTGGAATTCCTGCGACTGGTCGGGCGAAAAATAATTGGTATGTGGATCCAGCGACAGGGTGTAGGAATTCATGAACAGGTCGAAGACATCCGCAGGCGCTATCTGCCGGGTGCGGTATTCGATGTTCTGATAGCGCTTGCGCAGGATATCCGCGGTCTGCGGCCAGGTTTTGCCGGCCAGCAGCAGGCCCAGGGCGTCGTTTTTTACGCGCTTGCGCCACAGGTCATCGAGCTGTGCGGCCGTGGCGGCCCAGGGCTCCTTGGAACGGTCGTATACAAAGCTCTCCTTGACCTTGAAATCCGGTTCCTTGGCGAGCAGGCCGAGCGCAAACTGGATGCGCTGCTGTACGCGCTGCTGGTACACGTTGTACATGGCGAAAGCGGGACGCAGGTTACCGGTGCGAATGGCATCATCCAGGGTGGCGCGGTAGGGCGCGAAGCTGTCAATGTCGGATTGCAGGAAGTAGCTGCGGTTGGGATCCAGATTCTGCAGGTAGTGGACAAAAATCAGCTGCGACAGTGCCTGGTCCAGGGGTGCCTTGTTGTAGTGGCAGCGTTCGAGAATACCGGCGATCGCCTGATCCACCAGGGTCTCGCGCGGCAGCGGACTGAGGGCGGGCAGGGGGGCAAAACTGGCCGCGGCCGGCGCTGCGCGCGTGGCAGCGTCTGCCGAAACGGCAAGCAACATAAGCCCGATGCACATCAAGCCGGCAAGAATTCGTTCACGCATGGGGTTCTGGAGTTTCCTGTATTGAAAATGGCTGTGGAGCCTGGCTGGGGCGCAGGTCGGGCAGTGAGTTTGCATGGTATGGGAGTTTTGCCCGGGTGCGTGC
Source organism: Gammaproteobacteria bacterium (assembly GCA_050739175.1). Taxonomy (GTDB): domain Bacteria; phylum Pseudomonadota; class Gammaproteobacteria; order Natronospirales; family REEB76; genus REEB76. Next base: position 27,314 of record JBOIAZ010000152.1, read on the forward strand.
GCCACAGGGGCGCTCCAGTGGGCCTGAAACGCTGTAAATACCTGCAAATAATTATACATGTAATTGAATTATAGGCAGACTTTCCCAGGTTCTGGTGCGGGCGATGCCCCTTTCAGTCGGCATGCTGCCCGGCAGTGCCACGGCTGGCGACGAAGCGAGCGTTGCATCCGGAAAGCATTGGGCCCGTCGGCAACGATGCTGTATTGGGGACGTGCGCTGGCACTGGTATCCACGGCTGCTGCGACCGGGTTTCCGGTCACGCCAGCAAGCCCTGCGCATGATTTGACAACTCTGGTACCGATTGCGCTCGCGGTATGCAAGCACACCGTGGCAGGCCAACGTGCAGGGATTTTCAGGCATTTTCTCCGGTACCCGGGAGAGATTCCAGCGCCACGCGTCGCTCGCGGCATGCTGTGCAGGGGATTTATGCTGAAATTAAGCCGGTATATTAATGAATTCAGCCAATGCACTTGCCGTGCTGCTATGCTACGCAGTGTATATTTGGCAGAAACGGGTTTGCATACTCCCCGATGGTCGCGGGGCACCAAGATGGCATCGGGATGGGCCAACGCCGGGAAAATCTCAATTTTTTGTCCCTGGCTTCTTGACTTGGCACGACGTATTCGAGTAAAAAACTGGGCCCCTAAGATGGCTTAACGGTGCGATGGGCGATCCTGCGTGTTGTTTAACTGATCGCGGGGTGCTCGTGCGCGTTTGTAAACAGCGGATACCGGTTCCGGTATTGCAGGAGATTCTTAAGTGAATATTCAAGAGCTGCTTCATATTGCCAACGTTTCGGGTGGTGTCATCTGGATCATCATTTTCACGTTGTTGGTGGCGCTGGTCATCATTATTGATCGCACCTGGACGCTCGCCAAGATTGTGCGCCAGGGCGAACTCATTGCGCGCACCATCCTGCAATCCGATCAAGTGGATCGCGACGCGCTCATGGATCTGGCGGTACGCACCGCCAAGTATCCTCAGGGCGCGGTGCTGGAAGTGGCGCTCAAGTATCCGGAACTCAAGGACGCCCAGCGCCTGTCGGAACTGATTGAGGAAACCATCCTGCTGCAGGCGCCGCGCGTGGACCGCGGCATGTGGGTGCTGGACACCGTGATTACCCTTGACCCGTTGCTGGGTCTGCTCGGTACCATCGTCGGCATCTTCGAGGCCTTCCAGGTGCTGGGTGCCGCCGATACCGCGCCGACGCAGGTAACCGGTGGCGTGGCCGTGGCATTGATCGCGACCGCTGCGGGTCTCGCGGTCGCCATCATTGGTCTCGTGTTCTTCAATGGCCTCAACAACCGCGCGCGCCTGATCCTGCACCAGATGGAAGCCATCAAGGTGATGCTGGTGAATCGTCTCACCTGAACCCGTATGCGGGCCTGCGTGTAACTCTGGTTAATATTCAACTGACCACGCTGACGCGCGGTCAAGGCAGGTAGGGGCCATGAAGAGTTTCGTTGAAAAAAAGAAAGGCAGGGTGGAGATCATCAACATGATCGACATCATGCTCTTCCTGCTGGTGTTCTTCATCATGATCACACTGCGCATGATCCCGGCCACCGGTATCGCATCGCACCTGCCGCAGAGCAGCACGGCAGTGACGATCGAGCGGCCCAAGATCATCATCAGTCTGCAGGCACACGGCCAGATTGTGGTCGAAAACCAGGTGATGACGCCCGATCAGTTGACGTCATATCTGCTGGGACAGGATCCGGCGCACGCCAACGTCACCATCGCGGGCGCCCGGGAAGCCACCTTGCAGGACCTGGTGATCGTCATGGACGCGTGCCGTGAAGCGGGTGTCACGCAGATCGGTATCGCCGCTAAAAACATTGACTAATCCATCAGTAAGGTAGCAAGGTGGACACGCAGCACGTTTTTAGCGAAAGCTTTTTCTCGTTTAAAAATGGCCGGAATCTCGCCTTGGCGATCATCGTCGAGGTGTTAATCGGCCTGATCGTGGCGGGATTGATTATCTGGCAGCAGACCCACAAGGCGCCACCGCCGCCGGTGAACAAGGTCGCCGTGGTGACCATCCCGCCGCCGCCGCCGCCTCCGCCGCCTCCGCCGCCCAAGACGCCGCAGCCGCCGGTGCCCAATATGCCCAAGCCGCAGCCGCTGACGGAGGTGCCGCCGATCCCGACGCCGATCCCGACGCCGAATGCGGTGCCACCGCCGCCACCGCCGCCACCGCCGCGGCCGCAGGTGAACATGGCGGCCATCGAAGCCAGCTTCCAGGAACAGCTGCGCGCCTGCATCCAGGCCGTGGCCATACGCCATTACCCGCGCGAAGCGATACTCGCCGGCAGCACCGGTACCGTGCTGGTTCAGTTCAGGTATTTGAATGCCACCATCAGCGATGCCGCGGTCAAGCGCTCCAGCGGCGCACGCTCGCTGGATACCGCCGGGGTCCAGGCGGTGCTGACGGCCAGATGTCCTGCGCCGCCCGAGCAATTCCAGGGCCGGGAATTTGTGTTCACGATTCCGATCCAATACAGCCTGGGCGGAGGCTGAGGGCCGGTGAATTGGCAAACTGCCGGCGCCGCACGCCCACAGTTTCTTGTTTGCGCGCAATGAGGTTTTGCCGAAACGGGTGCGGGCGTGTTTTCGCACCTGTTTCGGTTTCAAGTATGGCGATGGAGTTCGCCATGAACCGCCCGCGAAGGCTGATGACTCCTGCTGGACCGGAGAAGTTCCGAGGAGTCAATGCCCTTGCAACCCTATGCCTGCCTTGTGCAACATTCCCAAGATAGGGAATCTTGCACCTGCAATTTGCTCCCGGAACTCCCGATTTTTTTTCCAGGATTGAACTCGGGGAGTTGAAACTATGTGGAACTATTTGGCCGTAGCCGCAGGCGGTGTGATCGGCTGTTGCGCTCGCTATGGCATCACCCAACTGGTGCAGCTCGTTTACGGGCGGGCGTTTCCGCTCGCTACCTTCCTCATCAACGTGGCCGGCTGTTTTCTCATGGGCTGGCTGTTCTTCCTGACGCTGGAGCGCCTGTCGCTCAGCCCCACGCTGCGCACTGCGATCCTCACGGGCGGTCTGGGCGGGTTCACCACTTTTTCCACCTTTGCCATGGAGGCCTTGTTGCTGGTTGAGGATGGCGAAACCAAAACCGCGCTACTCTACGTCGTGGCGTCAGTGGCTGTGGGACTGGCTGCGGCTTTTGCCGGGGCCTGGTTGGCGCGCAGTTTTTAGCCGGGGAGTGCGATGCACAAAGACATGCTGCTGGTGCGCATCTACCTGAGCGAAGCCGATCAGGGCAAAAAGCGCAATCTGTTGGCGGAAATCATGCAAGTGCTGCACGATCAGCACAAGGTGCACGGCGTCACTGTGTTTCGCGGCATCGCCGGTTTCGGCGCCAAGGGTACGGTGCATTCCGCGGACTTGCTGCGTCTGACCGCGCGCCTGCCTCTGGTGGTGGAGTTCTTCGACGAGGAAGCGGTGGTCGAGGCGGCGCTTGCTGCGCTGTGGGACCTGATTCCTGCTGGTCATGTGATTTCCTGGCCGGTGCGCTGCCATATGGCCGACTGAGTCGGAAGTACCGGGCTCCGTGAGCAGGATTCTGCATGCCGGATTGTCACTGGCTGCAATTCTGCTCGCTGCGCCGGCGTTTGTCGGCCCGCCGTTCCTGACCAATGATCCGGAGCCGGTACCGTACCGACATTCCGGGTTCTAGGTTTTTTCCACACTATGAGCAATCAGGATGCCATCGCGGCCAAGAACGCCCAGCGCCACCAGGCGCTGCGCTTTGTCCTCGGCCTCGGCGTCGTCAGCCTGTTCGCGGATTTCACCTACCAAGGCGGACGCGGCATCTTGGGGCCGTATCTCGCGATGCTGGGAGCGGGACCCGTATTTGTAGGCCTGGTAGCAGGCTTGGGCGAATTTCTGGGCTATGCGGTGCGGCTTCTGGCGGGCCGCTTTGTGGACCGCACGCGGCGCAACTGGCAGGTGATGGGTGCGGGTTATACGGTCAATCTGCTGGCCGTACCGGCCTTGGCGCTCGCGCCGTTTGCCTGGCTCGCGGGCCTCTTGGTGTTTGCCGAACGCATCGGAAAAGGCATACGCAATCCCGCCAGGGATGCGCTACTTTCGCGCGCCGGCCGTGAGCTGGGGCACGGCTACGCGTTCGGCCTGCACGAGTTTCTGGATCAACTGGGTGCAGTGGCCGGCCCGCTGCTGGTGGCCGGGGTAATCGCCGTCGGGGCTCGCCACGGGCTCGGCTCTCCGGCTGCCGGCTATCGCGCGGCATTTGCGGTGCTCCTGATTCCCGCGCTCCTGGCCCTGTTTTTCCTGTGGCGCAGCCGCGGCCTGGAACCTGAGTCAGCAGTCGTTGCGTCCGAGCATGACCACGCGCGATTTGAGGCGCGTTACTACTTTTACATGGCCTTCGCAGTTGTCAGCGTTCTCGGATTTTCGCATTTCATCCTGGTGGCCTATCACCTCCAGGTAACCCATCGCCTCACGCCGGTGCTGATTCCGGTGCTGTTCGGGGTGGCGATGGGCGCGGACGCATTCGCCGCTCTCATAGCCGGCCGCTTTTACGACCGGTATGGATTGAAAGTGCTGTACGCACTGCCGTTGCTTACGCTACCGACTTTGCCTTTGCTGTTTTTGAGCGTGCACCCGCTGTGGATCTGGATTGGCGCCGTGCTCTGGGGTGCGACACTCGGCGTGCAGGAGAGCACGATGCGCGCCGGCGTGGCCACGCTCACACCGGAGAATTTGCGCGCTACCGCGTATGGATTGTTCGATACCGTATTTGGCGCCGCCTGGTTCGTCGGCAGCGTGGTACTGGGAGCGCTGTACGCCATCGGCCCGATCTGGCTGGTGATTGCCGCGATGCTGTTGCAGCTCGCGGCTTTGCCGCTGCTTGCAACTCTCAACTTCCGTGGTAAGTCATTTCAGTAGACGGCATCAATTGCTCCAGGCGGGACAGACGTGGGAATTTGAGTTGCGCATGCGCGTACAGAAACGTTGCGAACTCCGCCCATGGTGCCGCGGTGTCATCTTCGATTCGACCCGGTCCCGCCATCCATGGCTGGGCGTTCGATTCCCGCCGCCTCCACTGAAAAGAAAAGGCCATCCTTACGGATGGCCTTTAATGTTGGTGGAGGCGGCGGGAATCGAACGCCCAGCCATGAATGGCGGGACCGGGTCGAATCGAAGATGACACCGCGGCACCATGGGCGGAGTTCGCAACGTTTCTGTACGCGCATGCGCAACTCAAATTCCCACGTCTGTCCCGCCT
>JBOIAZ010000153.1:0-25420 GCA_050739175.1 Gammaproteobacteria bacterium
CATCGCCGAGCTCGCAAGCCATTGCGACGGCGTAGTGGTATGCGTAAGCGCCGATCAGGACGTGCTGCAAGTGGTGGAGGCTTTGGCCGACAAGCTAAAGAAAGGCGCGCTGGTGATTGATTGCTCCACGGTGAGCGCCGCGACCGCGCGCCGAGCCGCTGCGCGGCTGGCCAAGCGTGGAATTGATTTTCTCGACTGCCCGGTATCCGGCGGCACCGAGGGGGCGAAACACGGCACGCTCGTCATGATGTGCGGCGGCGATGAACAAGCCTTCCAGCGTGCGCAACCGATATTGAATGCGCTCGGCCAGCGCATCGTGCGCATGGGGCCGGTGGGCGCCGGGCAGGCCACCAAGGCGGTCAACCAGATCGCCGTGGCCGGCATCGCGCAGGCGGTGACCGAAGCACTGGCCTTCGCGGAGGCCGAGGGCCTGCCGCTCGCCAAGGTCATTGAGGTCGTGGGCAGCGGCGCCGCGGGCAGCTGGTTTTTGAGCCACCGCGGCCCAAGCATGGTCGAAGGCCGTTACCCGCTTGGTTTCAAAGTCGGCCTGCATGACAAGGATCTGGGCATCGTGCAGCAGATGGCCACGGCGCACGGCGTGCAATTGCCGGTGGTGGAAATGACGCGCGTGCACTACCGGCGGCTGCTGCAGGCCGGACATGGGGACGAGGACATTTCAGCCTTGTTCCGTCTCAAACGCCAACTGTTCGGGCGCTGAGCCGGGCGCACGCTGGTCCCGCCGCACAAGCGCGCGGGCACTCTTGCCGGCTGCACCGGAACCGCCGACACTGGTGCCTATGGCCAAAGCCGAATACGCCAGACGCGCAACCGACGAATTTTTCCTGCCGGATTTCTGTTCTGCGCCGGTAGTGCTGATCGTGGTGCTGATCGCCGAACTCACCGCCTTCGTGCTGGTGGTGGCGCGCAACCTGCCGGGCGCGGGCTCGGCCCTGTGGATGGACCTGGCGCGCATCTCGCTGTTTTTGCAGTGGATCGCACTCACCAGCGCGGCGGTACTGTGCGCCACGCGCCGGTACCTGCGGCGCATGCCATTGCGTCACGCCGCCGGCGTGAGCTTTGTCCTGCTGCTCATCACCACCGGAGTGCTGAGCGAAGTGGCCTTCGAACTCGCGCGCCATACCGGCATCGGCGAGGGGTTCCTGCCCGACAGTCATGCCGGTTTTCTGTTGCGCAACCTCATCATCTGCGCCATCGTCAGCGTGCTGGTACTGCGCTATTTCTACGTGCAGCACCAGTGGAAAGCCAACGTGCAACGCGAGGCACGTGCCCGCATCGAGGTGCTGCAGTCGCGCATTCGCCCACATTTTCTGTTCAACAGCATGAACACCATCGCGGCCCTGATTCGCAGCACCCCGGACATGGCGGAACGCACCATCGAGGATCTCTCGGACCTGTTTCGCGCCAGCCTCAAGCAGACCAGCCCGATGGTGCCGCTGAGCGAGGAGCTGGCCATCACGCGCCAGTACCTGCGCATCGAGGAGCTGCGTCTGGGCGAGCGCCTCAAGATCAACTGGCAGATTGACGCGCTGCCGGTGGACGCGAACGTGCCGCAACTCATGCTGCAGCCGCTGCTGGAAAACGCCATCTATCACGGCATCGAGACCCAGGCGTACGGCGGCACCGTGGACGTGGTCGGCCGCTTCGACGCCGGGACCGTGAGCATCCTGATCAGCAACCCGTTGCCGCCCGAGGGTGCGCCGCGGCGGCGCGGCAACCAGATGGCGCTCGACAACGTGCGCCAGCGGCTGGGACTGGCCTGGCCCGAGGGTGCCAATCTTGACGCCCAGGCGGCCGCTGGCGTGTATCGTGTGCACCTGAGTTTCCCCTACGAGAGCCATACCCCATGAAAGTGCTGGTGGTGGACGACGAGTTGCCGGCGCGCACCCGGCTCAAGGAACTGCTGGCCACGGTCCCCGACTGTGAAGTTGCGGGCGAGGCGGCCAACGGTCGCGAGGCTCTGCAGTTGTGGGAGGCCAAGCAGCCGGATGTGCTGCTGCTCGACATCCGCATGCCGGTGATGGACGGCCTGGAGACCGCGCGTCATCTTGCCGGGCTCGACAATCCGCCGGCGGTGATATTCACCACCGCGTATGACGAATTCGCCGTGGATGCCTTCGACACCCACGCCATTGCCTATCTTTTGAAACCGGTGCGTCAGGAACGGCTGGTCAACGCCCTGGCGCGCGCCGGGCGCCTGAACCGCACACAACTTTCGCGGGTCACCACCGAGACCCGGACCGCGAACGTGCGCCAGCATATCTGCGCGCGCCTGCGCGAGCGCCTGCACGTGGTACCGGTGGAACACGTTCAATGCTTCATTGCCGACCAGAAATACGTCACGGTGTGTCACACCGAAGGCGAACTGCTGATCGATGAAGCGCTCAAGGACCTGGAAACCGAGTTCGGCGAGCGTTTCCTGCGCGTGCACCGCAACGCGCTGGTGGCGCTCAAACATGTGCAGAGCCTGGACAAGAGCGACGACGGTCACTTTCTCATCCGCCTGCGCGGGCGCGAACAGCCCGTCGAAGTCAGCCGCCGGCTGGTGGCCACAGTGCGCGCACGCCTGCGGGGCAGGCTCTGAATCCGCGCGCCGCATCCCCATCGCCGCAATTCCCGCTCCCGCCATGTCCACGCGCACGCTCCGCATTGCCACGCGCAACAGTGCGCTCGCCTTGTGGCAAGCCGGACACGTGGCCGCGCGTCTGCGCTCGCTCGCGCCTGGGCAGCCGGTGGAACTGCTGCCGCTCGTCACCCAGGGCGACCGCGCGCTGCACGCCTCGCTGGCGCAAGCCGGCGGCAAGGGCTTGTTCATCAAGGAACTGGAAACCGCGCTCGCGGACGGGCGCGCCGATTTCGCGGTGCACTCCATGAAGGACGTGCCGGTCGCGCTGCCGCAAGGCTTCGTGATCGCCGCGGTGCTGGAGCGCGAGGATGCACGCGACGCTCTCGTGTCGCGCCGCTGGCCGAGCCTCGCGGCGCTGCCCCCCGGCGCCCGCGTCGGCAGTTCCAGCCTGCGGCGCGAGTGCCAGCTGCGGCACCGCCGCCCGGACCTCAAGCTGCTGCCGCTGCGCGGTAACGTGGACACGCGGCTGCGCAAACTCGAACGCGGTGAGTACGATGCCGTGGTGCTGGCGGTCGCGGGATTGAAGCGGCTCGGACTTGCGCACACAATCAGCAGCACGCTCGAGCCCGAAACCTGCCTGCCGGCCATCGCCCAAGGCACCATCGGCATCGAGTGCCGCGCGGATAACCGGGAGATTCTGGAGTTGCTCAGGCCCCTGAACCATGCGCCCACCTGGCAGCGCACGCTGGCCGAGCGCGCGCTGAATCGCGGCTTGTCCGGCAGTTGCCACCTGCCGGTCGCGGGTTACGCGGAACTGCAGAAGAACGCCAACCTGCGGCTGCGCGGTTGCGTCGGCCTGCCGGACGGCAGCCGTCTGATCGCGGGCGAGACCCGTGGCCCGGCGGCCGAGGCCGAGGCGCTCGGGTTGCAACTCGCCCGGGAACTGCTCGCACGCGGCGCCGCCGACGTGCTGCGCCAGGTGTCGGGAGCCTGACCATGGCCGCTCCCAAACCGCTGCGCGACACCGGCATCGTCATCACCCGGCCGGTGCACCAGGGCGAAGCGCTCAAAGCGCGGCTGGAAACCAAGGGCGCGAGCGTGCTGCACTTTCCCACCATCGAAATCCTGCCGGCCGCGCGCAGCAACGAATTGCAGGACTGCTTCCAGCGGCTGGAACGCTATCACTACGCGATTTTCATCAGCCCCAATGCCGTGGATTACGCCGCCGACTTCATGGATTTCGCGGCGCTGCCGCCCAAGCTCAAGCTGGCCGCCATTGGCCCAGGCACCGCGCGCGCGCTCGCCGTGCACGGCCGCAAACCCGACATGCTGCCGCGCGACGGCGCGAGCAGCGAGGCGCTGCTCAAACTCAAGGCGCTGAATGCCGTGACCAAGAAGCGCATCCTCATCGTGCGCGGCGCGGGCGGACGCGAGTTGCTGGCTGAGACTCTGGCGGAACGCGGCGCCGAGGTGGATTACGCCGAGGTTTACCGGCGCGCGATACCGCGCGTTGAGCATGCCGAACTCGGCAGCTGGTTTCGGCAGGGCAAGGTGGACGCCATCGCGGTCACCAGCCGCGAGGCGCTGCTGAATTTGGACCACATGCTGAGCCCGGCGCTGACCCCGTATCTGCGCGCCTCCCAGCTTTTGGTATCGAGCGCGCGTGTGATTAAATTGTCGGGAGCCCTGGGCGTGCGGCGCCGGCCGCTGGTCGCGGCGGATGCCAGCGACCGCGCGCTCGTGCACGCGCTCGTCAACTGGTGGACACGCCAGGGGCGCGAACAACGCAAACACCGGAGAGAGCATGAGCGAAGCGCCTGAATCCCGCGAAGCCGGCGGTCCGAAGCCGGCCGGGATGCCTGCGGCGGCGTTGCCGGCCCGTCACTGGCACTGGCCGGGATGGCTGGCATTGCTGCTCGCACTGGTGGCACTGGCGCTTGCGATTGCCGGCTGGGTGAATTTCAGCCGTATGCAAGAACGGCAGTTCGCGCGCCAGGACTCGGAACTGCAGGCCGTGAACCGGCGGCTGGATGCACTCAGCCAGGCCGCGGCGCTCAAGAGTCAGCTGGACAGCGAGCAGAACAACACCCAGCAGGCGCTCAAGACCTTCAGCGACCAGCTCGACAGCATGGGCGCCGCGCTCACCGATCTGCGGCGGCGCTCCGAACGCGGCCGCGATGCCTGGATCAAGGCGGAAGCCGCCACCCTGCTGTTGGCCGCCAACGACCAGGTGGAATTGAATTCCGATCCGGCGCTGGCATTGAAAGCGCTGGCCGCCGCCGACGAACGCCTGAAATTGCTTTCCGATCCGAGCCTGATCCCGGTACGCCAGTTGATTGCCAAGGAACAAGCCGCGCTGCGTGCCGTGCCGCAGACCGATATCACCGGCATGGCGGTCACGCTCACCAGCCTCATGGACTCTGCCGGTCAGTTTCCGCTGAAGCGCGTGGCGCCGGAGAAGTACACGCCGGGCGCCGCGGCCCCGCCGGCCAGTGACGGCAGTGGCCGTCCTACCTTGTGGCAACGTTTCAAGGCCGGCCTGGACCGCCTGGGACGGGACATCTTCACGGTGCATCACCGCCACCAGTCGATTGAACCGCTGCTGACGCCGGAGCAGGATTATTTCCTGCGCCAGAACCTGGAATTGCGGCTCGCGGCGGCGCGCGCCGCCTTGCTGCAACGTGACAGCGCGGCGTTCCAGAGCAGCGCACAACTCTCGCGCGCCTGGCTGGGAACCTACTTCAATCCGCAGGATGCCAGCGTCAAGGCCGCGATCCAGGCGCTGGCACAAATGCAGGGGCAACAACTCAATCCGCCGCTGCCCGATATTTCCGCCTCGCTCATGTTGCTGCGGCGTCTGGAACCGCCGCGCGCCAGCGCGCCATGAAATACGCGTTCTACGTCCTGTTGGCGCTGCTGGCTGCGGTCATCATCGCCGGCGTGTTGCACGTGGACAGCGGCTACGTGCTGCTGTCGTGGCGCAACACCAGCGTGGAAATGTCGTTCGGCACGCTGGCGGTGCTGATTCTGGCGGTGTTTTTCGGCCTGTACCTGCTGACCACGCTGGTAGTCAAACTCTGGACTTTCCCGCGACGCGTGCACGAGGCCATGGAGCGGCGCCGCGAAGCGCGTTCACGGCGCTCCGCCATCCGCGGCCTGATTGATCTCGCCGAAGGCCGCTGGGCCGACAGCGAGCGCCATCTGATACGCCACGCCGCCGACAGCAAGGTGCCGCTGATCACCTACATCGCGGCCGCGCGCGCCGCGCAGATGCAGGGTGCGCACGACCGCCGCGACACCTATCTGCGCCGCGCCCACGAGCGCGAGCCCGCGGCGCAACTCGCGGTGCTGCTCACCCAGGCGGAACTGCAGATCGCGCATCGCCAATACGAGCACGCGCTCGCCACGCTGCGGCGTCTGCAGGAACTCGATCCCAACCACGCCTACGGCCTGAAACTGCTGGCGCGCCTGTACCGCAAGCTCGGCGACTGGCAGGCGCTGCACGCGCTGGTGCCGAAACTGCGCGACACGCGCTCCCTGCCGCGCATGGAAATCGACCGGTTGGAAGCCCACGCGGTGTGCGCACTGCTGGAACGCCTGGATAGCTCGTCGGGTGCGCCGCAGGCCGATGCCATGTGGAACGCGCTGCCGCGGCGCCAGCACAGCGATGCCGGCATCGTGCGCGCGTATGCGCAATTCCTGCTGAAGTGCGGCGCATCCAAAACCGCCGAAAGTGTCGTGCGCGAGGCGCTCAAAGCCAATTGGGACGACGAATTGATCCTGCTCTACGGCCAGACGCGCAGCGATGATCCGGTGCGGCAACTGGCGCGCGCCGAGGAATGGCTGGCGGAAAAAGGCGAGAGCGCGGCACTGCTTTTGACCGCGGGTCGCCTGTGTGCCGCGGCCAGGCTCTGGGGCAAGGCGCGCAGTTACCTGGAATCCAGCATCGTGCTGGGTGCGCGTCCCGAGGCCTACGAAGAACTCGGCCGGCTGCTCAAGACGCTGGGCGAGCCGGAACACGCCATGCAGGCATTCAGTGATGGCCTGGCGCTGTCGCTCGGCCAAAAGATCAAGGCCTTCAAACCCGGCAAGCCGCGCCTGCGGCGTGTGCGCGGCTGAGGCACCGGCGGGTACGCCGCTGCCACCATTTCCTGCTTATCAGTCTCTATCTTGGGAATCGTCCGAATTCTCAAGCAGCTTGCCTGTCTTGGCGTCCACTCCGACCTCATGCACGACCCGGTGGCTGCGGATGTCGAACGAGTACCGCAAACCGCTCCCTCCCGCCTCCTTCTCCAATTCCTCCTTCACGATTCGTCCCGGGAAGGCCTTGAGTGCGATGGCGCGAGCCTGCGCGAGACTGATGCGGGCCGCATGCGCGTACTGCTGTCCGCTGTAAGCCCGAGCCGCCATCAGCGGCAGCAGGCATGTCAAGCTGGCAATGACGCACGCAGTAGACATTTTCATAATCTCGACTCCTTGTTTTGGCCGATAACCAAAGACTAACATGGGAACTGGTGGCGACCCTGAGATCATAATTAAGTTTGGATTACGCTTGGTTCATGTTCGCCGGCGTGAACCGAAAAATATCATGCATGAACTGCTGACCAAAGATGCAAATCCCCGAAATCCTGGTGATTGAATCCCAGCACCGGCCCGGCAATCTGGGCCGGATCCTCACCGCCATCGGCGAATGCGGCGTGGTGATTGATCACATCACCCTGGTGCGCCGCAGCCAGGACAAGAGCGTGTGGGAAATCACCGTGGAAATGGACGAGGCCGGCTCGAAGCAGTTGTACGTGCGGCTCGCCGATCTGCCCTACGGCAAATTGCTGGGGCGCTCCGACCGGGTTTTCAATCGCCATCGCGGTGGCAAGATCGAGGTGATTTCCAAGGTGCCGCTGGATTCCATCCAGCAGTTGCGCGATGTCTATACGCCGGGCGTGGCACGCGTGTGCCTCGATATCCAGAAGCACCCTGAACATGTCTGGGAGTACACCAATTTCGGCAACACCGTCGGCATCGTCACCAACGGCACCGCGATCCTCGGTCTCGGCAACATCGGCGCCATTCCCGGTCTGCCGGTGATGGAAGGCAAGGCCATGATCTATTCAAAATTTGTCGCCATATCCGGCGTGCCGATCCTGCTCAAAGACACCGAGCCGAAAAAGGTGATTGACGCGGTGCTCGCCATCGAATCCTCCTTCGGCGCCATCCACCTCGAGGACATCGCCGCGCCCGCGTGTTTCGAGATCGAGCAGACCCTGATTGAGAAACTCGCCAAGCCAGTGATGCAGGACGACCAGCACGGCACCGCGGTGGTCACGCTTGGTGCGTTGCTCACCGCAACCCGGCGCGTGAACCGGGACCTCAAAAGCTCGGTCATCGGCCAGATCGGTCTGGGTGCGGCCGGCATCGGCATTTCGCAACTACTGCTGCACTACGGCGTGAAGCAAGTGCTCGGCGCCGACCTGCGGGAGGAGGCACTCGCGCGCCTGGAGCGCATGGGAGGCAAGCGTGCCACGCTCGCAGAGATCATGCAGCAAGCCGACATCGTGATCGCCACCACCGGGGTGCGCGGCCTCATCAAACCGGAGACAGTACGCAAAGGCCAGTTGATCTTCGCGCTCTCCAATCCCGAAGCCGAGATCGAGCCGCGCCTCGCGCTGGAGCACAGCGCGGCCTTCGCCACCGACGGCCGCAGCGTCAACAACGCGCTCGGCTTTCCGGCGCTGTTCCGCGGCGCACTCGACGCACGTGTGCAACGCTTTACTAATGAGATGTATCTGGCCGCCGCGCACAAGCTCGCGGAATTGGCGCCGCCTGATGAATTACTGCCACATGTACTGGAAAAATCCGTACACGCACAGGTGGCCGAGGCGGTGAAAGCCGCGGCGCTGAAATCCTGAAGATTCTTGTGGGGTGGCAGGGTTACCGCCTGGCTCTATCGGTGCCTCGTTTCACGCTCGGGTTTGATCGGGGGATAAACATGCAGATTCTGAAAAATGAATGGGCTCTTCGGTTTGTGAGTGTCCTCGCCCTTGTGGCCACGGGCGCCGCTCCGTTGGCCAGTGCGCATGCGGACACACTGACTGAATTGCGCAGCACATTGCAGGGATTGAATGCGCATACGGTTATAAATGGCGTACTGGATGTGCAGTCGGATGTGACGCGGGGCAAGGCCGATGCGGCCAAACAGCATGCCGCCCATCTGCAATTGCAGATCCAGGCCGGAGCGGGGCTGGGCATACAGCTTTCGCCGGCTTTGCTGCAACACGTCACCGCGGAAAAGGCCGCGCACGCCGCAGACCCCAACCATCCCGCGCCCACTGCGGACCTGCTTGACCAGACCGGTCCATGGCAGATCGAGAACATCGTGTCGGTGGCCCCCATGCTGTTGCGCTTGCTGGCCGGTGCAGAATCGCCCCACGTCAAACCAGCACAGCTTTACGGACAGCCTGTTCAGGAACTCAGCGTGAAACTGCCGCCGCCGGTTTCCAAAACCGACAGCTCCAATCTGAAAGATTACGCCAGCACCGCAACTGTCTGGCTGGATTCAAAGGGCATTCCACTTGCCTACGGGTATTCCAGGCAAGGTAAATTTTGCAAGTTTTTCCTGTGCGTGACCGTGAGCCAGAGCGAGAGCGGCTCATTGCAGGTTATAGACAGACGATTAGTGGCGATGACCATGATTCAGGAAAACAAGCAATCTGGGCTCGGACAGGATTCCGACACCCACGCCATTTACACACTGCAAGTGTCGCCGCTACCCGCAAACACGACCCGCACTGCGGCACCGGCAGCGGTCAGTAAACCAGATTGAATCGCCGGTACACGAAGGCCAGCAGCCACAACGGGCCGATCAGCAGGAAGTGCAGATCCTTGAAGAAAGAGGGTTTCTTACCCTCGACCTTGTGGCCGATGAACTGGCCGGCCCAGGCGAGCACGAACACAATCACCGACAACAGCCACAAAGGTATAGACAGCAGGCTCGCGCCATACACAATCGCAACGATGATCGCCGCCACCAGCATCATGCCGATCGCCAGCCGCCAGGCGAGCGCGTAGTAGTAAAGCAGCGCTGCGATTAGCAACAGCACGCCCCAATTGACGAGCAGCGAGACCCGCGCCCAGCCGGAAGGAACCGGAATGGACCATAGCAGTCCGATGAGAGAGAACATAATCAGCGGCACACAAATCCAGTGGATGGATTTATTGGTCTTGGTGCGATGGCTTTCGCCGTATTCGTCCAGCCAGCTTTGTACCGGGCGCATGGATCTGCCTCCGTGGCTCTGGCTTTAGAATAGCGCGCTTTCCGAGGAGCCTGCATGGGCCTGCTGCAATTCATTGCCAAACTCAGATTCCTGCCGGAAGCCCGCCGGCTGGAACTGTACCCGCCGTTCCTCAAGATGCACGTCAAGGTGCTGGAGGTGCGCGACGACTGGCGGCATGTGCGCGTGAAGCTGCCGTTGACCGCGTTTTCGCGCAATCTGTCGGGCGACATGTTCGGCGGCTGGCAGGCGGCGCTCGCCGACCCGATCGCGGCGCTGGCCTGCGCGCGCGTGTTCCCCGGTTATTCCGTGTTCACGCGCGCCATGAGCATTGATTTCGAGAAGCCGGGACGCACGGATCTCGAATTGCGCTTCGACATGCAACGGGAACAGGAAGCCGCCATTGCCGCGGAACTCTCGGCCCACGGGCGCGCCACGCCCACTTTCGAGTACGGCTATTTTCTCGCTGACGGTGCGCAGTGCACGCGCATCATCAATACGGTCGCCATCCGCCCGCGCGGCTATGCGAGGACCAGCGCGGAACAGCTGGACCTCAACGCCGCGCGCCAATAAGCCTGAATTCTCGCCGGGATTGCAGGCGGCCGGCACCGGTCAGAAAATACCGCCATTGCCCCCTCCAAGGAAGCCGCCATGAACGCACGCCATCCGCTGATCTTCACCAGTGTCATCGCGCTCGCCGCCGTCACGACGCTCGGCGCCTGCACCGCCCTCAATCCCTACACCGGCCAGCCGCAGAGCAGCGATCTCGCCAAGGGCGCCGCCATCGGCGCGGTCGGTGGCGCGGTGGCCGGCGCGCTCATCGGCGGCGGCAGCGCCCGCAAGCGCGCACTGATCGGCGCCGGCGTCGGCGCGCTCACCGGCGCGGGCATCGGCTACTACATGGACGTGCAGGCAGCCAAACTGCGCCAGCAGTTGGCCGGTACCGGCGTATCGGTAACGCGCAACGGCAACGACATCGTCCTCAACATGCCAGGCAACATCACCTTCCAGACCAACAGCTCCCAGCTCAATCCCGCGTTCACCAACGTGCTGCATTCGGTGGCGCTGGTGCTCAAGGAGTACAACCAGACGCTGATCGACGCGGACGGTTTCACCGACAGCACCGGCAGCCCGCAGTACAACCTCATGCTGTCGCAACTGCGCGCTCAGGCGGTGGCCGGCAATCTCGAAGCCCAGGGCATCCTGCCGGCGCGCATCGCGGTGCAGGGATTCGGCGCGGCCAATCCCATCGCCAGTAACGCCACGCCCGAAGGCCGGGCGCAAAACCGACGCGTGGAATTGCATCTCGCGCCGTTGACGGAGAATTGATAGCCGTACATTTGTAGCAGCGGTTTTAGCCGCGGCGCAGGATCATCGCGACTGAAATCGCTCCTGCATCAGCACCCAGGCCTATATCTCGATCAGGCCGTCGGACAGTTCCTCGGGGTTGCCGGGTTCGGGCGGGTAATGCCTGGTTACGGCAGCATTGAGCCTACAAGTGCTGTCCTTGCTTATTTTAGTAATGATCGCGTGACCTTCCCACGGTTTCTAGGCAGCCCAAAATATAAGCGCTGATTCGTCTGGACTTTTGTTCAGGGGAACCAGATATTTCAGGAGTCGTGCAGACATCGCGGGCGTTGGCTCGAAAAATCTCTCTCTGGAATTCGGATGATTGCATAAATGCTTCCGCCTCCTGCTGCCAAGCGTTCAGACTAATGTAAATATTATTGATTGTGTCTACTACGTCTACTTCGCCTCGATTCCAGCTAAAAATTTTGGAATTGAGATTGAAAGTTCGCGCAGCAAGCTGCGTATTCTTATCGAGAAGCGAAACGCGGTCTATGGCATCCTGCAGCGTTTTTTCGTTAGAGGCGGCGATTCGGGCATTGCACCGGCGTACATAACCAGGGGCTTGCGCAGAATTGGTAATCATGCTGCCATTGTTACAAAAACCACTGCAGCCTGACGACAGCGAGGCGGCATCCGCATTTTTCGCCAATTGTTCCAGACGGTTGGGTCCTCCGTATTCGTTACATTGTTTGCGCAGCATCTCAAGCTCATGCTTGTGCTCGTTAGTTTGTTTGTTATGCCGCTTTAGTAGCTCTGCATACTCATCTTTATCTTTCGAAAGCCGAGCGCTTTCGGCATCGAGCTGTTTTTTCCCTGCCATCAACTTCTGTTGCTTGATTTCCGCTTGTATCAATTGCCTAGAAAACTGTTCGCCTATGGAGATGTAGTGATTAATTCTAGTGTCAATTGACTCCGCATGCGCTGCAAGAATGCCAACTTGAGCGAGGCACACCATAAGAATAAGAAAAAAAGATATCGGTCGTTTGCCCTGTTTACACATACAGGTCACACTCATATCCTATCAACGCTGATCCAATATCGATAAGAAAACCCGCCTAAGCCAAGCCTAGGCGGACTGGTTTCAAATCATGCCAATGACTCCAAGCCTCAGGGCTTTGAGGTGCAGGTAGGTGCTTTCTGATCTGGGCAGTTTGTTATGCCGCCATTATTGGGCTGGACATGGTTAAAGCCGAAGAATTGAAGAACAGCAATTTCAATGCGATTCCAGACCGATAATTGACTGTACTCGACGTTAGCCGACACGGCTGCAGCTGACAGCCCCAATAGAATTGCAAACAAAGTGGCAGGGAGTAATTTCTTCATGTGAATGCTCCTCAAAATAAGGGCAGCGAAAACCCTGCGAGGTATTGTTACCTCGCAGTTAACCGGAATATACCCCCCCCCCCTATAGTGGTTGTCAATGGCCGACCCACTCAAATACACGCGCCCGTCTCACTTTTCAAATCTCAATCAGCCCGTCCGAGAGTTCTTCGGGGTTGCCGGGCTCGGGCGGGTAATGCTTGGCCATGGCGGCGCCGCAGGCGCCGATCGCGGCCACGAAGCCGTCCACCACGCGCCCGGCCTGCACGTCGGTTACGAACGTCTGGATGATGCCCTGCCAGTGGGCTTCGCCGAGTTTCTCGTGGATGCCCTTGTCAGCCACGATTTCCACGTAATGTTCCGCCAGTGACACGAAGAACAACACGCCGGAGTGCTCACGCGTCATGTGCACACCCTGCTCGTAGAACTGTGCGTGCGCCAAACGCCGGGCGCGGGAATGTTTCACCCGCCGCGGCACCAGCTGCAGATGCAATTCCGGCACGAACAGGAACACGAGCGCCAGCACGATGAACAGCAGGAGCTGGATCTGATAGATGTGCACCCAGGCAAGCGGCACGGAAGCCAGATACAGGATGCCCGGCAGAATCAGCGCGGCAACCGCCGCCCACAGCAGTGGCAGAAACACGTAATGATCGCTGACGCGCGCCACCACCGCCACGAATTCGCCGCTGGTATTTTTCTCCGCTGCGTGGATGGCGGCGGTGATGCGCGCCTTGTCGGCGTCGGGGAATTTGATCATGCCAATTCCTTCATTATTTGCCCCTCATCCTTCCTGTTCCGCGTGGTGCATCCTGTACCACTTGAACTCCAGGGTGGCCATCCCTGGCCACCCGTTCAGCGGGCCGAAGCGATGCTTCGGCTATTCCGCTTCACCCCCAAAGGGGGAGAAGGGACGAAGACGAAGAATCATTTTTACCACCCGCCCGAGGCGCCGCCGCCGCCGAAGGAACCGCCGCCGCCGGAGAATCCGCCAAAGCCACCGCCACCGAAGCCCCCGCCGAACCCGCCGCGTCCCAGGCTGCCGCCCAGCATGCCGAGCGCCATCCAGCCGAGCCAGCCCATGCCGCTGCCGCGCATGCCGGGTGCGCCCGGTCCGCCACCGCCGCGGTAAAAAATCGCGCGGATCAGCGGAATGAGTGCAAACACAATGATCAGCAGCAGCAGGAAGCCGGTACCGGAGCGGTTACGCACTTTCTGCTGTTGCACGGCCTGTTGCTCATGGCCGAGCGCGCCCAGAATCGCCTGCACGCCCGCAGTGATACCGCCTGAATAATCGCCTTTCTGAAAATGCGGCGCGATGATGTTGTGAATGATCTCGAAACTCTGCGCGTCGGTGAGTGTGCCCTCGAGGCCGTAACCCACTTCGATGCGCATCTGCTTCTCGCCCGCGTCCACGATCAGCAACGCGCCGTTGTTCTTGCCCTTTACGCCGATGCCCCAGTGGCGGCCGAGCTGATACCCCCAGTATTCGATGGGGTAGCCGCGGAGCGTCGGCACCGTCACCACCACCAACTGCGTGCCGGTGTTCTGGGAATACGCCGCCAGTTGTTGTGACAGCGAGTTGAACACATTGGCCGGCAAGAGATGCGCGGTATCCACCACCGGACCGGTCAACGCCGGGAACGGTGGCATGCCGGCATCGAGCACATTGCCTGCGGCAAACGCGGGCGATGCGGCCAGCAGCAACGCCACAGTCAGAAAACCGGCGGTGTTTCTCACGGCGTGCCTGAGAAGTTGACCTTGGGCGCCTGCTGCGCCTGTTCCGAGATCGTGAAGTTCTGCACCGGCTGGTAGGTGCTGTAGAACATCGAGTGATACCAGCGCCCGGGTATGGTGGTGAGCGTGGTGTCATACTCCTGCACCGCCAGAATGTAATCGCGCCGCGCCACCGCGATGCGGTTCTCGGTGCCTTCGAGCTGCGCCTGCAACACCAGGAAGTTCTGGCTGGCTTTGAGATTCGGATAATTTTCCGTCACCACCATGAGGCGCGAGAGCGCACCGCTCAGCGTCGCCTGGTTCTGTTCAAATTGATGAAACGCTTGCGGATTGGTGAGGATGTTGGCGGGAATCTGCGTCTGCGTGACTTTGGCGCGGGCATTGGTTACCGCTTCCAGTACCTCGGCCTCATGCGTGGCATAGCCACGGACGGTGGCCACCAGGTTGGGCACCAGATCCGTGCGCCGCTGGTATTCGTTCAGCACCTGGCTCCAGGCGGCAGTCACCGCCTGCTTCTGGGCCGGAATGGCGTTGATGCCGCAACCGGCCAGCAGCAGCGTGCAACTGAATACGGCGGCCAAGGCGGTCAATTTGCGTACGGGCTGACTGAACATGGCAGAGCCTCTCATTCCAATGAGCTGGAATTGCGCGCAATCATAGCACCGTACCCTTGACGGTCGCGCTGGGTGCCGGACCCACGGGTTAATATGGGCACAGACCCGCAATTCAAACTGCGGATCGAATACCGGGAGCTGGCATGGCACGACAGAAACGTACGGTGGTCCTGGTGCACGGCTGGAGCGTGCGCAATACCGATACCTACGGCGGGTTGCCGGAGCGTCTGAAACGGGAAGTGCGCCGCGCTCCGGACCTGGATCTGGATGTGCGCAACCTCTGGTTGTCGGAATACATCAGCTTCCACAACGAAGTTACCATTCCCGATATCGCGCACGCCTTCCAGGCAGCGCTGGAACGCGAAGTGGGCGATGCGCTGCAAACCGGGCGGCGTTTCGCCTGCATCGCGCATTCCACCGGCGCAGCGGTGGTGCGCGCCTGGCTGCAGCATTTCTACCTTGGCGCCGGCAAGAAATCTCCGCCGTTGAGCCATCTCATCATGCTGGCGCCGGCGAACTTCGGCTCGGCGCTGGTGCAGCTCGGACTGTCCAAACTTTCGCGCCTCAAGGCCTGGTTCGAAGGCGTGGACGTGGGCACCGGCGTGCTCGACTGGCTGGAACTCGGCAGCGCCCAAAACCTGGCGCTCAATCTCGAATGGTTGCAACAAGGCGCGGCGTACATCGGCCCGCAGGGATTCTTCCCGTTCGTGCTCTCGGGCCAGTCACACGATCCCAAGCTCTACGATTTCGTCAACAGCTATACCGCGGAGATGGGCTCCGACGGCGTGATCCGCGTGGCTGCGGCGAACCTGAACTACGCCCATGTGCGCCTCGAACAGATGGCGCCCGTGACTGACAAAAAATCCAAGCTCGGCTTCAGCGCGCCGCGGCTCAACCCCGAAGCCCCAACGCTATCGCCGGCGGTGCCGTTCGCCCTGATTCCCGGCGTGTGCCATTCGGACGTGCGCATGGGCATCATGCGCAGCATTCCCGCGGACGCCACGCCGCATGCCACGCTGGATGCGATCCTGCAGTGCCTGCGCGTGACCACGGCTGAAAATTACGCCAACGTATTTGACCGCTTTCGCGCACAAACCGCGGAAGTGCAGCAGCGCGAACAAGTGGAAGACCGCAGCGTCATCGGTCCGTTCGACCACCAGGTGATCGTGGATCCCTGTTGCATGCTGATTTTCCGGGTGCGCGACGATCAGGGCAATGCGCTCAGGGATTTCGACTTGATTCTGACCGGCAAGGACAACAGTCCCAACGGCCTGCCGCCGGGATTTTTCATCGACCGGCAACGCAATCACCTGGACCCCGGCACCATTACCTATTACCTCAACTACGCGCGCATGCTGGGCAGTGCAGCGGTGACCTACAAGGACAAGCCACTGCGTCCCGCCCTGCGGCCCTGCGACGGCCTGGGCCTGCACGTGATTCCCTATCCGCAGGAGGGTTTCGTGTTGTATCAACCCGCCACGCTCACGGCTTCGGCGGAGAATCTCGGGAATTTCATCAAGCCCAACCAGACCACGATCGTGGATATCGTCATGCGGCGCATGGTGCGCGAAGGCGTGTACCGCCTGACGCGCGATGCCTCGCCGGAGGATTTCACCCGCCAGCCGCCGGGAACGCCCATCACTTGATTGCCGGAGTCACTTCCATGCTCAAACGATTTGCCATTGTCCCAATCTGCCTGTCCTGCGGCCTGTTGCTGGTCGCCACGCTGATGCCCGTCTGGTCTCAGGCGGCCACGCATGCAACCGAAAAAATTGAACTCGGGTACCAGCGTTTCACGGTGGAGATCGCCGCCACCGATGCGACGCGCGAACGCGGGCTCATGTTCCGTACGCGCATGGCTGCGGACCACGGCATGCTGTTCATGTTTCCCGATTCCGGTCCACGCTATTTCTGGATGAAGAACACGCTGATCCCGCTCGACATCATTTTTTTTGACGCCCACAAGCGGCTTATCAACGTATCCGCCGACACGCCTCCCTGCAAGGCCGATCCCTGCCCCACTTACGCGAGCGCCGCGCCGGCCGAATATGTGCTGGAACTGAATGCGGGCATGGCAGCCAAGCTGGGTCTCAAACCCGGCGAGCGCTTCACGATCCGTTAGCCGCCGGCTTGTGCCCGGCGCGCCGGTGGTTGAGCGTAGAGCCGAGAATCGGGCGCAGGATCACGTAAACAAGCAGCGCGCCCGCGCCGCCCAGAAGCAGCCAGGCCACCACGCCGTGCAGGCTGTAGAGCCAGAGCTGTTCGATTGCGTGTCGCCAACCGGAGTGCAGCAGTTGCCACAGCTCGTCGCGGGTGAACGGCAAGGGCGGCTGGCGAAACAGCCATTGGCCGGCCTGCATGAAAGGAATCAGCAGCAGCAGTTGCAGCGGATAGGCCAGGAAATTCACGGCCTGAATCAGCGGCAGATTGAGTCGAAAAATCACCGCGGCGACGGCACACAGAATCGTCGTGGTACCCAGCACCGGCATCGCGCCCAGCATCACTCCCAGGGCCAGCGTCAGGGCGATCTTGTGGGGCGTCATACCCTCGCTCAGCAACGCCAGGGTCAGCCGCGCCAGCTTGTGTTGCCGCAGATTCATGCCGTTCCACGCATGCCGGCACTATGCCACAGAATTGTCAGACCGCCGGAGCACAGCGCACGTTGTCCGCGACACGGCACGGGCATTCGTATTTTCGCATGCTATGATTGCGCCCCGTCAGACCGCGGTTTCCCGCGGTTTTTTACGCTTACCGGTTATGCAAGCGCTCAGCATTCACGGCCTCACCAAAACCTACAGCAACGGCGTGGTTGCGCTCAAGGGCATTGATTTCGAAGTCGGCGAGGGTGAGTTCACCGCGCTGCTCGGCCCGAACGGCGCGGGCAAGACCACCACCATCGGCATCGTCACCTCGCTGGTCAACAAGACCGGCGGTACGGTCAAAGTGTTTGATCACGACATTGACACCCACATGGACCGGGCCAAGTCCTGCATCGGACTGGTACCGCAGGAAATCAATTTCAACCAGTTCGAGAAGCCCTTCGACATCGTGGTCAACCAGGCGGGGTTTTACGGCATTCCCCGCGCGCTCGCTAAGCAGCGTGCGGAAAAATACCTCCAGCAGCTTTCGCTGTGGGACAAGCGCGACGACATTTCCCGCAATCTTTCCGGCGGCATGAAACGCCGCCTGATGATCGCGCGCGCCCTGGTACACGAGCCCCGCCTCCTGATCCTGGACGAGCCGACCGCCGGCGTGGATATCGAAATTCGCCGCTCCATGTGGGACTTCCTCAAGAAAATCAACCGCGAAGGCATCACCATCATTCTCACCACGCATTACCTCGAGGAGGCCGAGAACCTGTGCCGGCGCGTGGCCATCATTGACCATGGCGAAATCATCATCCAAGGGCGCACCCGCGAGCTGCTGGAAAAACTGCGCACCGAGACTTTCGTGCTGAATCTGCGCCGGCCGCTCGCCCAGTTGCCGCCGCTCGATGGTTACGCCGTCACCCAGGTGGACGACACCACTCTGGAGGTTGAAGTCAGCAAATCCCAGAACATCAACGCGCTGTTCGAGCTGCTCTCGAAAGACGACATCCAGGTGCTCAGCATGCGCAACAAGGTCAACCGCCTGGAGGAGCTGTTCGTGCGTCTGGTGGAAGGCAAGGGCTGAAATGCACAGCTCCCGCCTGCACGAAAACTACATCGGCTTCCAGACCATCGTCATCAAGGAGGTGATGCGGGTGCTGCGCATCTGGATTCAGACGCTGGTGCCACCGGCCATCAGCATGACCCTGTATTTCATCATCTTCGGCGGCCTCATCGGCAGCCGTGTGGGTCAGATGGGCGGCTACAGCTACATGGCCTACATCGCGCCGGGGCTCATCATGATGTCGGTGATCAACAATTCCTACGTGAACGTGGTGTCGTCGTTCTTCGGCGCCAAGTTCGGCCACTACATCGAGGAATTGCAGGTCTCGCCGCTGCCGAATTACATGATCATCCTGGGCTACATGATGGGCGGCTTGGTGCGCGGCATCCTGGTGGCCATCCTGATCACCATCATCGCGCTGTTCTTCACGCGTCTGCACCTGGTGCATCCGCTGATCACGGTCTCGGTCGTGATCCTGACCGCGGTGCTGTTTTCGCTCGGCGGCCTCATCAACGCGATCTACGCGAAAAAATTCGACGATGTGACCATCATTCCCACCTTCATCCTCACGCCGCTCACCTATCTCGGCGGGGTGTTCTATTCCATCCATCTGCTGCCGGTGTTCTGGCAGAACGTGTCCAGGCTCGATCCCATTCTCTACATGGTGAACGCCTTCCGCTACGGCATTCTCGGGGTTTCAGACATCGGCATCGGCACCGCCTACGCCATCATCCTGCTGTTCATCCTGGGGCTGTTTGCCTTCAGCCTGCTGCTGCTCAACCGCGGCGTGGGCTTGCGCAGTTGAGCGGCGCATCACGAGCGCGCGGATCGCACAAGCGTGCTAGTCTTTGCATTCGTCTGCGGATGTCGTCATAATGCCAGAACCTGCAGCGCCGCGCGGGCTGCAGTTGGTTCCCCAATTAACTATCCGCCGGGCGCATGCCTGATCCTGCCTTATACAATCTGCCCGACAATCCCGCCGAGCTGGCATGGTTTCTCGACGTGGACGGTACCTTGTTGCCGATCGCGGAGACACCGGCGGCGGTGTCACCGTCCGGTGCCCTGTGCGCGCTGCTCGCAAAGCTATCTGTAACCGCAGGCGGTGCGCTCGCGCTGATCAGCGGCCGGCCGCTTGCCGAACTCGACCATCTATTCTCGCCGCACCGCTTTCCCGCCGCCGGCCAGCACGGCGGCGAACGCCGTGACGCCGCGGGCCGGCTCATGCACGCCGCCATAGACCATGGCGCGTTCGGCAAGCTGCGCGCCTACCTGCAACGGCTTGCGCACGACGACCCGCGATTGTTGCTAGAAGACAAAGGCCTGTCGCTGGCTCTGCATTACCGCCGCGCGCCGCAGCGCGGGCCGGCACTGGCGGCGGCGCTGCGCCAAACCCTCGTGAAACACCCGCAGTGGGTGTTGCTGTCAGGAAAACAAGTCCTGGAGCTGCGTCCGACGGCGATCAACAAGGCCAGCGCGGTGCGGGCCTTTTTGTCGGAAACGCCTTTCGCCGGTCGCGTACCTTTGTTCATCGGCGATGACGCCACCGACGAAGACGGATTTGCCGGAGTGAATGCCCTGCACGGCGTCAGCGTCAAGGTCGGCGAGGAGAGCACCCGGGCCCATTGGCGGCTCAAGGATTCCGCTGCGGTGCTGAAATGGCTCGCCTCCTGTGCCGACGGACAGTTTGAGCATCTGGAGGCGACCTGATGCGCACTCTCGAGCTGGGGATGATCGGCAACGGCACATTCTGCGCGCTGGTGGACGAACGCGCGGAAATGGTTTGGGCCTGCCTGCCGCGTTTCGACGGCGATCCGGTGTTCTGCTCGCTGCTGCAGGACGAGCACGCACAGCGCGGCTTTTTTCGCGTGGAGCTAGCGGATTTAGCCGCCGCGGAACAACACTATGAACGCAACACTGCGGTGCTGGTGACCACGCTGCACGACAGCCACGGCGGGGTTTTAGAAATCACCGATTTCGCTCCGCGCTTCAAGCATTACGGCCGCATTTTCCGCCCCACCACCATCATCCGGCAGATCAGACCGCTGCACGGCCGGCCGCACCTCACTCTGCGGCTGCGTCCCAGCAGCAATTATGGGGCGTGCAGTCCGGATTCGACCTCCGGCAGCAATCACATCCGCTATCTGTTGCCCGAGCTGGTGCTGCGTTTGACCACCAATGTCTCGCTCACCGCGGTCATGGACGAAACGCCGTTGCTGGTGGATCACGATCTGGTGATGATCCTGGGTCCGGATGAAAGCGTGGCCCGCGATGTGGAAGCAGTGGCGCGCGAGTTTTACGCCGAGACCGTGAATTACTGGCGCGAGTGGGTGCGTTATCTGGCGTTGCCGCTCGAATGGCAGGAAGCAGTGATCCGCTCCGCTATCACCCTCAAGCTCAGTACTTTCGAGGACACCGGCGCGGTGATCGCCGCGGCCACTACTTCGATTCCGGAAAGCGCCGGTTCGCAACGCAACTGGGATTACCGGTTCTGTTGGTTGCGCGACAGCTACTTCGTGGTGAATGCGCTCAACCGCCTCGGGGCTACGCGTACCATGGAGGATTACCTGCGCTACGTTATCAACATCAGCGCTGGATCTGCTCACAACCATCTGCGGCCGGTGTACCGCATCAACGGCCGCTCCGATTTGGACGAGCGCACCGTGGCGACGCTCCCCGGATACCGCGGCATCGGTCCCGTGCGGATCGGCAACGACGCTTACCGTCAGCACCAACATGATGTGTACGGTGCCGTGGTGCTGGCCGCCGCCCAGGCCTTTTACGACCAGCGCCTGGACCGGCCGGGGGATGTGGCGTTGTATGCACGGCTTGAGGCTCTGGGGGAAACCGCTGTGCGGCTCTTCAACCAACCGGATGCGGGATTGTGGGAACTGCGCGGCGAAGAGCGGGTGCACACGTTTTCAAGCGTCATGTGCTGGGCCGCCTGCGACCGGCTGGCCCGAATCGGCAGACATCTCGGCCAGACGGAGCACGCCGCCCGGTGGGCAGGCCGCGCGGCCGAGTTGCGCGGGGCGATTCTGGAGCAGGCTTGGAACCGCAAACTCAGCAGTTTCACCGCCACCTTCGGCGGCGATTCGCTGGACGCGAGCCTGCTGCTGCTGGCGGAATTGGGACTGGTACCTGCTGCGGACCCGCGCTTTGCCGGCACAGTGAGCGCAGTGGAACGCCATCTGAAGCGCGGCGACTACATTTTTCGCTACGTGCAGGCCGACGATTTCGGCGCCCCGCAGAACGCCTTCACCCTGTGCACCTTCTGGTACATCAACGCGCTGGCGCAGCTCGGCCGGCAGGCGGAGGCGCGCGTTATTTTCGAGCACATGCTGGCGCGGCGTACCCGGCTGGGCCTGTTGTCGGAACACATTGATCCGGTAAGCGGCGAACTGTGGGGCAACTTTCCGCAAATCTACAGCATGGTGGGCATCATCCATTCGGCACTGATGCTGAGCGCGCCCTGGGAGGAGGCGTTTTGAGCTCCCTGGTGGTGGTCTCAAACCGTGTGGCGCTGCCCGGCCGTCGCGGCAGCGCCCAGGGCGGACTCGCCACCGGTTTGCTGCGGGCGCTCAAATCCGCGGGCGGTCTGTGGTTTGGTTGGAACGGCCGCGTGGCGGAAACCGCGGATTCGCCTCCGGGACTGCGCCACGACGGCGCGGTCAGCTACGCCACCGTGCCGCTCACGCGTCGCGAGTACGACGATTATTACGTGGGCTTTGCCAACCGCTGCCTGTGGCCGCTGTGCCACTCGCGTCTCAACCTGCTGCACTTCAAACGCAGCGAATATCAGACCTATCTGGAAACCAATGCGCGTTTTGCCCAGCAACTGCTGCCGTTGCTCAGCGATGCGCCGCTCATCTGGGCGCATGACTACCATCTGCTGACTCTGGGTGCGCGGCTGCGGGAAGCCGGGGTCAGATCTCCCCTGGGATTTTTCCTGCACATTCCCTTTCCCTGCCCGGATACATTGCGCGCCTTGCCACCACACCGGGAGTTGGTGCGCGCGCTGCTGGACTATGACCTGCTCGGCTTCCAGACAGCATTTGACTGTGAAGCGTTCCTGGGCGCGGTGCGGCTGTGTGTGCCGGAGGCGCGGGTGGAGGAGCACGCGGTGAGTTACGGCAGCCGGCATGTGGGAGTGCGGCCTTTCCCCATCGGCATTGACGTAGATGAAGTAGCGCAAATGGCGGCGCACGGGCGCCGCGGACCGCACGGCAAGCGTCTGGAGGCGAGCCTCACCGGCAGACAGCTGATCATCGGCGTGGACCGGTTGGACTACAGCAAGGGTCTGCCCGGCCGTTTCCGTGCCTACGGGCAGCTGCTGGAGCACTGGCCGGCATTCCGCCGGCAGGTGGTGCTGTTCCAGATCGCGCCGCTGTCGCGCACCGAGGTTCCCGAGTACGACAGTATCCGCCGCGAACTCAATGCCATCGCCGGGGACATTCACGGACGCTACGCCGAGTACGACTGGTTACCGCTGCGCTACATGACCCGCGGGTTTCCACGTCGGACGATCATGGGATTCCTTTCCCTGGCGCACGTCGGTCTGGTGACGCCGCTGCGCGACGGCATGAATCTCGTGGCCAAGGAATTCATCGCCGCGCAGCCCGTGCACGATCCCGGGGTACTGGTGCTGTCGTCGCTGGCGGGCGCAGCACAGGAACTCAAGGGCGCGCTGATTGTGAATCCCTACGACGCGGAGCAGATCGCCGAAGGCCTGGCGCAGGCGCTCAGCATGCCGGTGGAGGAGCGCCGCGAGCGCTGGTCAGACATGATGAAAGTGCTTCGGGAAAATAACATCCATCACTGGGCGCAGGCATTCGTGCACGCGCTGGCGGAGACCGCGGGCGCATGAGCCTGTTGCTGGGCGAGGTGGGCGGCACGCATACGCGGCTCGCCCTCTACGACGGCCGGCGCCCGCAACACGCGCGCCTGTTTCCAATCACGACTACGCGGGCTTCGCCGCGCTGCTGCACGATTACCTGCGGGAGCTCGCGTTGCGCCCCGAGTTCAGCGCGGCATGCTTCGCGGTGGCGGCCCCCGTCTGCGGCACACGCGTGCGGCTCACCAACTTCGACTGGGAGCTGGACTGCGCCGCTCTGGAAACGCAACTTGGCGTGCGGCACATGCGCCTGCTGAATGACTTTGCCGCTCTGGCCCTCGCTCTGCGCGGACTGGAAGCTTGCAGCTTGCACAAGCTAGGCGCGAGTACGTCGCAGGAACACGCCGCCCGGGCGCTCCCCGGGCCGGGCACCAGGCTCGGTATGGCGGGACTGGCGTGGACCGGAGAGCGCTGGCTCGCCGTGGCGAGCGAGGGTGGACACGCGACGTTGGCCGCCGACGCGGCGCCTGCTGGAGCAGCTTGCCTCCCAAGCCGGCGGGCGCCTGAGCATCGAGGACGTGCTCTCCGGGCCGGGGGCTGCAGCGACTGTACTCGGCCCTGGCGCCGGTCGCAGAAACCGCATCCACCCCCCGGAGCGCATCATGCAAAGCGCGGCTCACGGCGAATCGCCGGCACGGGAAACATTGGAGGTCTTCGTCAGGCTGCTGGGAAGCGTCGCCGGCAATCTGGCGTTGACGCTCAATGCCCGCGGTGGCGTGTATCTGGCCGGCGGAGTGCTGCAAAGCGTCGGGACGGAACATTGGGAATCGGTGTTTCGCGCGGCGTTCATCGGTAAGCACAGCTGGAGCCGTTACCTTGAAGACATCCCGACCAGGCTGGTGACCGACCCGTTCACCGCGCTCCAGGGATCGGTGCTTATTGGAGACCAGTGACCATGCTGCAAATCATGCATGCACTCCCCGGATGGCTCGTATCGCTGGTCAGCCTGGTGCTGACCGTGATGGTGGTAGTGCTGGCCTCGGAGGTCAGCTTCAAATTGCTCAGTCGCATGCCGGAGCCCACGCTGCAGATTGCCAGTCAGCGCCTGCGCCGGCCGATGCGATGGCTGACATCCGCCGTCGCAGCCCGGCTGGTGCTGCTGACTTTGCCGTTGGCGGATCGGCCGATGGCGGTCGTCGCGCACTTTTTCGAGCTCATCGCCATCGCCACGGGCGCATGGTTCTGCATCGCCTGCTTCGACATCTGGCGGGAGCTGCTGATCCGGCGTCATCCGCTCGATACTGCCGACAACCTGCGGGCGCGCCAGTTGCACACCCAGGTGCAAATCATCCGCCGCATCATCGTGGCGCTGATCGCAGTGTTGGCGCTGGCCGCCATGCTCATCACGTTCCCGGAAGTACGCGCTGTCGGCGCCGCGTTGTTTGCCTCGGCGGGCGCGGCCGGCCTTATCATGGGATTGGCGGCGCGCCCGGCCATCGGCAACCTGCTTGCCGGCCTGCAGGTGGCACTCAGTGAGCCCATCCGACTGGACGATGTGGTAATCGTGCAGGGCGAGTGGGGGCGCATCGAGGAGATCCGCACCACCTACGTGGTGGTGAAGATCTGGGACGAGCGGCGGCTGATCGTGCCGCTCTCTTACTTCATCGAGCAACCCTTCCAGAACTGGACGCGGCATACCGCTGACCTGCTCGGCACGGTGTTCCTGTACGTGGATTACACTCTGCCGCTTGAGCCTTTACGGCGCGAATTGCTGCAGATTCTCGAAGGCAGCAAGCAGTGGGATCGGAAAGTCTGGGGACTACAGGTGACGAATGCCACGGCGCAGACCATGGAGCTGCGGGCACTCATGAGCGCCGCCAACAGCGGCGATGCTTGGGATCTGCGCTGCCTGGTGCGCGAACAACTCATCACGTTTCTGCAGAAGCATTATCCCCGGTGCCTACCCTTGAGCCGGGTGCGCTTGCAGGATCAACCGCAGGGGCCGGCGGATTTCATTTCACCATCAAACAGCTAGGTACTCGCCGGAAACGGCGCGGCGGCTATC
>JBOIAZ010000154.1:0-9926 GCA_050739175.1 Gammaproteobacteria bacterium
GGTGACCGACCAGGCGGTCTATCTATCGGCGATGGACGAGGGCAAGTACACGATCGCCCAAGCGAACGTGAAGGTCGACGACAAGGATCGGTTTGTCGAGGACCTCATCTCCTGCCGCAAGGGCGGCGAGTTCGTGATGGCGCGGCCGACCGACATCGAATTCGTCGATGTCTCGCCCAAGCAGCTCGTGTCGGTGGCGGCGGCACTCATTCCCTTCCTCGAGAATGACGACGCCAACCGCGCGCTCATGGGCTCGAACATGCAGCGCCAGGCGGTACCCACGCTGCGTACCGAGAAGCCGCTGGTCGGCACCGGCATTGAGCGCACCGTGGCGATTGACTCGGGCGTGGTGGTGGTCGCGAAGCGCGGCGGCAGCGTAGATTCCGTGGATGCGGGCCGCATCGTGGTGCGCGTCAATGACGAGGAAACCCACGCCGGCGAGCCGGGCGTGGACATCTACAACCTCACCAAGTACACGCGCTCCAACCAGAATACCTGCATCAACCAGCGGCCGCTGGTCAAGCCGGGCGAAGCGCTGGCGCGCGGCGACGTGCTGGCCGACGGACCGTCCACGAACCTCGGCGAACTGGCGCTGGGCCAGAACATGCTGGTGGCTTTCATGCCCTGGAACGGCTACAACTTCGAGGACTCGATCCTGATCTCCGAGCGCGTGGTGGAAGAGGAACGCTTCACCACCATCCACATCGAGGAGCTGGCGTGCGTGGCGCGCGACACCAAGCTCGGCAGCGAGGAAATCACCGCCGACATTCCCAACGTCGGGGAAGGCGCGCTCGGCAAGCTGGACGAAACCGGCATCGCGTTCATCGGCGCCGAGGTCAAAGCCGGCGATATCCTGGTCGGCAAGGTCACGCCCAAGGGCGAGACCCAGCTGACGCCGGAGGAAAAACTGCTGCGCGCCATTTTCGGCGAGAAAGCCAGCGACGTGAAGGACACCTCGCTGCGCGTGCCGCCGGGCATGGACGGCACTGTGATTGACGTGCGCGTGTTCACGCGCGACGGCGTGGACAAGGACGCGCGTGCGCTCAGCATCGAGAAGGCCGAACTCGAGAAAGTGCGCAAGGACCTGAACGACCAGCGCCGCATCCTGGAGGAGGACATTTTCCAGCGCGTCGAGCGCATGCTACTCGGCAAAGTGGCGGACGGCGGGCCCAAGGGTCTCAAGGCCGGCAGCAAGATCACCAAGAGTTATCTCGAGGAACTGCCGCGCGAGAACTGGTTCGAGATCCGGCTGAAAAACGACGAGGCCAACGGGCAACTCGAGAAAGTTGCGACCACGCTCAAGGGCCAGCATCACGAGTTCGAGCGTCGTTACGAAGAGAAGAAACGCAAGATCACCGCGGGCGACGATCTGGCGCCGGGCGTGATCAAGATGGTCAAGGTGTATCTCGCGGTCAAGCGCCGGGTGCAGCCGGGCGACAAGATGGCCGGCCGCCATGGCAACAAAGGCGTGATCTCCATGATTGTGCCGGTCGAGGACATGCCCTACATGGCGGACGGCACGCCGGTGGACGTGGTGCTCAATCCGCTGGGCGTGCCTTCGCGCATGAACATCGGCCAGATCCTCGAGACCCATCTGGGCTGGGCTGCGAAAGGCATCGGCCAGAAGATCGGCCGCATGCTGGACGAGCAGGCCAAGGTCGAGGAACTGCGCAAATTCCTGGAGCAGGTGTACAACCGCACCGGTGGGCGCAAGGAAGACCTCGCGGCGTTCAACGACACGGAGATCAACGCACTGGCGGAGAACCTGCGCGAAGGCATGCCGGTGGCCACGCCGGTGTTCGATGGTGCCAGCGAGGATGAAATCAAGCACCTGCTGCGCATCGTGGGCCTGCCCGAATCCGGCCAGACCACGCTTTACGACGGGCGCACCGGCGAAGCGTTCCAGCGGCTGATAACCGTGGGCTACATGTACATGCTCAAGCTCAACCATCTGGTGGATGACAAGATGCACGCGCGTTCCACCGGGCCGTACTCGCTGGTGACGCAGCAGCCGTTGGGCGGCAAGGCGCAGTTCGGCGGACAACGCTTCGGTGAAATGGAAGTCTGGGCGCTGGAAGCTTACGGTGCGGCCTACACGCTGCAGGAGATGCTCACGGTCAAGTCCGACGACACCGTGGGGCGTACCAAGATGTACAAGAACATCGTGGATGGCGACCATCGCATGGAGGCCGGCATGCCGGAGTCCTTCAACGTGCTGGTCAAGGAAATTCGTTCGCTGGCCATCAATATCAAGCTGGAACAGGACTGAGAGGCGTTCCCGCGGCGAGCATTGCAACCAGTAAATTGGCGGTGAAGCAAACATGAAAGATTTACTCAAGCTGTTGAGGCAACAGGGCCAGGTCGAGGACTTCGACGCGCTGCGCATCGGCCTGGCGTCGCCGGAGCTGATCCACTCCTGGTCCTTCGGCGAGGTCAAGAAGCCCGAGACCATCAATTACCGCACCTTCAAGCCGGAGCGCGACGGCCTGTTTTGCGCCAAGATTTTCGGCCCGGTCAAGGACTACGAGTGCCTGTGCGGCAAGTACAAGCGCCTGAAGCACCGCGGCGTGATCTGCGAGAAGTGCGGCGTCGAAGTCACCGTGGCCAAAGTGCGCCGCGAGCGCATGGGCCACATCGAGCTGGCCTCGCCGGTGGCGCACATCTGGTACCTGAAGTCGCTGCCGTCGCGCATCGGGCTGATGCTCGACATGACCTTGCGCGAGATCGAGCGCGTGCTGTACTTCGAAGCTTTCGTGGTGATCGATCCGGGCATGACGCCGCTGGAGCGCGGCCAGCTGCTCTCGGACGAGTCCTATCTCGAGGCCATCGAGGAACACGGTGACGATTTCGACGCACGCATGGGTGCGGAAGCCGTCTACGAACTGTTGAAGAGCATTGATCTCAAGAAGGAAGCCGCCAAGCTGCACGCAGACATCGCGGACACGCATTCCGAGACCAAGATCAAGCGTCTGGCGAAACGCCTGAAACTCATGGAATCGTTCATTGAATCCGGCAACAAACCGGAGTGGATGGTGATGACGGTGCTGCCGGTGCTGCCGCCGGATTTGCGCCCACTGGTGCCGCTGGACGGCGGGCGCTTTGCCACCTCCGACCTCAATGACCTGTATCGCCGCGTCATCAACCGCAACAACCGCCTGAAGCGGCTGCTGGAGCTGAACGCGCCGGATATCATCGTGCGCAACGAAAAGCGCATGCTGCAGGAGTCGGTGGACGCGTTGCTGGACAACGGCCGCCGCGGCCGCGCCATCACCGGCTCCAACAGGCGCGCGCTCAAGTCGCTGGCCGACATGATCAAGGGCAAACAGGGGCGTTTTCGCCAGAACCTGCTCGGCAAACGCGTGGACTACTCGGGACGCTCGGTGATCGTGGTGGGCCCGGGCCTGAAGCTGCACCAGTGCGGTCTGCCGAAGAAGATGGCGCTGGAACTGTTCAAGCCGTTCATCTTCTCCAAGCTGCAACTGCGCGGCATGGCCACCACCATCAAGGCGGCCAAGAAAATGGTCGAGCGCGAGGGCCCGGAAGTCTGGGACATCCTCGAAGAGGTGATCCGCGAGCATCCGGTGATGCTGAATCGCGCGCCCACACTGCACCGGCTGGGTATCCAGGCCTTCGAGCCCTTGCTCATCGAGGGCAAGGCCATCCAGCTGCATCCGCTGGTGTGTACCGCGTTCAACGCGGACTTCGACGGCGACCAGATGGCGGTGCACGTGCCGCTGTCGCTGGAAGCGCAACTCGAAGCGCGTGCGCTCATGATGAGCTCTAATAACATCCTGTCGCCTGCGAACGGCGACCCCATCATCGTGCCGTCGCAGGACGTAGTGCTGGGCCTGTATTACATGACGCGCGAGCGCGTCAATGCCAAGGGCGAGGGCGCGATGTTCGCCGATGTCGCCGAGGCACATCGCGCCTGGGAAAACCGCGAGGTGGACCTGCAGGCGCGCGTTCAGGTGCGCGTCACGGATCACGTGATCCGGGACGACGGCAGCTTCGAAACCCGCACGCGCCGCGTGAAAACCACCGTGGGCCGCGCACTGCTTTCGGACATCCTGCCCAAGGGCCTGGCCTTCGAACTCATCAACCGCGACCTGACCAAGAAGGCCATCTCCGCGCTCATCAACGCCTGTTATCGGCGCGTGGGCCTGAAGGAAACTGTGGTGTTTGCCGACAAGCTCATGTACACGGGTTTCAATTACGCGACGCGGGCCGGCGTGTCCATCGGCGTCAACGACATGGTGGTGCCGGACGAGAAGGGCCGCATCCTGCGCGGCGCCGAGGTCGAAGTGAAGGAAATCGAGAACCAGTACGCCTCGGGACTGGTGACCAACGGCGAGCGTTACAACAAGGTGGTGGACATCTGGTCGCGCACCAACGAGCAGGTGGCCAAAGCCATGATGGACAAACTCGGCACCGAGGAGGTCGCCGACCACAAGGGCAACAAGCTGCGCCAGCCGTCCTACAATTCCATTTACATGATGGCGGATTCCGGCGCACGCGGCAGCGCCGCGCAGATCCGGCAGCTTGCGGGCATGCGTGGCCTCATGGCCAAGCCGGACGGCTCCATCATCGAGACGCCGATCACCGCGAACTTCCGCGAAGGCCTGAACGTGCTGCAGTACTTCATCTCCACGCATGGCGCGCGCAAGGGTCTGGCGGATACCGCCCTGAAAACCGCGAACTCCGGTTATCTGACGCGGCGGCTGGTGGACGTGGCTCAGGATCTGGTGGTCACCGAAGTGGATTGCGGTACCCACGAGGGTCTGTTCATGAAGCCTATCGTTGAGGGCGGCGATGTGGTCGAGCCCTTGCGCGAGCGCGTGCTGGGGCGGGTGCTGGCCGAAGACGTACAGACCCCGGGGACCAAGAAGCTGCTGGTGGAAGCCGGCACGTTGCTGGACGAGCGCTGGGTGGAAAAACTCGAAGAGCTGAGCGTGGATCGCGTGAAAGTGCGCTCACCGATCACCTGTGAAACGCGCTATGGCGTGTGTGCGCAATGCTACGGTCGCGATCTGGCGCGTGGCATGCGTGTCAACATCGGCGAGGCCGTGGGTGTGATTGCGGCGCAGTCCATCGGCGAGCCGGGCACGCAGCTGACTATGCGCACCTTCCACATCGGCGGCGCGGCTTCGCGTGCGGCGGCGATTTCGAGCGTCGAAATCAAGGCCGCGGGCACCGTCAAGCTGCACAATATCAAGACCGTGAAGCACGCCAAAGGACACTGGGTGGCGGTGTCGCGTTCCGGTGAACTCGGGGTCATCGACGAATTCGGGCGCGAGCGCGAGCGTTACAAGATCCCGTACGGTGCAAGCATCCTATTGGCCGAAGGCGCCAAAGCCGAAGCCGGACAACTCGCTGCCACCTGGGATCCTCACACCCACCCGGTGGTCACCGAAGTGGCCGGTACGCTGCAGTTCCACGATTTTGTTGAAGGCATCACCGTCAACCGCCAGGTGGATGAAGTCACCGGCCTCTCCAGTGTCGTGATCACCGACCCCAAGATGCGCGGCACGCTCGGCAAGGATTTGCGTCCCACGGTGCGGCTCGTGGATGACAAGGGCCGCGGACTGCTGCTCGCGGGCACGGAAATTCCGGCGTACTACCAGCTGCCGCCCGGGGCGATTGTCTCGGTCGAGGACGGCGCGCGCGTGGGCGTGGGCGACGTGATCGCACGCATCCCGCAGGAATCCACCAAGACGCGCGACATCACCGGTGGTCTGCCTCGGGTCGCGGACCTGTTCGAGGCGCGCAAGCCCAAGGAACCCGCGATCCTCGCCGAGGTGTCCGGCACCGTGGCGTTCGGCAAGGACACCAAGGGCAAGCAGCGGTTGATCATCACCGACGACAGCAATGAACAGCACGAGCTGCTGATTCCCAAATGGCGCACGGTCAACGTGTTCGAAGGTGAGCGCGTGGAGAAAGGCGAAGTCATCGCCGACGGCGAACTCAATCCGCACGATATCCTGCGGCTCCTGGGCGTGACCGCGCTCGCCGACTATCTGGTGCGCGAGATCCAGGACGTGTACCGGCTGCAGGGCGTGAAGATCAACGACAAGCACATCGAGGTGATCATCCGCCAGATGCTGCGCAAGGTGGAGATTGCCGGCTCCGGCGCAACCCACTTCCTGCGCGGTGAACAGCTGGACCGTTCCAGGGCGCTGGAAGAAAACGAGAAGATGGGCGCCGAGGATAAGGCGCGGGCCGAGATCAAACCGGTGCTGCTCGGCATCACCAAGGCCTCGCTCGCGACCGAGTCGTTCATTTCGGCCGCGTCTTTCCAGGAGACCACGCGCGTGCTGACCGAAGCCTCGGTGCGCGGTTTGCAGGACGACCTGCGCGGGCTGAAGGAAAACGTCATCGTCGGCCGCCTGATCCCGGCGGGCACCGGGTATGCCTACCACGAGCAGCGGCGCAAGCAGCGCGCCGAAGCCGCGGTGGACACCACCGCCCAGCAGGTGGCCGAGGCCGAAGCGCTGTTCAGCGGCGGCGAAACCCCGGCCGAAACGCCGGCCGAAACCCCGGCGGTCGCCGCGCAGCCGGCGGAACAGGCACAGGGCTGAGCGTGGAGCGGGCGGTTTTCTTGACAGTACCGCCCCACCTCCCTAAAATTCGCGGGCTTTACAGGCGGCGCGTGGCGGCTCGAATACAGTTGCCCCCGCGGTACTTCGAAACACAGGCCGGTTTTGACCGGCCTGTTGCTTCTTCCCCGGCGACAGTCAGCCTGCAGGATTTCAGCGTTACTCAACCTCGGCAACGTGAGTTGTTTCATGGCGACGTTTAATCAATTGGTGCGCAAGCCGCGTACCCGCAGGCTGGAGAAAACCCGGGTACCGGCGCTGGCCGGCTCGCCGCAGAAGCGCGGCGTGTGCACACGCGTGTATACCACCACGCCCAAGAAGCCGAACTCGGCGCTGCGCAAGGTGGCCAAGGTGCGGCTCACCAACGGTTTTGAGGTAATCAGCTATATCGGCGGCGAGGGGCACAACCTGCAGGAGCACTCGGTAGTGCTGATCCGCGGCGGCCGCGTCAAGGATCTGCCGGGTGTGCGTTACCACACGGTGCGCGGCTCGCTGGATTGCGCCGGCGTGGGCGACCGCAAGCAGGGGCGCTCTAAATACGGCGCCAAACGTCCCAAGTCCTGACAATCAGGAAGGATTTATGTCCCGCAGAAAACAAGCTGAACGGCGCTCCGTCCTGCCGGATCCCAAATTCGGCAGCGACAAACTTGCCAAGTTCATCAATATGGTGATGAAAAACGGTAAGAAGGCCGTGGCCGAACGCATCGTGTACGGCGCGCTTGACCAGATTGGCGGCAAGCGCGGCGCCGAACCCATGGAAGTGCTGGATCGTGCGCTGGAAAACGTGCGCCCGATGGTCGAGGTCAAGTCGCGACGCGTGGGCGGCGCCACCTATCAGGTGCCGGTCGAGGTGCGCCCGGTGCGCCAGCAGGCGCTTGCCATGCGCTGGATCATAGCGTCGGCGCGCGCGCGCGGCGAGAAGTCCATGCCGCAGCGGCTGGCCGGTGAATTGCTGGAAGCCGCTGAGAACCGCGGCAACGCCGTCAAGAAGCGCGAAGACGTGCACCGCATGGCCGAGGCCAACAAGGCCTTCGCGCACTATCGCTGGTAATCTGGTTTCCGAGAATTCGTTCCGAGGACTCCGTTGTGGCCCGTCATACTCCCATCGAGCGCTACCGCAACATCGGCATCATGGCGCACATTGACGCCGGCAAGACCACCACGACCGAGCGCATCCTGTTCTACACCGGCGTATCCCACAAGATCGGCGAGGTGCACGACGGCGCGGCCGTCATGGACTGGATGGAGCAGGAACAGGAGCGCGGCATCACCATCACCTCGGCGGCCACCACTTGTTTCTGGAAGGGCATGGATCACAACCTGCCCGAACACCGCATTAATATCATTGACACGCCTGGGCACGTGGACTTCACCATCGAGGTGGAGCGTTCGCTGCGGGTGCTGGACGGCGCCTGCGCGGTATTCTGCGCGGTGGGCGGCGTCGAGCCGCAGTCCGAGACCGTGTGGCGCCAGGCGACCAAGTACGGCGTGCCGCGGCTCGCGTTCGTCAACAAGATGGACCGCGCGGGCGCGAATTTCTTCCGCGTCCACAAGCAGATCCGCGAGCGCCTGGGGGCGACCCCGGTGCCCATCGAGATCCCCATCGGTGCCGAAGAAAACTTCAAGGGCGTGGTGGATCTGGTGAAGATGAAGGCCATCTATTGGGATGATTCCACCCAGGGCATGCGCTTTGAGGAAAAGGAAATTCCCGCGGAACTTAAGGCCCAAGCCGGGGAATGGCACGACAAGATGGTGGAGGCGGCGGCCGAAGGTTCCGACACGCTCATGCACAAGTATCTGGAAGGCCAGGAACTGAGTGCCGAGGAAATCCATCAGGGACTGCGCGCGCGCACCATCCGCAACGAGATCGTGCCGATGCTGTGCGGTTCGGCCTTCAAAAACAAGGGCGTACAGATGATGCTGGACGCCGTGGTGTATTACCTGCCCGCGCCTGCGGACATCCCCGCGGTCAAAGGCCATCTCGACGACCGGAACAGCTCGCCTGCCGAGCGCCATCCGCGCGATGACGAGCCATTCTCGGCCTTGGCGTTCAAGATCATGAGCGACCCTTTCGTGGGCACGCTCACCTTCTTTCGCGTGTATTCCGGCGTGCTGAAATCCGGCGACACCGTGTACAACCCGATCAAGAGCCGCAAAGAGCGCATCGGCCGCATCCTGCAGATGCACGCCAACGACCGCAGGGAAATCAAGGAGGTGTGCGCCGGCGACATTGCCGCGGCCGTGGGCCTGAAAGACGTATCCACCGGCGACACGCTTACCGACCCGGATAAAATCATCATCCTCGAGAAGATGGAATTCCCCGAGCCGGTAATCTCGGTGGCGGTCGAGCCCAAGACCAAGGTCGATCAGGAAAAGATGGGCATTGCGCTGCAGAAACTGGCGCAGGAAGATCCCTCATTCCGGGTACATACCGACGAGGAAACCGCCCAGACCATCATCTCCGGCATGGGCGAGCTGCATCTCGAGATCATCGTGGACCGCATGAAGCGCGAGTTCAAGGTCGAAGCCAACGTCGGCAAGCCGCAGGTGGCTTACCGCGAGACCATCCGTGCGAGCGTGGAATCGGAAGGCAAGTTCATCCGCCAGTCCGGCGGCCGTGGCCAGTACGGCCACGTGTGGCTCAAGATCGAGCCGCAGCCGGCCGGCAAGGGCTACGAGTTCGTGAACGGCATCGTCGGCGGCGTGGTACCCAGGGAATACATCCCGGCGGTGGATAAGGGCGTCCAGGAGCAGATGAAGAACGGCATTCTCGCGGGTTATCCGGTGGTGGACGTGAAGGTCACAATCTTCGACGGTTCCTATCACGACGTGGACTCCAACGAAATGGCGTTCAAAACCGCCGCTTCCATCGGCTTCAAGGAAGGCTGCAAGAAGGCCCGGCCGGTACTGCTCGAGCCGATCATGAAAGTCGAAGTGGTAACGCCCGAGGACTTCATGGGCGACATCATCGGCGACCTGAATCGCCGACGCGGCATCGTGCAGGGCACCGAAGACGCACCCGCGGGCAAGATCGTGCGAGCCGAGGTGCCGCTTGCGGAGATGTTCGGCTATGCCACGTCCATGCGCTCGGCCACCCAGGGCCGCGCGACCTATTCGATGGAATTCGAGAAATACATGGAGACGCCCGCCAATGTGGCCGAGGCGGTGATCAAGAAAGCGTCGTAAAATCCCGTGAATTGAGCTGACGAGGAGTAGCAACCGTGTCCAAGGCAAAGTACGAGCGCAAGAAGCCGCATGTGAACGTGGGGACGATTGGGCATGTGGATCACGGCAAGACCACGCTGACGGCGGCGTTGACGGTGATTCAGTCGA
>JBOIAZ010000155.1:0-3857 GCA_050739175.1 Gammaproteobacteria bacterium
AAGCGTCAAGGGCGCGCGCATCCTGTGCCAAGTGGAAAACGGCGGTGAGCTGTCCGACCACAAGGGCATCAATCGCCAGGGTGGCGGACTGTCGGCCGAGGCGTTGACCGCGAAGGATTTGAGCGACGTCAAATTCGCGGCACAACTGGGTGTGGACTATCTCGCGGTATCGTTTCCGCGCGACGCGGCCGACATCGAACAGGCGCGCCAGCTGCTGCGCGCGGCCGGCAGCAAGGCGGGAATTGTCGCCAAAATCGAGCGCGCCGAGGCCATCAATAATCTGGATAACATCATCAAGGCCAGCGACGCGGTGATGATTGCACGCGGCGACCTGTCGGTGGAAATCGGCGATGCGGAATTGCCGGGCATCCAGAAGCTCATCATTCAGCGCGCGCGCGAATTGCACCGCGTGGTGATTACCGCCACGCAAATGATGGAATCCATGATCCACAGCCCGGTGCCGACGCGCGCCGAGGTCCTGGACGTAGCCAACGCGGTGCTGGATGGTACCGACGCGGTGATGCTGTCGGCGGAGACCGCCGCCGGAAAATTTCCCGTCAAGACCGTGGAAGCCATGGCGCGGGTCTGCGAGGGCGCCGAACGGCAACGCGCCTCGCTGGGGTCCGAACGGCGCATCGAACGCCGCTTCGAACGCGTGGACGAAGCCATCGCCATGGCGGTGATGTATACCGCCAACCACATGGACGTGAAGGCCATCATCGCGCTCACGGAATCCGGCTCCACCGCCCTGTGGATGTCGCGTATCCGCTCCGGCATTCCCATCTACGCCATGACCCGCCACGACGCCACGCGCCGGCGCGTGACCCTGTACCGCGGAGTTTATCCAGTGGCCTTCGACGTGCTGCATGAAGATGCGGATCGCGTATTGCAGAGCGCGGTGGGCGAACTGCAGAAACGCGAACTCGTGCGAAACGGCGATTACGTGATCTGCACCAAGGGCGAATTGAGCGGCGTCACCGGCGGCACCAACAGCTTCAAAATCCTGCGCGTGGGCGCGTAAATCCGCGCATTGGGACTTGCGGACTCAGGCGCTCATTGCACGTGGTTGAATTCCGGCATGGGCTCGAATAATTGGCCGCTGCGCCAGTTTTCTGCGCCAGGCCGCTGATACACGATCTGGCCGCCCACGATGGTATAGAGCACGCGCGTACGCAGGATGTCGTGCGCGGGCAGCGTCAACAGGTTGCCTGAGAACACGTCCATGTCGGCGAGTTTGCCGGGTACGAGCGAGCCGAGTTCCTGATCCTCAAAAATCGCGTAGGCGTTGTTCCAGGTGTAGGAGCGCAGCTCCTGCATGCGCGTCTTCGCCTGTGCGGGGAAAAAATATTTTCCGGGCGCGTAGCTGCGCGTGACGCCACAGTAGAAATTCGTAATCGGGTTGGTGTCTTCCACCGGCGTGTCGGTACCGTCCAGCACCATGGCGCCCGACTCGATCAGCGAGTGCCACACGTAGGCGCCCTGGCGCGCACGCCGCGCGCCCAGGCGCGGGATCACCATCGGCGCATCCGAGCAGGCGTGGATGGACTGCATGGAGGCAATCACGCCGAGTTCAGTGAAGCGCGGGATGTCGGCGGGATTCAGGTGCTGGGCATGTTCGATGCGCCAGCGCAACGCGTGGGCCGCGGGATCCGCGGTGAATATCTTCTGGTACAGGTCCAGCACTTCGCGGTTGGCGCGATCGCCGATGGCGTGCACCGAGAGCTGGAAATGATCGCGTGCGGCGATCTCGGCGATCTGCCGGATTTCATCCATGGGCGTGACGTTCTTGCCGGTAATGTCCGGTGCGTCGCTGTAGGGCTTGAGC
This sequence comes from Gammaproteobacteria bacterium, assembly GCA_050739175.1. GTDB lineage: Bacteria > Pseudomonadota > Gammaproteobacteria > Natronospirales > REEB76 > REEB76. The sequence goes on from JBOIAZ010000155.1 coordinate 1,826, forward strand.
ATCCACGCGCTGCGCGTGCCGAGTGCACCATCGGAGAGGATTTCCCCCACGCCGCGCACCGTGAAGTGATTGTCGGCGTAGCCGAGGGTGCGGTACTGGGCAAGATGCGTGTTGAGCGCCGCCACCGACTCGCCTGCGATGTTCACGTACAGCCGCAGAGCCAGGCCTTTTGCGGCCTGTTGCTTGAGCCAGCCGACGGTGGCGAAATCCTCGCCCATGTCCACAAACGTGGTGATGCCCTTGCTGATTTCATTTTGCACCGCCAGTTGCAGCGCTTGATCGCGGCGCGTGGCGATGTCCGCGGGCGGCAGGGTGGCGAGGTAGCGCGCGTAGGCGGCAACTACCGGCGCATCGGCGGTATCGCGCAGCATGCCGATGGCGTTGCCGTGTGCGTCACGCACGATGGTGCCACCCACCGGGTTGGGCGTGTCGCGATTGATGCCGGCGGCCTTGAGGGCCGCGGCGTTGGCATACACCGCGTGGCCGCTGATGTGCTCGAGCAGCACCGGGTTGTGCGGCGACACCGCATCCAGACCGGCCGGCAGCGGCAGGCCGTCCACGTTCGGCTGTGGCACAGTCTTCCACTTGGTCTGCTGCCAGCCGAAGCCCACGATCCACTCGCCCGGCCTGGCCTTGGCGACCGCGGCCTTGACCATGGCCACGATCGCGTCCCAATCGGGCGCCTGGCCGACGTTGAGTTCCATGAGCGAGCGTCCGGTTTGCAGCAGATGCCCGTGGCCCTCGATGAAACCAGGGGTGACAAAGGAACCGTGCAAATCGAGCACCCGGGTGTGCCTGCCGATGTAACGCGCGATGGCGGCGTCGCTGCCGACCGCGAGAATCCTGCCGTCACGCACCGCCAACGCCTGGACTTCGGGCTGCACCGGACTCAGCGTTTCAATGGTGCCGCCGCGCAGCACGAGGTCGGCGGGTTCAAGCTGCGGCGGGAAGCCGCCGACGTGCACCGGTGCTTGGGATGCCGGAATCTCGATGCCGCTGTACAGGCTGTTGGATGCCTGCGGCGGCGCGGCCAGGGCAGCGGTCACGGGGATCAGGACGGCGAGGGACAAAAGCACATCGGCCAGCTTGCGCATCACGCACCTCGGCGATGGAGTGGTCGTGGACGCGCAGTATGCGCCTCGTGCACGCCGTCGCCAATCGTTCGTTGTGTGGTGTAGATGACAGGAATCGGGCAACCTCACCTACCGGCACTACATTCTCGCCGGCGGCGCACGGGTGGGCGTGGAGACCATTTCAAGCCAACGGCGGTGATTCTGCCCTTGTTACAGAACAGGGTGCTCAGATGGCCTTAAGCACACGCACGGCGGCCTTGGGTTCATGTTCGATAATTTTCAGCAGGGTTTTGGCGGCTCCTGAAGGGGAACGTTGCCCCTGTTCCCACTTCCTGAGCGTTGAGGCACTGACGCCAAAAGCGGCCGCAAACTGATCCTGTGAAAGCCCAAGATTTTTGCGGGCTTTCCGTATTGCGGAGGGCTTTACCGCTATATGATGCACGCGGGTTCCTGCGGAACGGCCGCGCGCGTGGGCCAAGGCTTGAGCCATGGACTGCACTAGTTCGTTACCCAGTTTGCTCATTTCCGTTTCCTTGATGCTTTGATCACTGCTGCGAAGGCGGCAACGGATTTACGTTGCTCAGCGGTCAAATCGGCGCGCTCGTTTTTAGCGTAAATCAACAGGGCATAAACCGGCATATCCAAGTCGAAGTAGTAATAAATTACCCGCACACCACCAGACTTGCCTTTGCCCCGCGCACCGAATCGAAGCTTGCGCACACCCCCGGTCCCGATAATCTCATCGCCTGCTAACGGGTGGCATGCCAAATAGGCAATCAAGTCGGCATGCTGCTGTTCCGTCAGCAGCTTTTCCGCCCGGCGGATGAATATCGGCGTTTCAACCACCGTCTGCATGAACTATTATAACCCTCTGGGTTATAATAGCCAGTGTCTCGGGACGCCGCCAGCACCACACGGAATTTCACCCTGAGAGCGGCGACGTGAACCGGCGGGTCACC
>JBOIAZ010000156.1:0-14370 GCA_050739175.1 Gammaproteobacteria bacterium
TGGGCGGCAAATCCACCTACATGCGCCAGGCCGCACTGATCGCGATTCTCGCCCACATCGGAAGTTTCGTGCCCGCACAAAAAGCCGTGATCGGGCCGTTGGACCGCATCTTTACGCGCATCGGCGCTTCCGACGATCTGGCCGGCGGCCGCTCGACCTTCATGGTGGAAATGGTCGAGACCGCGAACATTCTGAATAACGCCACCGACAAAAGCCTGGTGCTCATGGACGAAATCGGCCGCGGGACCAGCACTTACGACGGCATGTCGCTCGCCTGGGCGGCCGCCAGCTACATTGCGCGCGAACTCAAATCATTTACCCTGTTCGCCACCCACTATTTCGAACTCACGGCACTCCCGGAACTGGTGGACGGCTGCGCCAACGTGCACCTCGATGCCACCGAGCATGCACACACCCTGGTGTTCCTGCATGCGATCAAGGAGGGCCCGGCGGATCGCAGTTACGGTCTGCAGGTAGCCGCGCTCGCAGGAATTCCGAAAGCTGTCATCAGTGAAGCCCATGCTCGACTCGCGGCCATGGAAGCTGAATCACGGCTGCGGGAAACTCCGGAAAATACCGTGTCTTCCGCCCCGCCTCCGCAACTGGGATTGTTTGCTCCGGAAGATCCGGTGCTCGCGGAACTACGCAACCTGGAGACTGAGAACCTCACGCCCAAGCAGGCGCTGGACTTGCTCTACGAATTGAAAAAGAAACTATGAACGTTCGCTTGCGGCGGACAACCGCCTACGCCACTACATGTTTGTCATCGGACTAAGCTGCGTAATTGACAAGATAATATCAAATCCTAAGCGCACGCCTTAATTTGCTCACTGCCCTTGCTCTACCGTGCCCTTGGCCAGTATTCAAGAGGCCGGGAACCGTGGTCTTCCTAATTCGTACTGCCCCACTAGTGTTGTGGATCGTTACTTTATTTTTGAGTGCTTCATATATCAATATGGACTCAAGAAACTTGATACTTGTTTCAGAGTTTCTTTTGATAGGGCGAGCGAACCCACCGTGCCGCGTCTCCCTGGCTATGAGAATAAGTTTTGGTCTGCTACGCGTTGTTTGCAGCGCATCGTTGTAGATGTTCAGATTTCGATGAGACAAACATTCTTTTCTAAACGAACGGCGCCATGTCATTCCGATGTATTTGGCTCCTGCACCAATCACAAAAACATAGCACCCTATTGCAGAACTCAAAGCGTCTTCTTTATCGTCGATAGAATCCCAAAACCTGGCTTGCTCACGCTTTTGACTCGAAACAAGCCGTCCGTTTCGAGGAACCTCGAAGGGACCATAAACACTATATTTCGCCACTGACATTCTCCTTATTAATATATAGAAATTTCCCGGTCCTTAAAAACGCGACGGTCAATTCCGCTACTTCGGGATTGAACAGCAGGCCTGTGTGTGTAGTTTTGATTTCGGTGTAATCCGTGGCGCCGGCCAAGCGGGTTTCCTCCACCGCGACCAGTCCGTCATGCGGCTCGGGCAGGTCGGGGCGCAAGGGATTGAGGCCGAAACCGCCGGTGCCTGCAATCACTCCGAGCTCGCGCTGGCCGCTCCACTTGGGATCGTATTCTTCGGCCAGCCCGTCCGGGCCGCTGCGGCCCAGAATCCACCCGAGATGTTTGGCAACGAGGTTGCGCGCGGCCAGACTGCCTTTCACCGGCGCGCCCAAAAGAACCACGCGTCCGGGAGGAACTTGTGCACCGGACTCCAGCATGCGCAGGATCACGAGGCCGCCGAGACTGTGGCCGACGAGGTGCAGGGTTTTCGCCTTGAGGCCGGCGATGTATTCCGCAAGTCGCGCGGCATTGGCGCGCACCGGTTCGAGCACCGTATGGTAGTTGATTTGGTGGGTTTCAAAACCGGCGTGCCCCACACGCAGACGCAAAAGCGCCAGTTCCAGGCCGGTCATGTACAGGCCGTGCACGAAGACGACGGTTTCTTTCAAGTTCTGAGTCACCACAAAATAGCACTGCAATTGAGAGGCATACCCATGCCACTGCTCATCATACGTCTACACAACATTGCTGACCTGCTGGATTCCGGCTCCCCGCCTTCGCAGGGACAAGCTTCGCCGGAATCACGCAGTGTGGTGCATAAGCGCACCCTGCTGGTTCTGCGAAAAATCACGGCCACGGGCCGCTCCTACACCGCAAAATCCCGTCGCGCGCAACGCCGTTCCCGCCGAGACGCGTTGAATCGCGCTATCATTAAACACCCTTGGCAGGAACGTTTCCCCTCGACCAACTCATGAACGATATCGGTCACCTCAAGCAACGGCGCCGCAGTGTGGCGGTCAAGATTGGTTCGGTACAGGTGGGCGGTGGCGCGCCCGTGGTGGTGCAATCCATGACCAATACCGACACCGCGGACGTGGATGCCACGGTCACACAGGTGGCGGAACTGGCACGCGCCGGCTCCGAGCTGGTGCGCGTGACGGTGAATACCGAAGCGGCTGCCGCCGCAGTGCCCCATATCCGCGAAAAACTGGATGCGCAAAACGTCCACGTGCCGCTGATCGGCGACTTCCATTACATCGGCCACAAGCTGCTCACCGCGTATCCGGCCTGCGCCGAAGCGCTGGCCAAATACCGCATCAATCCCGGCAACGTCGGCCACGGCAGCAAGCACGACACCCAATTCGCGGCCATCATCGAGGTGGCCATCAGGAACAACCGCCCGGTGCGCATCGGCGTGAACTGGGGCAGCCTCGACGAAGAACTGCTCACGCACATGATGGACGACAACGCCAAGTCGAAGGAGCCAGTGGAAGCGAACGAAGTCATGCACGCGGCCATGGTGGCCTCGGCGCTGCTCTCGGCGAAACGCGCTGAGGAGCTCGGTTTGCCGCACGACCGCATCGTGCTGTCCTGCAAGATGAGCAGCGTGCAGGATCTGATTGACGTTTACATGCGCCTCGCCGCGCAATGCGACTATCCGCTGCACTTGGGCCTGACCGAAGCCGGCATGGGCAGCAAGGGCATCGTGGCCTCGACCGCCGCGCTCGCCGTGCTGCTGCAACAGGGCATCGGCGACACCATCCGCATCTCGCTCACCCCGGAACCGGGCGGCGACCGCACCCGCGAAGTGATCGTGGCGCAGGAAATCCTGCAGACCATGGGGCTGCGCGCCTTCATGCCGCTGGTCGCAGCCTGTCCCGGCTGCGGGCGCACCACCAGCACCGTGTTCCAGCACCTGGCCCAGGACATCCAGAGCTATATCCGCACCCGCATGCCGGACTGGAAAAAGACCTATGCGGGCGTCGAGGCCATGCACGTCGCGGTCATGGGTTGCGTGGTCAACGGGCCCGGCGAGAGCAAGCACGCGAATATCGGCATCAGCCTGCCAGGCACGGGCGAGCAACCCAATGCACCGGTGTTTGTGGACGGAAAAAAGACCACGACGCTGAAAGGCGCCAAAATCGCGACCGAATTTCAGCAGATTGTCGAGGATTACGTGCACAGTCATTACCAGCCCCGGGCCTGAGTTGCTTGCTCCGGCTTTGAGGCACCAACGGCGCACAAACAGGTCTATATAAGGCACAGCAGATCGGTTTGTTGACATGCGATCTGGAAGGCATGCAGTCATGGGCAAAACCACCAAATACACCGCCAAGGTTCCCGACCGCAACGGCCGCATCCCGTACACCGCGGAAGAGGACGCGGTCTGGCACGATCTGATCATCCGCCAGCGGCCAATTGCCGAAAAATACGCCTGCCCGCAGTACCTCGAAGCTCTGGAGCGCATGCACTTCCCCACCGACCGCATCCCGCAGCCCGCAGAGGTGTCGGCGGTATTGCGCAAGCACACCGGCTGGGAGGTGGCGGCGGTACCCGCGTTGATTCCCTTCGACGAATTTTTTGCACTGCTCGCGGACAGGAAATTTCCCGCCGCCTCGTTCATCCGCAGCCGCGAGGAGATGGATTACCTGCAGGAGCCGGACATCTTTCACGAAATCTTCGGTCATACGCCGCTTTTGACCGACCCACGTTTCGCGGCCTTTTCCCACGCCTACGGCAAGGCCGGCGTCAAGGCCGACAAGCAAGATCACCTGTGGCTCGCTCGGCTCTACTGGTTCACGGTCGAATTCGGCCTGATCCACAGCCCCCAGGGTCTGCGCACCTATGGCGCGGGCATCGTGTCATCCTTCGGAGAAACGCCCTATTCGATTGACAGTCCGCTGCCGCAGCGCAAACCCTTCAATCCCATCGAGGCTTTGCGTACGCCTTACCGTATTGATATTTACCAGTCGGTGTATTTCGTCCTCGACGGACTCGAAGATCTGTTCAAGCTGGCGCAGATGGACCTGATCGGCCTGATCAACGAAGCGCGCCGGCTCGGCCTATACACGCCCACCTATCCGCCCACGGAAAAGAAAATTTCCTGGGCGGCCTGAAAATGCGTCTTTTCCTCTCATACGGCGTTGCGGCGCTTTTCTCGGTGCTCATTTACTAGGCTGTAAACTCCGCGCCTCGAAAAGCACCGCGCCTTGTCTGAGGGAAAAATCCGCGATTTTCACTACTACGTTCAAGCGAGGAGCTTATGACTGAACTGGCCGAAAAACATTGCGTTCCCTGCGAAGGCGGCGTCAAACCCCTGACCCGCGAAGAGGCAGAACGTTATCTGAAGAAAATCGCTCCGGAATGGCAGTTGGGTGCCGACGCCAAACAGATCCACAAGGATTTCAGGTTCAAGGGCTTCAACGCCACCATGGGCTTTGTGAACGCCGTCGCGTGGATTGCCAACCAGGAAGGTCATCATCCGGATCTCGAGGTCGGCTACAACCACTGCCTGGTGCGCTACACCACCCACGCCATCGGCGGACTGTCGGAAAACGACTTCATCTGCGCCGCCAAGATCGACAAGCTGCTGGCGAAGTGATTCCCCATCGCCTTGCATCGCCGGAGCATGGGTGGAAATATCGCGGGTGGGAGCGGTGTCCGATGTGCAGGGATGTACGAGTGCTGCGAGAGGCATGGATGCCAAGAGCAGCCCGACCGCGATAATGTTTGGAACCGCGACAGAGACCGTCGCTCCCACAATACCGCCGCTCACTTAATCCGAACTCTCCTGCGTACGCGCAGGCGGCGGCAATTTGGCGCTCAAACCCATTGCACGCCGCATGAATGCGCTCTTAAGCGGCGTAAATCGGTCCACGGCGTTTAATCCTGCGTTGCGCAGCAGTACTACAGGCCGAATATCGTTGCCGAAAAGGCGTTTAAATCCGTCCAGCGCCATAATCATGGCGAGGTTATCGCCTTTGCGTGCACGCTCGTAACGGCGCAACACCGCCAGATCGCCGATATCACGCTCGCGCGCCACGGCTGCGTGGAGTACTCCGGACAGCGCGGCCGCATCCTGCAATCCCAGGTTCATGCCCTGACCGGCCAGCGGATGCACCGCATGCGCCGCGTCGCCGACCAGCGCCAGGCGCGGACGCACACCGGTGCAGGAGCGCAGCCTCTGCAGGGGGAAAGCGGCCCGTTTTGTGGTGCCAATGACGCGGCCTAACACGTGTTCGCCGCCTTCCGCGACCGCCGCGCAGAATTGCGCGTCGTCGAGCGCGCGGATTTCCCCGGCGCGCGCGTCATCGAGCGACCACACGAGTGAAACCCGTCCATCGGCAAGCGGCAGCAGCGCCAACGGCCCGCTGGGCAGGAAACGCTGGCGGGCCGTGGCGCGATGAGGCTTTTCCGTGGACAGGTGCGCGACCACGGCCTGTTGGTGGTAACTCGCGCCGATCGTTTGGATGCCGGCCAGCTTGCGCACCGCGGAATCGGCGCCGTCCGCCGCCACCAGCAAACGCGCCTGCAGACGCCGTCCACCCTGCAAGCTGAGCGTGACATGCTGCGGATCGAATTGCACGGCTTCAGGCCGGGCGGGATAAATCGCAGTGAGGTTTCCGGCGTGTGCCAACCGCTGCCACAACGCATGTTGAAGCAGCCGGTTTTCTACAATGTAACCCAGCGCTTCCGCGCCCACCTCCGCGCAATCGAAATGGATGTGGCCGTGACCGGTCGCGTCCCAGACCCGCATCGCGGTGTAGGCACACACGCGCTCGGCTGGAATGCTCTGCCAGGCACCGACCGCATCGAGCAGACGTTGTGAAGCGGGCGAGAGCGCAAACACACGCAGGTCCCACTCGCCCTGCGCATCAAACCGCGGCGGCTCACGCGCATCCAGGACCGCGATGCGCAGGCCGCTGTCGCTGAGCGCAGCCGCAAGCGTTGCGCCCACGACTCCTGCGCCCACGATGACGAGATCAAATTCCTGTTTCATGCGGGTCCGGTTTCGCGGGCAAAACGCGCGCGCATGCCGGCCAGGCCCGCGCTGCGGCGCAGGAATTGCCGCCGCAGGAAGGGCAGTAATTCCAGTCCGAGCAGTCCGGCAGTGCGCGCCAGCGCGACGGACCGCAAGGGATTGGAAAAAGTGCGCGTCAGCAAATCCGTGAATACCGCCGTACCAATTTGATCGCGGCGGCGGCTTTTGACGTACGCGGCCAGCAGCGACGCGGCGCCGATATCCGCACCGCGTTCGACGGCGCCGCCCAGCACGTCCGCCAGCGCCGCCACGTCGCGCAACGACAAGTTGAATCCCTGTGCGGCAATCGGACTCAGGCTGTGGGCGGCGTTGCCGAGCACCAGCGCGCGGGCACGCGTCTGTGCGGCCGCACGCACCAGTTTCAGAGGATAGCTATGGCGTTTGCCCAGCCGGGAAAATCCACCGACACGTCCGTTGAAAAGCGTTTCGGCCGCTTGCAGGAATTCCGCTTCGGGCAACAGCAACAATTTCTCGATGCGCGCGCGGTCCGCGGTCCAGATGCACGCGTAGCGTTCCTCCCCCATGGGCAGCAGCGCGAGCGTCCCCTGATCGGTGAAGCGTTCCCAGGCGCTCCCGGCTTGCGAACGCCCGACGCTGAGGTTGCACACCAGCGCGCTCTGGCCGTAATCCCAGACGCGTGCCGCGATGCCGAGCTGCGTGCGGATTTCGGATTGCGCGCCGTCGGCCGCCACCAGGAGTTTGCTGGTTACCTGACGTTCGGCCCCGCCCGTAACCGTGGCCACGACGCACTCCGGCTGGAGCGTGACTGCGGTCACCCTGGCCGGCGCCAGCATCTGCAGGTTTGCCTGACGCGAGAGACACCCGCCAAGCCCCGCGCCGATCACGCGGTTGGGCACGACATAGCCCAGCGCCTCGACGCCCAACTCCTGCGCGCTCAAGCGGGTTTGGGCGAAACGTCCGCGCTCCGACACGTGCACCGCAAGGATGGGCACAGCCTTGGCGGCCAGCGCCGGCCATACGCCGAGGCGCGCAAAGATGCGCTGGCTGCCCACGGACAGGGCGGTCACACGCTCGTCGTAACTCGGCTGGCTGGGCGCGCCGAACGGCACCGCCTCCACCACGCCCACTTTCAGCGGCAACGGTGCGAGTGCCGCAGCCAAGCTCGCGCCCACCAGCCCGCCACCGGCGATCAGCAGGTCGAAATCGGCGGCCGCAACGCCCTGCGCACGCCCGCTCGGTGCAGGCTTCGGGCTCCTGCCCCGCGTGGAACCCGGGCGCCGCCGCGCGGCGCGTGCCGGTCGCCGTTTGGTGCGTTGCGCTTTGCCGCCGGCGGAACGCGGTGGTATTGCAGTATGGAACCTCACAGTCCTGAACTCCTCACGCCTGATCGCCCACACGGTACACCGTGTTCGGCGCTCAGGCGGCTCGCCGCATGAATGCCTCAACGTCGTCCGGGTGCCTGATGAGTGCTCCGCTCAGCACCTCCGGCGCACCACGCGTCACCAGCACGTCGTCCTCGATGCGTACGCCGATGTTCCACCAGCGTTTCGCGACGCCCTTGGTGCCGGCGCCAATATAGATGCCCGGCTCCGCGGTCATCACCATGCCCGGTTCCAGCACCCGCCAGTTATCGTCCACCTTGTAATCGCCCACGTCGTGCACGTCGAGCCCCAGCCAGTGGCCGGTGCGGTGCATGTAGAATTTCCGGTAAGCCTCATCACGCACGAGTTTGGCGACCGGTCCCTTGAGCAGCCCGAGCCTGACCAGCCCGGCGGTGAGCACCTTCACCGCCGCCGCGTGCGGCTCATTCCAGTGGCGCCCAGCGCGCATTTTGGCGATGGCGGCGGCTTGCGCCTGGATCACCAATTCACAAAGGGCGCGCTGCTCGGGTGTGTAACGCCCATTGACTGGAAACGTGCGCGTGACGTCGGACGCATAGTTCTGGAACTCGCAACCGGCGTCAATCAGCACCAGGTCGCCGTCCCTGAGCGTGCGGTTGTTGTCGATGTAGTGCAGCACGCAGCCGTTGGCGCCGCCGCCGACGATCGGATTGTAGGCGGGCACTCCGCCCGCGCGGCGGAACTCGTACAGGAACCCGGCTTCCAGTTCGCCCTCGTTCATGCCCGGACGGCAGGTGCGCATGGCACGCTCGTGCGCGCGCATCGAGATGGCCGCCGCCTGGCGCATGGCGTCGAGTTCCGCACGACTCTTGTAGAGGCGCAGATCGTGCAGGTGATGGTCGAGCGACACGAATTCCTGCGGTGCCTGCGGTCCACTCGTGCCGTGAGCACGCAGACTGTTGACCCAGCCGATGACGCGGGTATCGAATTCCGGATGATTGCCCATGGTGTAGTACACCCGCTCGCAGCGCTCCATCAGGCCCGGAAGGATGTCGTCAATGTCGCCGATGGGGAAGGCATCGTCCGCGCGATACTCGCGCACCGCGCCCTCCGGCCCGGCGCGCCGGCCATTCCAGGTTTCCATGAGCGCATCGCGTTCACGGCAGAACAGGATGTACTCCGCCGGCTTTCGGCCCGGCACCAGCACCGCTACCGCTTCCGGCTCGGGGAAGCCGGTGAGATAGTGGAAATCGCTGTCCTGGCGGAACGGGTACTGGGTGTCGCGGTTGCGGAGCTTTTCGTGTGCCGCCGGCACGATGGCGATGGCGCCCGGCCCCATGCAGCGCATGAGTTCGCGGCGGCGGTGGGCAAATTCTTCCGGTGGCATGGCGGCCCGTTAGATTAGATATGAAGACTGGGACTTAATGTAATCCACATACAGACGGATGTGTACCCGGTGGGGCCGTACGTCAGCAATCCGTATGCCAAAATCAACGTCGTCGCCGCGTTGACCGTGCGACGGCAGCGGCTCTATAGTGATGCCATGCACACCGAAAACCCCCGTGAACTGCTGGAGCTGGAACTCAAGCGGCTGGAAGGCCGCGTGGCAGAGCTGGTGGCGCTGTGCGCCCGGCTGCGTGGCGAGACGCACTCACTGCGCGACCGCCTGGAGACCCTGTCCGCGGAACGCGCCGGCCTGCTGGCCAGGAACGAGCAGGTCCGCGGCAAGGTGGAAGCCATGATTCTGCGCCTCAAGTCCCTGGAGGAAAGCGCATGAGCGACGAGCTGGCACGGGTCACGGTGCGTATCCTTGACAAGGACTACCAGGTCGCCTGCCGGGACGAAGAGCGCGACGCGCTGCTCGAATCCGCCGCGCTGCTCACCCGCAAAATGCAGGAAATCCGCGAGAGCGGCAAAGTCGTGGGGCTGGATCGGGTCGCGGTCATGGCGGCGCTCAACCTGTCGCACGAAATCCTGCAGCACCAGTCGGCGACAGATCAGGCCCAGCATGCTCTGGTCGAGCGCCTGCGCGCGCTCAATGACCGCCTGGCAGGCGCCAACGGCACTACCCTGGCGCACTGACGCGCACTTTCGTAGCGCGGCCCGGATGTGGCAATATCTGCATGTCTCGGCGTCTCCTGTGGTGTGCGATACGGGCTGGGTTACTCTTTGAGCCTAAATCAAACCCCCGGAACTGGCCTAGCGATGTCGGTGTGCAGGTCCGCCTTGCAGCGGAAAGCCTAAAGCATCACGGTCGGCTCCACCTGAACCTTTGGTTCAAGGGCGAAAGCCGGTAACGGCACCGATGGGAGACGCCTCTTGATTCCTCCCGCCGCCAGCCGCAAAGACCTGCGCCACGAGTTGCGCGCACAAAGGCGTGCGCTTGATGCGGCATCACGCCAGGCTGCGGCATGGAAACTTACAGTGCTGGTGGCCAATCTCGCCTGCTATCGTTCGGCGCAGCATATCGCCGCGTACACGGCGGTCGAGGGCGAGATGGATCCCGAACCGCTTATGCAGCGGGCCGACCACGAGGGCAAGCAGCTGTATCTCCCGCGCTTGGCTGCGCGGCGCACCCGCACATTGCAATTCATCCGCTGGACTCCCGGCACGCGCATGCGGCCCAATCGCATCGGCATCCCCGAGCCCGCCGACGACGAGAACGGTGAAATTGCGCCCGCAAAGCTGGATCTGGTGCTCACGCCGCTGGTCGCCTTCGACCGCCATGGCGAGCGCCTGGGCACCGGCGGCGGCTACTACGACCGCACGTTTGCCTTCCTCAAAGGCGGTGCCACGCGCCCGCTGCTCCTGGGCCTGGCCTACGAATTCCAGCTCCTGGAGCATATCTCGCCCCGCTCCTGGGACGTGCCGCTCAACGGCGTCGTCACCGACCAGCACGTTTACCTCTTCGCCGCGAACCGGTGAACAAGGGCGATCCGATCTCCACGTAGCGCTCGGGCGACAGCGCGACGGTACGCAGACAACATGTGCACGATAACGCGCTCGTCGTGTGGATACCGGCACTCCGACCCGCACAGCACCCCATAAAAGCGGCGTGGGTGCTGGATGCCTGCCATTCTTGTGAAGCGCTCCATGCGCACGCTCACACGCGCGCCACTCCACTGGCACGCCCCGCCCAATGACATGTTCACCCTGCGCCTCGCCAACAGTCCGTCCATTGCGCCGTTCAGTGCCAAATACTGGCGCACATCCGCAATTTGGTCGTGCAAACTTGAATCTCAAGGCCTGCACATGGTGATCTTGCATCGCCAACACCGGTTGCACACCTGCAATACGATCAAGAATGCGTTTTGATGATGATTTGTGACATCCAAGTTGCAAAAATCGCTTGCAAAACTGGAAATTCGCATATTCTTGTATATACTCAAGTGCGTGTGATCTAACCGGGAGGATCCCAGACCATGAAACGCAAAGCGAAAGTGAAGAAGATCAAGGTGATGGCCAAGAGAAAGAAAAAGGCCGCCGTGAAGAAAGCCGCCCGTAAGGGCGGTCGTCGCAAGAAAGCGGGTGGCCGCAAGAAAAAGGCCCGCGGCAAGAAAAAGAAGAAAGGCGGTCGCCGCCGTCGCAGGAAAGCCGCTGACGCGGCGATGTAAAGCCCTCAAGGCTTTGCCTAAACAGGCCCGCTTTGGCGGGCCTGTTTTTTTGGGCGGATTACCCGCAGAATCCCCACCATGAGCGCCGAAGACAACAAGCGCCGGGCGGCACGCGCAGCCCTGAGCTGGCTGGATGACGCACGCATCATCGGTGTGGGCACCGGTTCGACCGTCAACTATTTCATCGAGGCGCTCGGGGACATCCGCAGCCGCCTCGACGGGGCGGTTTCCAGCTCTGAAGCGTCCACTCAGCGACTCAAGGCACTCGGCGTCCCGGTGCTGGACCTGAACGCCGCCGGCGAGCTGCCGGTCTATGTAGATGGCGCCGACCAGGCCAACCGCCGCCTGCAACTCATCAAGGGCGGCGGCGGCGCGCTCACCCGCGAAAAGATCGTGGCGGCGGTCAGCAAGCGTTTCGTGTGCATAGTGGACGATTCAAAACTGGTGGACGTGCTCGGCAGCTTCCCGCTGCCGGTCGAGGTCATTCCCATGGCGCGCAGCTACGTGGCGCGCGAGCTGGTCAGGCTCGGTGGCCGGCCGGACTGGCGCCAGGGCTTCGTCACCGACAACGCCAACCACATCCTCGACGTGCACGGCCTCACCATCCTCGACCCTCCGGCGTTGGAAACCGAAATCAACCAGATCGCCGGCGTCGTTGCAGTCGGAATATTCGCCCGCCAGCCGGCGGATGTGCTGTTGGTGGGGTACGCAGACAAGGTAGAAACGATCCGCGGTTAGTCCCACAGACAGAAAACCCGCCACTCGGGCGGGTTATTGAGCATTGGCTGGGGGACTAGGATTCGAACCTAGATAAACGGAGTCAGAGTCCGTTGTCCTGCCGTTAGACGATCCCCCAAGACAGACAAAATTGTAAATCACGGAACCATCCATGGTGCGCTTACCGGACCCGGCATCCCTGCCGGGTCGCTCGCCGGGATCGAACAGCCGCTGGCTGTTCGATTTAAGACACCCGGCTCACCCTGCCGTTAGACGATCCCCCAAGACAGACAAAATTGTAAATCACGGAACCATCTTATGGTGGGTTGTCCGGCCTCGGCATTCATGACGTGTAGGAGTAAGGACGCTCATGGTGTCATCCCTGACGAGCACCCAGCTCGGCATCCCTGCCTCGCGTTCGCCGGGATCAAGCAGCCCCTGGCTGCTTGATTAAAGACACCCGTCGCGCCCTGCCGTTAGACGATCCCCCAAGACAGATGAAATTGTAAATCACGTAACCATCCATGGTGCGCTTACCGGGCCCGGCATCCCTGCCGGGTCGCTCGCCGGGATCGAACAGCCACTGGCTGTTCGATTAAAGGCACCCGTCGCGCCCTGCCGTTAGACGATCCCCCAAAACCAGCGGCCAGACGGTATCTGGCGGAACGGGGAGACCCCAGTTTAGCGCTTGGAGTATTGCGGACCGCGACGCGCTTTGTGCAGGCCGACTTTCTTGCGCTCCACAGCGCGCGCATCGCGGGTCACGAAGCCGGCTTTGCGCAGCGGGGAACGGTGAACTTCATCGTAATCAATCAGCGCGCGGGTGATGCCGTGGCGGATCGCGCCCGCCTGGCCGGTGGTTCCGCCGCCCGCTACCGTCACATTGATGTCGAGGCTGTCCAATTGGTTCACCACCTGGAGGGGCTGGCGCACGATCATGCGTGAGGTCACGCGGCCAAAATATTCATCCAGCGGCCGGCCGTTGATCAGGATGCGACCTTTGCCGGGTTTGAGGAACACACGCGCAGCCGAGGTTTTGCGCCGGCCGGTGCCGTAATTGGTGCTGACTGCCATTAGTTTGCTCTCAGGAAATAAGGATCAGATATCGAGTTTCTGGGGCTGCTGCGCCGCATGTTTATGCTCGGCGCCGGCATAAACTTTAAGCTTCTTGAACATCGCACGGCCCAGCGGGTTCTTGGGCAGCATGCCCTTGACGGCCATTTCGATGGCGCGCTCGGGATGCTCGTCCAGGAGTTTACCCAGGCTGGTGCTCTTCAGGTTGCCTATATAACCGGTGTGGTGGTGATAGATCTTGTCTTCCAGCTTGCGACCGGTGACCCGCACCTTTTTGGCGTTGATGACCACCAGGTAATCGCCGGTATCAACATGCGGGGTATATTCGGGCTTGTGTTTACCGCGCAGACGGCGCGCCAGCTCGGTCGCGAGGCGGCCGAGGATCTTGCCGTCGGCATCCACCACGTACCAGCCGCGCGTCACGGTCTCGGGCTTGGCCGAAAACGTCTTCATGAATCTGAACTCCGGGAAAATGGGTCTCGGAAAGCGGCGCGATGTTACGCGACTTCCTTTGATGAATCAAGCACTTGGCTGTGGTGTTGTGTTCGGGGCGCGCCGGCAAGCGGCTCACAAAACCGCCAGCAAATCAGACTGTTAGCTAAATTTTGAGGCGCTCGACCGTGCGCCCATTGAGCAGATGTTCCTGCACGATCTCCTCGATGTCGTCCTCGTCGTGGTAGCTGTACCAGACTCCATCGGGATAGACCACCGCGATCGGACCCTCGCTGCAGCGGTCCATGCAGCCGGACCTGTTGACGCGCACCTGGCCCGGACCGGCGATACCGAGCGCCTTGACACGCTGCTTGGCATAGGCGCGCATACGCTCTGCATCGTGATTCTGGCAGCAGGGCGAGCCATCGGTGCGCTGATTGGTGCAGAAAAAGATGTGGCGGCGGTAGTACATGTGAGGAGTAACGCGACGCGGCGTGAAATCTGCGGCACAGAGTGTACTCCATTCGCCGGCGTCGGCCGGTATTGACCGGCGCAGCCTGCGGTACTCAAACGCCACGGCCTTGGCATTCCCATCCTGTGCGCGACGGAACTCGTGGTGCAGCCGCTGCACGGTGCGCATGCGCGCACTATAATCTGTGCATGAACAGTGCACACCATCTCACGGCGCTCGACCGGTTGCTGACCGAGTTCGATCGCGCGCTGCACGCGAGCTTCCCGGCCGTAACCCACGCTGCAGCACGACCCAATCCCGCAGCGCAGCTGGCAAGCGACGAGCTGGGCACGGACGAGCAAAGGCTTTCCAGCCGGCTGATGCGTGTAAATCACGCCGGCGAAGTCGCCGCCCAAGCGCTGTATCGCGGCCAGGCGCTCACTGCCGG
>JBOIAZ010000157.1:0-3894 GCA_050739175.1 Gammaproteobacteria bacterium
ACCTGTTCCGCATTCACCACCCAGGCGTCGCGATGTCCGGCCAGCCCGGTTTTCACCTGCGCCGTATCCAGGCCGCGGCCGCGCAATTCCTCGCGGATCTTCGCCGGCCCGGCACCGCGCCGCAGGCGTGCCGCCACGAATTCTTCCACAAAACGCGTGTCGCTCACCAGATTTTGGGCCGCGAGCGCCGCCACGACACCAGCAACCGGCTGCGGTTCAAACCCCAGCGCCAGCAGTTTGGCCGTCAGCTCCTGGGTGGAATGCTCGCGCCGCGCCAGCAATCGCAGCGCTGACGCGCGGATGCGCGCGGGATCGCGCGCGGCCTCGCCTTCAGGCTTCTTCAGCTTCGAGCGGCTCACCAACCGCCGCCTTCGCCTTCTTGGGCAACAGCCGGTCGCGCAGCGCCTGCTCGATTTCGGCGGCCACTTCGGGATTCTGCTGCAGATATTCGCGTGCGCCGTCCTTGCCCTGGGCGATTTTCTTGCCTTTGTAGCTGTACCAGGCGCCCGATTTTTCCACCAGATTCTGCTGCACACCCAGCTCGATGATTTCACCGGCGCGTGAAATGCCCTCGCCGTAGAGAATCTCGAATTCCGCCTGCCGGAACGGCGGCGCCACCTTGTTCTTCACCACCTTGACGCGGGTTTCGCTGCCGATGACCTCTTCGCCCTTCTTGATGGAACCGATGCGGCGGATGTCGAGCCGTACCGAAGCGTAGAACTTGAGCGCGTTGCCACCGGTGGTGGTTTCGGGATTGCCGAACAGCACGCCGATCTTCATGCGAATCTGGTTGATGAAGATCACCAGGGTGTTGGAACGCTTGATGTTGGCGGTCAACTTGCGCAGCGCCTGGCTCATGAGGCGCGCCTGCAGGCCCATGTGCGAATCGCCCATCTCGCCTTCGATTTCCGCCTTGGGCGTCAAGGCCGCCACCGAGTCCACCACCACTACGTCCACCGCCGCCGAGCGCACCAGCATGTCGGCGATTTCGAGCGCCTGCTCGCCGGTATCCGGCTGGGAGATCAAAAGGTCGTCCACGTTGACGCCCAACTTGGCGGCATAGGTCGGGTCGAGTGCATGCTCCGCGTCCACGAAGGCCGCGGTGCCGCCCTTCTTCTGCACCTCCGCGATCACCTGCAGGGTGAGCGTGGTCTTGCCGGAGGCCTCCGGCCCGTAGATTTCCACCACCCGGCCGCGCGGCAAACCACCGACGCCGAGCGCAATGTCGAGGCCGAGCGAGCCGGTGGACACCACCTCCACGTCGCGCGAGGCGCTGTGGTCGCCGAGACGCATGACCGATCCCTTGCCAAACTGCTTCTCGATCTGGGAGAGCGCTGCGGCCAGCGCCTTTTTGCGATTGTCATCCATGGGTCACCTGTGTTCTTGGGGCTGAAAGGCGGAAATTTCCGCGGAAAATCCCGCGAAAACCATTATTTCACAGTTCCGCAACAGCCGCAGCCGGAGTATGCAACGGCCAGGAAACCAGCGGCCGGTATTCGCTGCCATGCCGTTCGGCGATTGAATGTATCAGCACGAACTCGTGCACCCGCCAGCGGATCGGGCGCACGGTCCCGAGGTTTCCCGGCTTGGAAACTTTGCGCGCCAGCGTCACGTGCGGCAGGAATGGCCGAAGATCCACCGCTACACCACGAGCCCTGAGCGCCTGTCGCAGGTCTGCGGCGAACCGGTTGCCGGCCTCGGGCACGCTGGCCGGGGCCAGCCACACCACACGCGCCTCTGGCCAGAATCCCGGGCGGTCAAGCACCAGATCAAATGGCTCGCCTTGGATCGAGTCCGCCGCCGCACGCGCCGCAGCCGCCCCTTCGGGGTCCAGGTGCCCGAGAAACGCCAGCGTTATGTGAAAGTTCTCCGCCGGCACCGGCTTGCCGCCGCTGACGCGCACGGCGCGGCGGGTCTCCTTATATAGGGTGTGACGCAGGGCAGCGTCCGGCCACAGGGCAAAAAACAGCCGCTGGCCGTCAGCCGCCGAGGCCATCCAGCAGTCCCTGGAGCGCCGCGGCTACGGTCTGGCGGCGTACCGCCTCGCGGTCGCCGTCGAACCGGAAGTGCCGTGCGCTCACCCGCCGATCAGGCCAGTGCCAGGCGATCCATACCGTACCCACCGGCTTGTCGGCGCTGCCGCCATCGGGTCCGGCGATGCCGCTGACGGCGACCGCCAGCGGCGCCTGCCCGCGCTGCGCTGCGCCCATCGCCATCTCGCGTACCGCCTGCTCCGAGACCGCGCCATGCAGGCTCAGACTGTCGGCGCTTACACCGAGGTTCTCGCGCTTGGCCTCGTTGCTGTAGGTCACGAACCCGCGCTCAAACCACCCGGAACTTCCGGCAATATCCGTGATGCTCTTGGCAATCCAGCCGCCGGTGCAGGACTCCGCCGTGACGAGCTTCAGTCCGCGCTCCAACAGACGCCGGCCGAGTTCTCTGGCCAGCGCTGCCAGCGCGGCATCGTCACCAGTATTGGAATTACGGCTCTCGGGCATGCGCTCAGCGTAGCACCGCTTGCCATCTCCGGCGACCGCCTCTAGCATCGCCGCTCTCTACCGGAACCGCCATGCAAGATCGTCCCGACGACGCCTTCAACGACCACACGCCGGTCATGCGCCAGTACCTGCGCGTCAAGGCGGAGCATCCGGACATCCTGGTGCTGTACCGCATGGGGGATTTCTACGAACTCTTCTACGACGACGCGCGCAAGGCGGCGCGTCTGCTCGACATCACGCTCACGCAGCGTGGCCAGTCGGCGGGCGCGCCCATTCCCATGGCGGGCGTGCCCTATCACCAGCTCGACAACTATCTCGCGAAGCTGGTGAAGCTCGGTGAATCGGTAGCGATCTGCGAGCAGATCGGTGACCCGGCTCTCGCGAAGGGACCGGTGGAACGCCGGGTGGTGCGCATCGTCACGCCCGGCACGGTAACCGATGAAGCGCTGCTGGAGGAGCGCCGCGACAATCTGCTCGCGGCTTTGCACGCACGAGACACCCACTACGGTCTCGCTGCATTGGATCTCGGCAGCGGGCGGTTCACGGTCCTGGAACTGGACGGGAATGAACCGCTCGCCGCGGAACTGGAACGGCTCAAGCCCGCCGAACTTTTATATAACGAAGACGCCGTGCTGCCGCGCGCCGTCACTGAACGTCCCGGCGCCCGCCATCGTCCGCCCTGGCATTTCGAGGCTGCCACCGCCACGCGGCTGCTGACCGCGCAATTCAAAACCCGCGATCTCGCGGGCTTCGGCTGCGAGGAGCTGCCCGCCGCCGTGGCCGCCGCGGGCGCGCTGCTGCAATACGTGCAGGAAACCCAGCGTACCGCCCTGCCGCACATTACCGGTCTCTCCGTCGAGCGGCGCGACGAGGCGCTGATTCTGGATGCCGGCACGCGCCGCAACCTCGAAATCGAAACCAGCTTTGCGGACCGGCCGGAACATACGCTCGCCGGCATCATGGACCGCACCGTCACCGCCATGGGCTCGCGCCTCTTGCGCCGCTGGCTGAACCGCCCGCTGCGCGACCACGCCCTGCTGCGCAAGCGCTACCACGCTATCGCTACGCTCCAGGAAGACCGCCGTTACGAGGCGCTGCGCGAAACCCTGAACGGCATCGGCGATCTGGAACGCATCCTGGCGCGCGTGGCGCTCAGGTCGGCGCGCCCGCGCGACCTCGCCCATTTGCGCTACGCTCTCGGCGAATTGCCGGCCCTGCAAGCGCAGCTCAAACCGCTGGATTCGCCATTGATTGCCGCGCTTGCACAAGACACCGGCGAGCATCCCGAAAGCCATGCGCTGCTGCGCAAGGACATTGTCGAAAATCCGGCGGCGTTGATCCGCGAGGGCGGCGTCATCGCCGAAGGCTACGATGCGGAGCTGGACGAGCTGCGCAA
>JBOIAZ010000158.1:0-2474 GCA_050739175.1 Gammaproteobacteria bacterium
CCAAATTCCTGTTCGACCAGTATGTGCGTCGCCGCATGCACGACAACCTGAAAAGCCAGGTCGTGGGTTTCCGCTATTTCAACGTGTACGGCCCACGCGAGCAGCACAAGGGCAAGATGGCGAGCACTGCCTTCCACTTCAACAACGAAATTCTCGCCACCGGCAACTGCAAGCTCTTTGAGGGCAGCGGCGGTTACCGGGACGGCGAGCAGCGCCGCGACTTCATCCACGTGGACGATGTGTGCGCCGTTAACCTGTGGGCGCTGGATCGCCCGAAGGTTTCGGGCATCTTCAACCTCGGTACCGGCAAAAGCCAGACCTTTAACGACGTGGCCAATACCGTGATCAAGTTCCACGACAAGGGCAAGATCGAATACATCGCCTTTCCCGAGAATCTCAGGGGCCGCTACCAGAGCTTTACCGAAGCCGACATGAGCGCACTGCGCGCCGCCGGTTGCGAACATCAATTCATGACGGTGGAGCGGGGCGTTGCAAAGTACATGGAGTGGTTGAATAAATAGCTGTGCAACCACGTTTCTCCTCTCCCCGTTGAGGGGAGAGGCCAGGGTGAGGGGTGATTGACTCCTCCTCATCCTCACCTTCTCCCGAAGGGAGAAGGAGTAAAAATGATGACCGACTCAAAAGCAAATCCTCGAATTCTCATCGTTGGTCCCGCCTGGATCGGCGACATGGTGATGGCGCAAAGCCTGTGCATCACCCTCAAGCAGCGTTTCCCCGATTGCGAGATTGACGTGCTGGCACCGGCCTGGTCAAAGCCGCTGCTGGCACGCATGCCGGAAGTGCATGCCGCACACAGTATGCCGCTCGGTCACGGGGAATTCGGTGTCGGCGCGCGTCGGCGGTTGGGACATCTGCTGCGTGGTCGCTATGACTGGGCTATCGTCACGCCGCGTTCCTGGAAGTCATCATTGGTACCATTTTTCGCGAACATTCCGCGGCGCACCGGTTATCGCGGCGAGTGGCGTTACGGCCTCATCAACGATATGCGCCGGCTGGACAAAAAAATATTGACGCAAACCGTGCAGCGCTACGTGACTTTGGGACTGGAGCACGATACTCCATTACCGCCGGCGGATATTCCCAAACCGCATTTGCGCGTGGACCCACAGAATCAACAGGCGTTGCTGCAGAAGTTCGCCCTGAACCGGGACGCGCCGATTGTGGCGTTGATGCCCGGCGCCGAGTACGGTCCAAGCAAGCGCTGGCCGGTGGACCGTTACGGTGAATTGGCCCGGCGAGTGTTGGCCGCCGGTAAGCAGGTTTGGGTATTCGGCTCGGTACGCGAGCAATCGCTGGGTGAGGAAATCATCCGCGTTGCCGGCAATCGCGTGGTGAATCTCTGCGGCAGCACCCGCCTGGAAGACGTAATTGACCTCATGTCATTGGCCGAAACCGCGGTGACCAACGATTCCGGCCTGATGCACATCGCCGCCGCCGTGGGTATCAAGGTCGTTGCCATCTACGGTTCGTCCTCACCGGATTACACTCCGCCGCTGACCGATAAGGCCGCAAGCGTTTATCTGCATCTCGATTGCAGCCCTTGTTTTCGGCGCGAATGTCCCTTTGGGCATACCAATTGTCTGAACCACATGAGCGTGGACGACGTTCAGCGCGCAAATCTGTAAGCTGCCATCCAGCGCAGGCTGAATATCGAGTGGAGCTTGGCATTGATGGATCAAGACACCAAGCAAGATTTGCGTGCCGTCATTGAAACGGTGTACCGCGCCGAATCGCGGCGCGTGCTGGCCACGCTTATCCGGCTGCTTGGGGATTTCGACGTGGCCGAGGAAGCGTTGCACGATGCCTTCGCTGCGGCGCTGGCACAGTGGCCCAAGGAGGGCGTGCCGGTCAATCCGCGCGCCTGGCTCGTCTCCGCCGGGCGCTTCAAGGCCATAGACAAGCTGCGCCGCGGCGCGCGTTTCACGGCACTGGACGAGGCAACCGAACAAGTCGAAGCGCTGGCCGATGAAGAAGCGGCCGCGGAGACGGAATCGGAAAGTGTCGCCGACGACCGGTTGCGGCTGATATTCACCTGCTGTCATCCGGCACTCGCGCCCGATGCGCAAGTCGCGCTCACACTGCGCGAAGTCTGCGGCCTCACCACCGAGGAAATCGCCAGCGCTTTTCTCACCCGCGCTCCAACGATTGCGCAGCGTATCGTGCGCGCCAAGGCCAAGATTCGTGAGGCGCGCATTCCCTACGAAGTGCCGGCGCGCGCCGAGTTGCCGGAACGCCTGGATGCCGTGCTGCGGGTGATTTATCTGGTGTTCAACGAGGGCTACTCGGCCTCCTCGGGTGCGGTGCTCACGCGCAGCGATCTTTCCGCCGAAGCCATCCGCCTCGGCCGGCTGCTGTTGGAACTTTTGCCGGAGCCTGAAGCGACAGGATTGCTGGCGCTGATGCTCCTGCAGGAATCCCGCCGTGCCGCGCGCAGCACGCCGGACGGCGAGCTG
>JBOIAZ010000159.1:0-3857 GCA_050739175.1 Gammaproteobacteria bacterium
ACATCGAAGTGAACAAGCGCACGCATACGGCCGCGCAACCGCGGACTACACACGCGCCTCGCGGCGCGATGAGCGCCACAGTGAAATCGCCGCCAGCAGCAAGACCGCTGCCGCCGCAAGCAGTGCAATCGTGAAGCCGTGCGGCCGGTGCGCGACCGCGCTCACCAGTAATGGCCCGATGATCTGGCCGACTGCAAAGGCCGCGGTCATCACTGCGATGAACGCGGTGGCCTCGGTGTCGGCAACTCGCCGCGCCTCGCGCAGGCCCAGCATCGTCACCACCATGAAGGTACCGCCGACCAGCAGCGCCGCGATCAGAATCGCCGTGAGTGTGGGCCAAAACGCGGGCAGCGCGACCCCGGTCAGCATGAGTGCGTAGCAGATCGCCCACAGCCGGCGGTCGTTGACCTGCCGCAGCCAGCGCGCGGCAATCCAGGTCGAAAGCGCCGCGGCGATGCCGAACACCGGCCACGCCCAACCGAACACCAATGGATTGGTGATGTAGCGATGCGCCATGGCCGGCAGATACGTGGCGGGGATGATGTAGCCGAAGCCGAACGCCCCGTAACAGGCCATCAACCGCCATTTGTCCCTGTCCCAGTGCAGGCGCGTGGACGTGCGCGGCCCCGGGGGTTGCGCTTCGCCCGGTCCGCGAAACTCCCGCCACAAAACCAGCGTCGCGAGCAGCGACAGCACGCCGAACAACTGCCAGGTACAGTCGGAATTCCAACGCAGCTGCATCGTGCCCATGCACACCAGGCCGGCCGCTGCAATGCCCACGCCCACGCCCGCGAACAGCACGCCGTTCGCCTCGGCGCGCCTCAAGGCCAGCAACCGGCCGAGTGCCCAGGCGGACACGTGCACCAGCACCCACGCGCTGGCGATGCCGGCCAGCAAACGCAACAACAACTGCAGCGCGAATGCGTGAGTCAGGCCCATCGCGAACGTTACCACGGCGATCAACAGCAAGCCGCCGCGTACCGCCTGCGCGAGCGACAGGCGCGCCGCGCACAGCGCACCGATCAAATAGCCCAGATAATTCGCGGACGCGAGCCAGCCCGCCGCAACGAGCGACAGCCCGGCGTCCGCTTCCATCATCGGCAGGATCGGAGTAAACGCGAAGCGTCCGATGCCCATGGCGATCGCGAGTGCAAGCAAACCCGCCGCGGCGACGGCCAGAGCTCGGGATTCCTGGCCGCGGTCTGCGTTCGAAAGCACGTGCATCACGCAATTCTAATGCGGGCGCCGTGGCGAACGCAGGGTGTGCTGGTGAAACTTAACGGCAACCGTCCGCGGTGCAGCTCTGCGCCGCGGACGCCGCGATTTGCACCAGACCCGACGGGCGGCGTTCGGCTTCGCCGAGCAGCGCACCGATGTCCGCGCCAAGCCGCAGATCGTCATAGGCGCCGAACACCTGTTGGCGCAGCCGGCCCTGGGCATCAATCAGCACCGTGGTCGGCGTGCCCTGCATGGCGTAGGCGCGCATGGTGCGCGGAATCGGATCGCCCTCCTGGCCGGGTGCGTCAATGCCCACGGGAAAGTGTACGCGGTACTCGTAGAGAAATGCCTGCAGCGCCTCCGGCCCCATCACCGCGTGGTGCTCGAATACCGTATGCAGGCCGATGACCGCCACCGGTGCGTCCGCGAACAATGCCGCGACGCGCTTGGCCTGCGGAATCGCGTCTGCCACACAACCCGGACACAACATCTGAAACGCATGCAGCACCACTACTTTGCCCCGCAACTGGGCGAGTTCCAGCGGCTTCTGCGTGTCGAGCCAGGCAGTGGTCTGCCAGGCGGGCGCCATGTTCAGTTCCATGGGATACCTCCAGGCATGAATCCGCGCTCGCTCAGGCGTTCTCGACGCTCTGGCCAAAGCGCTTCACGCGGTGCAGAGTGTTCTTGTCGGTGTGATGCATTTCCTTGCCGCCGATGGCCGCGAGCTTCAGGATCAGGTCCTGCGTGTAGCTGAGGGTGCCGTCGTCCTTGAAGGTGAAAGTGCTTTCGAAGCCCCTGAGCTCGGCGCGTTGCGACAGATACTTGTTCTGCAGGATGCCGTAGTTGGCGTCGCCCGGCGTCGCCTTGAAATGCAGCGCCTTGTCGGTCACTTTTGCACTGCCGCCGGCGAGCATGGCAATCCCGCGTCCGAACACCACCACGCGCATGATCTGGCCGGTTTTCTTTTCCCACAGCAGATACCCGACTTCATCATGGAACGGGTCCATCGCCTCCTCGCCGTGGCGCCACGCCGTCATTTTGTAATTTAATCCGTTGAGGAACTGCTGGCCGTTTTCCTGGGTCGGAATGGGCCTGAACCAGGCTTTCTCGAAATAACCGGTTTCCGCCGTCTCGTCATCCTTGTTGTGGTAGGAGAGGTCAACGCCGACGTTGCCTTCCCACTCGCCGGCGATTGGGGTCAGGGGACCGAGTTTGCTCATGAGATTGGGATTCATGTTTTCATCTCCTTCCAAAGGATGGGCCTTTCTATGGACCCGTGGCCAAAAGAGAATGACGACCGCCGGCCAGGCCGGTGCAGTAGCAGTTGCGCGACCCATAGAGATGGATCTGAAGGCGGAGGCAACTATCGCCTCGTTGATTTTTGTTCTTTAAAGCCGGTACGTCAAGCCAGGGGCGGTTCACATGACGTGTGAGTACCGGTACATCAAGCTGGCGTCAGCACGGCGTCAATGGATGCAATGTGCACAGTGGGCCCGGTCGCACGGCGCGTAAATCTGCCTGATCAGGCCGGTTTTCAGGCTGACGCTTCCCATTTGATCGCATTGAAATCTGCCGCGTCGTGGCGCTCGCGCAGCACTTTCGTGGCGTCGTCCGATGTCTGATTGACGATGCTCCCACGCCGCACGGCTGGGCGTTCTGCGACAGCGTGTGCCCAGCGCAGCACGTGCGTGTAATCCTTCACCGATAAGAATTCCGCGGCGTGGTAGAGCGTGCCGAGCACCAGCCCGCCGTACCACGGCCAGACCGCAATGTCGGCGATCGTGTAGGTGTCGCCCGCGACGTATTTGTGTTTCGCCAACTGTTTGTCGAGCACGTCCAGTTGGCGCTTGGTCTCCATGGCGAACCGGTCAATGGCGTATTCGATCTTGGTGGGCGCGTAGTTGTAAAAGTGGCCGAACCCGCCGCCGACGTAGGGCGCGGCGCCCACCTGCCAGAACAGCCACACCAGGCACTCCGCGCGCTCAGGCTGGGTGGTTGGCAAAAACGCCCCGAACTTCTCTGCCAGATACACCAGGATGGCGCCCGACTCGAACACCCGGATCGGCGGCTTCGGTCCGCTCAGGTCCGCCAGCGCGGGGATTTTCGAGTTCGGGTTCACCGCCACGAATCCGCTGGAAAACTGCTCGCCTTCGCTGATCTGGATGAGCCACGCGTCATACTCGGCGCCCGTGTGCCCTGCGGTCAACAGCTCTTCCAGCATGATGGTGGCCTTCTGACCGTTCGGCGTGCCCTGCGAATAAAGCTGGAAAGGATGCTTGCCGACCGGCAGCGCTTTTTGGTGCGTGGGCCCCGAGACCGGCCGGTTGATGTTGGCGAAGCGTCCGCCGCTCGGTTTGTCCCAGGTCCAGACCTTGGGAGGCACATATTGAGAAACAGCATTCATCGGGATCACCTCTGGTTGTTCATGGCCGGACAGGCACAGTACCGTTGCGGCATGCTGGTAGATAGTGTTGCGCGCAGCGGTTTTCAAGGCAGCAGTCTTTTGTAGTCAGAATGCCGGGGCTGCGTCATTGATCGCCGCCCGTACCGCAGCGGCCAATCAGATCCTGCTGCACAGCGCATAATAATGACAAGCGTAATGCCTGACACAAGGAGAACACTATGGCAACGAATTCAGC
>JBOIAZ010000160.1:0-3992 GCA_050739175.1 Gammaproteobacteria bacterium
TGCCGCAGGCGCTTCAAGGCATCCATCTGGATCTGGCGTACACGCTCGCGCGTGACGCCGATGGCCTTACCGACTTCTTCCAGCGTGCCCTTGTCATGGCCGTTCAGGCCGAAGCGCAATTCCACCACTTCACGCTGCTTGTCGTTGAGGCGCGCCAGCCACCGCCCCACGATGGTCTGCAGATCCGTATCCTGCACGATGTTCGAGGGATCGGTGTTGTTCTCGTCGGGAATCGCGTCCAGCAGCATGCGATCGCCGTCCTTGCCGATGGGCGTGTCCACCGAGGCGATGTGCTCGTTCAGGCCCAACAGGCGCTTCACGTCGGCCAGCGGCTTGTCGAGCATGCTGGCAATCTCCTCGGGCGAGGGCGTGCGATCCAGCGATTGCGAGAGTTTGCGCGCGGCCCGCAGGTAAAGATTGAGTTCCTTGATGACGTGGATGGGCAGGCGGATGGTACGCGTCTGGTTCATGATGCCGCGCTCGACGGTCTGGCGTATCCACCAGGTGGCGTAGGTGGAAAACCGGAAGCCGCGCTCGGGGTCGAATTTTTCCACCGCGTGAATCAGGCCGAGATTGCCCTCTTCGATCAGATCCAGCAGCGGCAGACCGCGATTGATGTACTTGCGCGCGATTTTCACCACCAGTCGCAGATTACTTTCAATCATGCGCCGGCGCGCGGCTTCGTCGCCACGCAGCGCGCGGCGTGCGTAATACACCTCTTCTTCGGCCGTGAGCAGCGCCGAGTAGCCGATTTCGGATAGATAGATGCGGGTCGCATCCAGCTGGTCCTCGCCGAACTGCGGCTCGGGTTCGACGGGATCCGCGCGCAAGGCCGTGGCCACCTCGCCGCCCAGCTGTGGCGCCTGCTGTTCGTCGTCCGGCAGGCTGTCGCCTTCCAGCGATTCCTCAGCCTCGGCATCGGGAAGCATTTCCTCTTCCGGCTCCGGCATGCGGTCGCGCTCGTGGTCGGTCATGATGGTGGAAAGGCTCTAGGGACAGTGCCGATGGCTAATCTTGCCAACCTTACGGCGTACTGCGCAAGTGTCCACGCGCCGGAAGGTAAGCAAGTGGATTCACCGGTTTGCCGTTGTAGCGGAGCTCGAAGTGCAGCAGTGGCTGGCCGTTGCGATCCAGGCCCATGGTGGCAATGCGCTCGCCGGACTGTACCACGTCACCCTCGTGCACCAGCATGTTGTTGTTGTCGGCATAGGCGCTGAGAAACTGCTCGCTGTTCTTGATGATGATGAGTTTGCCGTAGCCGATGATGCCGCTGCCGGTGTACACCACCTTGCCGGGTGCCGCGGCATACACCGGCTGGCCCTGCGCACCGCTGATATCAATGCCTTTGGACAGCGGATCGCCCGCGTGGAAGAGCCGCACCACCGCACCGCTGGTGGGCCAAACCCAGTTCAGAGGTCCCGCAGGCGGCGCGTAATCAACTGCCGGAGTTGTAGCACGGCTCGGTGCGGAGGTATGCGCCGGAGGGCGTGTGGTGACCACCCGTTGCGGAGCAGCCAGCATCAAGGTCTGACCGGGTTTGATGAGGTAACTGGAGCCGATCCCGTTCCAGGCCGCCACGTCGTGATAATCCAGGCCATAACGCCAGGCGATGGAATACAGCGTATCGCCGGGTTGCACGACGTACTGTCCCGGAATCGGCTCTTCGACCGTGCTCGTTTGCGCCGCTGCAGACACCGCGTACGGATTCCAGGTGAGCGCGCCGGCGCATGCAGCCAGCACACTGCCGCAGGCGGCGATCAGCAGGCCGCGCACCCAGTGGCTCACTCCGCGCCTCCCAGCAGCGGCACAAAACTCACGCGGTCCAGGCTCTTGCGCGTGTAATTTCGCGCGTCAGTACGCGTAATCAGCAGCAATTCCTGACCGCCCGCTCCGCCGACCGGAATCACCATGCGTCCGCCCACAGACAGTTGCTCCCGCAACGTGGCCGGCACTTGTTCCGGCGCCGCGGTCACCAGGATGCCGTCGTAGGGCGCGTGTTGCGGCCAGCCCCAGGCGCCGTCGGCGTGCTTGAAGCGCAGGTTGCGGATTTTCAGGTCATTGAGCGTGCGCCGTGCACGCTGCTGCAAGGCCGCGAGCCGCTCGACGGTGAACACCTGCGGCACGAGCCTGGCCAGAATCAGCGTTTGATAACCGCAGCCGGTGCCGACTTCCAGGACTTTCTCCGGCACGCCATCCTCGAGCAGCGCCTCGGTCATGCGCGCCACGATAAAGGGCTGGGAAATGGTCTGACCCAGCCCGATGGGCAAAGCGGTATCTTCATACGCACGGCTGGCGAGCGCTTCATCCACAAACAGATGACGCGGCGCGGAACGGATGGCATTGAGCACCGCGGGATTGCGGATGCCCTGTTCCCTGAGGCGCTGCATGAGCCGGTCGCGGGTACGCGCCGAAGTCATGCCGATGCCACGCACGCCGGCCGCCATCATGGGTGCGGCACGCCGCCGTCGCGTACGGCGCCGGACAGACACCGCAGCCCTTTGACGTGACCGTCATTGCCATTTCTCAGCAGGATGCGCACGCGATATTCCGCAAGTGGAACAGC
Organism: Gammaproteobacteria bacterium; assembly: GCA_050739175.1. GTDB lineage: Bacteria > Pseudomonadota > Gammaproteobacteria > Natronospirales > REEB76 > REEB76. The sequence continues at coordinate 2,564 of JBOIAZ010000160.1, forward strand.
GGCCATTAGCATACTGTAAAAGTGAGCTTGTTATACTGTGAGCAGCGCGGATGGCAGCATGTATGACCAGGAATGGCAAACTCAGTGATGAGGATGTGCGTGTGTTTCGGAGCGCAGTGGCGGATGCCACACCACTGCCGCCACAACCGCTGCATCGCGCACCGCGGCCCAAGCCACATGCACGTTTCAGGCGCGCGGCGCAACAGGAAGTGCTGGCGGAAAGTCTTGCTGGTCTGCCAGATCCGGATGAACCGCTGCTCGGCGAAGGCTTGTTCTACGCCAAGCCCGGCGTGCAGGAGCGCGTGCTGCGCAAGCTGCGGCGCGGCTATTACAGCGTGGGCGCGGAACTGGACCTGCACGGCCTGCACAGCGAGGACGCGCGCCTGGCGCTGGCACAATTCCTGCAAACAGTGCGCGGCCGGCGCATCCGCTGCGTGCGCATCATCCACGGCAAAGGCTACCGTTCCGGTCCGCGCGGCCCGGTGCTCAAGCAGAAACTCAACGGCTGGCTGCGGCAACGCGACGAGGTCATGGCTTTCTGCTCGGCGCGGCCGGCGGATGGCGGCACCGGCGCGGTGTATGTGCTGTTGAACAGCCGCTGAAATCCCTTACTCTTTTCAGGAGGCACACACCATGCACATTACCCTGACTGTTACCGTCCTCGTCGTGTTCACCGTCGTCGGCGGCCTGATCCTGTTGCTTTTACCAAAGCTTTACGAACGCCTCAAGTGGTTGCGCTATCTCGTGGGCGCGGTATTGATCGTGCTCGGCGTCCTGGCGCTGCTGGGTATTCACATCCCGTACATCAACTGATACCGCAACGTCATCCTGCCGAAAGCTGAAAACGATTTTTTTGCTTGACCTGGTGCTGCGCTTGCATCCCGAAACAGATGCCATCGGCATTTACACCGGTTTCAGTCTGCCGTTGCGACTGGAAAATTCTTGGGTGTGTACGGCAACCCGATCTTCCTCGGCACCACGCCCGCTTGGCCCATGGCGCAATACTGTCCGGCAATCCGGCCCAGAAACTCCTGCAGCTTACTCTCCACCGCCTGCTCAATCAGCTGCTACGCCCCGCGGCGCAGCAGCTCCGTCAGCGCGTCACGCCTCTCCCCGGCTGGATTCCAAATGTTGGTTACAGTAGATTCATTCACGGCGTACTCCTCTTGCTGAAATGGTTCTCGACAAACTCATTGTCAGCAGGTACGCCACTTTTTCAAACCGCGCGTACACCAGATTCAGTTATAGCTCAGATAATGATATGTTTCTAGAGAGAAAGAATGCTAGACAGACCTATTTAAAATATGAACATTCGAATACTGAAAGTTATTCATATGCTTTTTTTATCTATGCTGTTCCGAAGAGTTTTACTGTAACGTTACCATCCATAGTTTTTAACGGCAAAACGTATAACAATTCAACTGTACAC
>JBOIAZ010000161.1:0-24902 GCA_050739175.1 Gammaproteobacteria bacterium
ACAAGCTCATGAAAACCATCGGCCTTCAACGTCCCTATGCATGCTGCTCCTTGGCAGCACCCTGTGCCTGTGTGCTCCGGCGGCTTCCGCGGATAACCTAATTACCGGCCAAGCCCAGAATCAGGTCCTGAATCTGGGGCCAATCACGGTGACCGGCGAACCGATGGTGCTCAAGGTTCTGCAGATGATCAAAATCGGCCTCGATGAGCCGCTGTCCACCGATCCGCGCATGGCCAACGTCGTGGTCTGCCGCATGCACGACGAGACCGGCAGCCATTTCACCCAGACCCTGATCTGTGCCACCAACAAGGCCTGGACCGGGGTGCGTGAAAGCACGCAAACCGGCATGCTCAACGCACGCGCCAATGCGACCAATACCGCCGGCCCGGATGCCGCCGGTACCACCGCATGCACGTCCAGCGCCTGTTATGGGCAGGCGTTCATGGCGCTCAACGAGGCGCTGGCCGCCCTGCCGGGCGGGTACCTGCACACATCAGTGGACGGCGTGGCGCTGCGCAAGGCCTTGAAGGACATTCCTTACCCGACGCTGCCGGGGAAACCGGTAACCCCGGCCCCGGCCGCCTCGACTCAGCGTTGAGCGTTGCAAGGCGCCGGGAAGGCCGCATGAACCGCTACGGCAGACTGCTAATCGCTTCAATCCTACTGGCGACCAGTCCTTGGCTGCTGGGCTCGCCTGCGCCCGGCACGCCCCCCGCTGCACCTGCGCCTGCGGCTAGCACCCACTCGCTGCCGCAGCGCAGTGCCCAGCCCGCAAGCACTGAACTTGGCAAAGTCAACGTCAAAGGCACGAAGGAACTGATCCGCTCGCTGGAGGTCGTCAAGGTGGCGCTGAAACAGCCGTTCTCGAGTGACCCGGCCCAGGCCAATACCGTGGTCTGCAGGATCATCCAGGGTCATGGTCATGTGCATGTGGAAGAACGCATGGGTGCCATGCTGGAATGCGGAACCAACAGCTGGTACTTGTGGCGCAAAGACGCCTGCCGCGATGTCGGACTTGCGCAATGCGCCAGCGGTATGTCAGGAAGTGCCTTCAAGCGCCAAGGAGCATGGCACAGCCTGCGCCCTCTGAGTCTGCGGCAAGTGATGTATATGCGTCAGTTGCTCAAGGAATTGCCGGCACCCGGAAAGGGCGACGTGGTGGTCGTGGACGCCAAAGGCAAGACCATGGTGACCGTCAAGGCGAAGGAAACGTCCGGTACGGGTGGCAAAAATTAAGTACGCGTGCGCTGGATACGCATGACCTGCGGCAGGCTGCGCAGCTTGCGCAACACGCGTGCCAAGTGCTGGCGGTCGTGCACGGCGAAGGTCAGAGTGATCAACGCGGTGAGTTCGTCGCGCTCCTGCAGGTTGACGTGCTCGATGTTGGAGCCCATTTCGGCGATGGCTGCGGCCACAATCGCCAGCACGCCGCGCTGATTGGCCACGTCGGCACGGATTTCCGCGGGGAAATCCCGCTTGATGCGCCGTTCCCACTGCACTTCGATCAGCTTGTCCGGCTGCTTGCGGTATTCGGCCAGGTTGCCGCATTCCACGCGGTGGACCACGATACCGCGGCCGGTGGTGAGCACACCCACGATGTCGTCGCCCGGAATGGGATGACAGCAGCGTGCAAAACTCACCACCATGCCCTCGGTACCGTGGATGGCCAGCGGCGCGGCGGGCTTCGCGGATTCGCGCCCGTCGGCCGCGACGGGAATCAGGCGGCGCGCCACCAGCGGCGCCAGTTGCTGGCCAAGGCCGATGGCTTCGTACAGGTCATCAAGATTCTGCAGTTTGAATTCGCGGATCAGATCCGCGAACTGCGCATCGGGAATCTTGCCGAGTTTCATGGATAGCGTCGCCAGCGCCTGCTCCAGCATGCGCCGTCCGAGTTGCACGGCTTCCTCGCGCCGCAGATTCTTGAGGTAGTGGCGCACGCCGGCGCGCGCCTTGGCGGTCACCACGAAATTCAGCCACGCGGGATTGGGGCGGGCATGCGCGGCGGTGATGATCTCCACGGTCTGGCCGTTTTCCAGCGGCGTGCGCAGCGGCACCAGCCGGCGGTTGATCTTGGCGGCGACGCAAGCATTGCCGACATCGGTGTGCACCGTGTAGGCGAAATCCACCGCGGTGGCGCCGCGCGGCAGGCGGTGTATGTCGCCCTGCGGTGTGAACACGTACACCTCGTCAGGGAACAGGTCCACCTTGACGTTGTCGAAAAACTCCTGCGAGCTGCCCACGCCCTGCTGCATCTCCATCACGCCCTTGAGCCATTCGCGCGCGCGTACCGTGGGCGTGGTGGCCTCGTCGCCGGTTTTATACAGCCAATGCGCGGCGATCCCGGAATGCGCCACCTTGTCCATGTCGGCGGTACGGATCTGCACTTCCAGCGGCACGCCCTGCGGCCCGATGAGCACGGTGTGCAAGGACTGGTAGCCGTTGGCTTTGGGAATCGCGATGTAATCCTTGAACTTGCCAAGCGCGGGTTTGTACAAATTGTGCGCGATACCGAGCACCCGATAGCAGGTGTCGGTCTTGTCCACAATGATGCGAAAGCCATAGACATCCAGGACTTCGTTCAACGACAGGTTCTTCTCGCGCATCTTGCGGTAGATGCTGTACAGGTGCTTCTCCCGTCCGAGCACGCTGCCGCTGATGTGCTCGCGCTCCAGCGCCGCGCTCAGGCTGGCGCTGATTTTTTCCAGCATCTTCTTCTGGTGCCCGCGGGAACGCTTGAGATGCTTGCTGACCACCTGGTAGCGCAGCGGATGCAGCGCCTCGAACCCCAGGTCTTCGAGTTCCAGGCGCATGGCATTCATGCCCAGGCGATGGGCGATGGGTGCGTAGATTTCCAGAGTTTCATTGGCGATGCGGCGGCGCTTGGGCGGCGGCATCACGCCCAGGGTGCGCATGTTGTGCAGGCGGTCCGCGAGCTTCACCAGGATTACACGGATATCCTCCACCATGGCCAGCACCATCTTGCGGAAATTTTCCGCCTGCGCCTGTTCGCGGCTGGTGAATTTGATCTGCGTGAGTTTGGAAACCCCATCCACCAGTTGCGCGACTTCCGCTCCGAAGCGCGTCACCAGCTCTTCCTTGAGCGTCGGGGTGTCCTCGATGACGTCGTGTAGCAGCGCCGCCTCGATGGTGTGATGGTCCATGTGCAGGTCGGCGAGGATCGAAGCCACCGCCAGCGGATGGGAGATGTAGGGCTCGCCGGACACGCGCCGCTGGCCAGCGTGCGCATGCGCGCCGAACTGATAGGCTCGGGAAACTTCGGCTACCTGAGCTTGCGGCAGATAACCGCGCAGCTTGGAAAGCAGCGTTTCGATGCCAGCCGCGCGCTTCCCCCGGACACGATCAAAGATGGAAGCCGGCTGCTGCATGCAGGTGAGACGCGCTTAGAGCGGATCCTCCGCGTCCATGATGACCACCGGCTGCTGCTCCGGCGGCTCCTCCACCACCTGCGGATCGGCTTCACCCAGGATCGCCGGGCCGATGTTGCCCGCGGCGATTTCGCGCAATGCCACCACCGTGGACTTGTCATTTTCCCAGGGCAAACTGGGTTCCACGCCGCGCGTCAGCTGCCGTGCGCGCTTGGTGGCCACCAGCACCAGCTGAAACAGGTTGTCCACGTGATCGAGACAGTCTTCGACGGTAACGCGCGCCATGCTTGCTCCGGAAAAATCAATGAAATTAGGGTTTGTCAGTTTACCGGAGACCGGCGCGTCAGGCCAAGAGCGTCGCCACCAGCGGCTGCAGGCCCGGGCGATTCGCGCGGCTGGCATCGCCACGGCCGGCCAGGATTTCCGCGATTTCCCGCAGGGCCCGCGCAAAATCGTTGTTGACCACCACATAGGCGAATTCGCGCCAGTGGGACATGTCACCCACCGCGTCCCGCAACCGGCGCTGGATCACCGCCTCGCTGTCGGTGCCACGGCTACGCAACCGGCGCTCCAGCTCGGCGCGCGACGGCGGCAGTATGAAAATACTCAGCGCCTCAGGCATGGCCGCGCGCACCTGGGCCGCGCCTTGCCAGTCGATTTCCAGCAGCACATCCTGGCCTTGAGCCAGCTCCGCGCTCACGTTGCGCCGCGAAGTGCCGTAGACATAATCAAACACCTGCGCGTGCTCCAAGAACTCGCCCGCCGCCGCCATGCGCGCAAACTCCGCTGCGTCCACGAAATGATAATCGCGGTCTTCCACCTCATTGGGGCGCCGCGGTCGGGTGGTGTAGGAAACGGAAAAGCGCAGATTCGGGTGGCTGCGCAAGAGCCCGCGCACCAGGCTGGTTTTGCCGGCGCCCGAGGGTGCCGCAATCAGCAATAAACGTCCCGGCTTATTCACGGTCGGCCCGAGTGTACACACAAATTCTCATTCCACATTCTGGATCTGCTCGCGCATCTGCTCGATGAGGACCTTGAGTTCAATCACCCGCTGGGTAACGGCCGTATCCTGGCATTTGGAACCCAGGGTGTTGGCCTCGCGATTGAATTCCTGCATCAGAAAATCGAGCTTGCGGCCTACCGTGCCGCCGCCTGCAAGTGCGGCCTGCAGTTCACGCACGTGACTGTCGAGCCTGTCGAGTTCCTCCGCGACGTCCAGGCGCTGCAGCTGCAGCACCAGTTCCTGTTCCAGGCGCTGTGCGTCCACGTTGACCCGCAGTTCCTCGAGCCGCCGAAGCAGCTTGCTGCGCAACTGCGTGTAGACGCTGGCGCCCTGGGCGCGAATTTCCGCCACGAGTGCGCTGATACGGGCTGCACGCTCGTGCAGCATGTCATCAATCCTGCCCCCCTCGCGCCCCCGCATTTCGTCCAAAGCGTGCAGTGCCTTATCGAGCAGGCGCAGAACCTCGGGCGCGAGCGCCTCGGCATCGGCGGGTTTTTCCTGCACCACTCCCGGCCAGCGCAGCAAATCCAGGGCGCCGACTGCAGCCGCCGGATGCAGCAGGCCGCTGACGCGCTCGGCGGCTTCGGCCACGGCACGCGCCCGGGCCTCGTCCACTTCCAGCCGCGCCTCGTTGTTGGCAGCGGAGTCGAAGCGCAACTGCGCGTCGCACTTGCCGCGCCTTACGAACTTGACGATGTGTTCGCGGCAATCTGGCTCCAGACCACGCAACTCATCCGGAAGCCGCAGGTTCACGTCCAGATAACGATGATTCACACTGCGCAGCTCCCAAGTGAGCGCCCCAAACTGTCCCCGCGCCTGCGCGCGCGCAAAGCCTGTCATGCTGCAAGTCATTGAGTGTGTCCGGTGTCCGGGAAAATGAGGACAAAATGGTAAGCTAAATACCTTGCCATCCGGTAGTCGACCACGCAGCAGGTCCATGTTGTGAACCCCGAAACCGCCCAGGTCACCCGCCAGGGCAATCGCGACGAAAACCAGGACCGTGCGCGCATCGTGGCCTCGGCACCGCGCGTGTTGCTGACCGTGGCTGACGGCATGGGCGGCTACGCGGGCGGGGCGCTCGCCGCGCAGACCGCAGTGGAAACGCTGGTACGGGCGTTTCAGAACGACGCCACGCTGGATCCTGCGGAATTCCTGCGACGCGGCATCGCGGATGCGCACCACGCCGTGGTGGCACTGGGAGCGCATCTCGATCCGGAGGTGCGGCCGCGAACTACCATTACTGCCTGTCTGGTCACCGCCAGCATGGTGCGCTGGGCGCATGTTGGCGACAGCCGTGTGTATTTCATCCGCGATCACAAGGTTCTGGAGCGCACGCGCGATCACAGCGCCGTGGAAATCCTCGCCCAGCAGGGACTGTTGGAAGATGTTGATCTGGCTTCCCATCCACTGCACAATTTCGTGGATCAATGCCTGGGCGGTAAATCCGATTTGCCGACCATAAGCATTTCCGATCCGCGTCCACTGCTGGCCGGAGACGTGGTGTTGCTGTGCTCGGACGGCTTCTGGTCCCCACTGGAGGGGGAACAACTGACACAGGCTTTGGGCGATACCCTGACCTTGCAGGCATCCCTTGAGTCGCTGGCACTGCAGGCGGAGTTGCGTTCCACGCCGATGAGTGACAACGTCACCGCCGCGGCCTTGCGCTGGCGTGACTGAATCCCGCAATGGCAGTCTCCGTATTTCGTCGGCCCAATATCCCGGTATCTGGATCATGCGCAACCACAACCGCGCCAATCACGAACTCCGTCCGGTAACTCTCGCCCGGCATTACACCCGGCATGCCGAAGGCTCGGTGCTGGCGTGTTTTGGTGACACGCGCGTGCTGTGCACCGCGAGCGTGGAGGAGCGTGTACCCGCGTTCCTCAAGGGCGCAGGCAAAGGCTGGGTAACCGCGGAATACGGCATGCTGCCGCGCGCCACGCACACGCGCAGCGAGCGCGAAGCCGTGCGCGGCAAGCAGGGCGGCCGCACGCTCGAAATCCAGCGGCTCATTGGCCGGGCCTTGCGTGCGGTGGTGGACCTGGAGGCGCTCGGTGAGCGCACCATCACGCTCGACTGCGATGTACTGCAGGCCGACGGCGGAACGCGTACCGCCGCCATCACCGGAAGCTACGTGGCACTGATGGATGCCGCGCGCACCATGCTCAAGCAACGCACCATTCGCAAGGATCCGATGCACGGCGCGGTGGCCGCGGTTTCAGTCGGCATCGTGGGCGGCGAGCCGTGCGTGGATCTCGATTACCAAGAGGACGCGCACGCCGAGACCGACATGAACGTGGTGATGAACGATGCCGGCGCGTACGTCGAAATCCAGGGTACAGCCGAGGGTCATGCCTTCCGGCGCGAGGAGCTGGACCGGCTGCTGGCGCTCGCCGGCGACGCCATCCGCCAGTTGATTGCCATACAGCGCGCAACGCTGGCGCAATGATCAAAAGACTGGTCCTGGCCAGCGCCAATACCGGCAAGTTGCGCGAAATCCAGGCTTTGCTCGCGAATCTCGAGATCGAGATACTTGCCCAGACCGCGCTGGGCGTCCCCGAAGTGGCAGAAACCGCCACCAGTTTCGCGGCCAACGCCCTGCTCAAAGCCCGGCATGCCGCACGCTACACGGGCCTGCCGGCGATGGGCGACGATTCCGGCCTGGTCGTGGACGCGCTGGGCGGCGCGCCCGGTATTTACTCGGCGCGCTATGCCGGGCGCCACGGCGACAATGCCGCCAACATCCGCAAGCTCCTGCATGAATTGCGGGACGTCCGTGCAGAGCGGCGCGGCGCACATTTTCATTGCGCAATGGCCTGCGTGCGCACCGCTGATGATCCCGCGCCGTTGATCTGCGAGGCAACGTGGGAAGGACACATTCTGCCTGCTCCGTGCGGTCACGGCGGGTTCGGCTACGATCCGGTATTCCTGGTAACTGGGGAAAACCGCTCGGCAGCAGAATTGCAGCCTGAGGAGAAAAACCGCCTGAGTCACCGCGGTCAGGCGCTGCGCAAATTGGCAGAACAACTGCGTACTTGGCCGGATCGCTGAACCTATGCTGCAGGATTCGCCGCTATCGCTGTATGTGCACCTGCCCTGGTGTGTGCGTAAATGCCCGTATTGCGATTTCAACTCGCACGCGCTGCGCGACGCAATGCCGCAAGCCGAATATGCGGCGGCCTTGTTGCGTGATCTTGACCAGGATGTGCCGCGCGCGGGCGGCCGTCCGGTTCAGACCGTGTTCTTCGGCGGCGGCACGCCCAGCTTGTTCCGGCCAGAAACCCTGGCCGCAATCCTGGAAGGCGTACGCCGGCGGCTGATGCTCGTGCCGGATGCGGAAATCACGCTCGAGGCCAATCCCGGTACGGTGGAGCACGGCCGGTTTGCCGAATACCGCGCGGCGGGCATCACGCGCTTGTCCATCGGCGTGCAGAGCTTCAATGCCCGGCACCTGCAGGTACTGGGCCGCATCCATTCGGTTACCGAGGCGGTGCGCGCTGCGGAGGAAGCGCATGCCGCGGGGCTCGCAAACTTCAACCTGGATTTGATGTACGGCCTGCCGAAGCAGAACCCTGCGGAAGCCGAGGCCGATGTGGAGCAGGCGTTTGCGCTTCATCCGGCGCATGTCTCCCATTACCAACTCACGCTTGAACCGAATACGCTTTTCCACGCGCACCCACCGGAGTTGCCGGATGAGGATTCCATCTGGGAAATGCAGCAGCGATGCCAAGCGCGACTGGCGGAACGCGGTTACGCACAGTATGAAATTTCCGCCTACGCGCGCGCCGGGCGGCAATGTAGGCACAATCTGAACTACTGGCGCTATGGCGATTATTTAGGCATCGGCGCCGGTGCCCACGGCAAGTCCAGCGACGCCGGCGCAGGGCGCATCGTGCGGTTATGGAAAGTAAAGCACCCCACAGCCTATCTGGACTCGGCCGGAACGCCGGCCGGCATCGGCGGGGAGGACGAAGTGCAAGGCGATGAACGTGTATTCGAATTCATGCTTAACCGCTTGCGCTTGATCGAAGGCTTCAACGCTTCGGATTTCGAAGCAGCAACCGACCTGCCCTTCAGCCTGCCGCTTCCGATCCTGGAGAACGTCCAAGCACGGGGATTGATGGAAGTGACCAATAGTCAGTGGAAACCATCGCGGTTGGGGTATGCCCATCTGAATGACCTGCAGGCCGAATTCCTGCCATCCACCGTGGGATTGGCGGCTAAACCTGCTCGTCATGACACGCGGGCGGTGCGGCACTGGACTGGAAGCGGCGTTCGCAATTGACCAGGCTATAACTGAGTTACTGTCCCATATCGTGCGCGCTCTACAGCAAGCATGAAGCTGCCATCCTGCACCGCACGCCGTTGCCTGTACGCTAGCGGGCCGCCGACGTCGTGACCTATGTGAAAACCCTACCTCCGGAAGACCTTGTGACTCGCGATGGGGGGAATTCCTGCTAGGTCACAATGGAGCGAGCGAGTCCCGCTACCCGCAGCTTGGTCGTCTAGCCACGGTCCCGGCAAACACACAACCCTCTCCGGCCTGAGCGGTTTTCTGCTCCGAAACAAGATGTTATGCACACCTGCTTGGCGAGCGTGTCAGCCGTGGAACTCGCAAAATGTTCCGCAACCCACAGGTTGCAGGAATCCCGTAACTTGTTGATTTCGAATTGTTTTTCTGTTTGATTAAGAAATCACCATTTCAAGGCTAAGCGGAGAATCGCCGGACTTGCCTGAGGGCACTTTCATATCATCCACAGACTTATCCACCGCTTTTGTGTACAAACGCACTTCGCCCGCGCAGTCAACCGGTTACGCAGCACAACCGAGACTTGAGCTTACGAACGATGCGCAAGCATTTGTACAAACGACGTAAGCCATGCATCACCTTGCCAAACTTGCCGCTGTGTACAACGCGCGCTATCATGCGCGCCCTTCAAAGCCGCACATAGCCTGCTCCCATGAAGTCCGGCATCCATCCCGAGTACAAGGAAATCACCGTAACCTGCAGTTGCGGCAACAGTTTTGTCACACGCTCCACGCTCGGCCGCGATCTGCGCGTGGAGGTCTGCTCGCAATGCCATCCGTTCTTCACCGGCAAACAGAAAATCGTCGACACGGCCGGTCGCGTGGATAAATTCCGCAAGAAGTACGCGCACAAGCCGGCCTGATTTTTCTGCCTTCTTCAAGAGAAGCGCGCAGACCCAGGACACGGATTGTGACCCGTGGTCAGAAAGTATCCACCCTGGGGTGATATACTTTTCACGCCCGGCTTGACCGGAACCACGGAACCTGAAGTCGCCGAGCGCGCACCCGTTCCCCCTTAATTCAGCCACTTTCAGGACTTTAATCTGCCCCCCGAGGGCTACGCTCTTGGCGCTGTGCCGGCGGTTTATGTCGATCCGGCCATCCCGAGACGCCGGATTTCTGGAGAACCCGCATGCAAAACAAGACCTGCAAGCTCAGCGGCCCTGGCGGCGCAGTCAGCGAGCTGCCCCTGCACGAAGGCACCCTCGGCCCCGCCACCCTCGAGATCGCCGCCCTGTATAAGGATCAGGGAATCTTCACCTTTGACCCGGGTTTCGTCTCCACTGCCAGCTGCGAAAGCAGGATTACCTATATCGACGGCGAGCGCGGCGTGCTCCTGTATCGCGGCTACCCTATCGAACAGCTCGCCGAAAAAAGCAGCTTCCTCGAGGTGGCCTATCTTCTGCTGTACGGCGAACTGCCGACGAAACTGCAGCTCGACGGTTTTACCGACAGCATCCGCAAACATTCGATGGTGAACGAAGCGGTACTGCGGTTCTTCAGCGGTTTTCATTACGACGCGCATCCCATGGCCATGATGACGGCGGTGGTGGGGTCACTCTCGGCCTTCTATCACGACTCGACCGACATCCATAACGCTCGGCACCGCGAGATCTTCGCCCACCGCATCATTGCCAAGCTGCCGACGCTCGCGGCCGCGGTGTACCGCCACAGTACCGGCCAGCCTTTCATGTATCCCCGCAACGACCTGGGTTATTGCGCCAATTTCCTGCACATGCTGTTTGCCGTTCCGGCCGAGCCTTTTCACGTCAATCCGGTGGCCGCCAAAGCGCTCGACCTGCTGTTCCTGCTGCACGCCGACCACGAGCAGAATGCCAGCACCTCGACAGTACGACTGGCGGGCAGTTCCGGCACCAACCCGTATGCGGCGATCGCGGCCGGCATCGCCTGCCTGTGGGGCCCGGCCCACGGCGGCGCCAATGAGGCGGTGCTCAACATGCTGAGGGAAATTGGCGATGTAAAGAACATCGGCAAAGCCATCGCCAAGGCCAAGGACAAGGACTCGGGATTCCGCCTCATGGGCTTCGGCCATCGCGTGTACAAGAACTACGATCCGCGCGCCAAGATCATCCGCGCCACCTGCCACGAAGTGCTGGAAAAACTGGGCCGCAGTGACGATCCGCAACTGGACCTCGCCATGCGCCTCGAGGAAATCGCCCTCAAGGACGAGTACTTCATCGAAAAGAAGCTCTACCCGAACGTGGATTTCTACTCCGGCATCATTTACCGCGCGCTCGGCATCCCGGTGCATATGATGACGGTGATGTTCGCCATCGCCCGCACCGTCGGCTGGGTGGCCCACTGGCAGGAAATGATCGCCGATCCACACATGAAAATCGGCCGGCCACGCCAGCTGTATACCGGTGCCACCAAGCGCGACTTCTTCGCCATCGCAGGACGCAAATAATTCCCTGCAGTATGCCGACCACAACGGCCGGTCGGACCGCAGTCAGTTGCCAGTTGCATAAGCCTGTCCGGCGCTAGGGGTCTGCGGCGAGCAGTGCATCCAGGTCCCGCAGCGAACCGCGCTTCATCGGTTTTCCATTCACGGGACTGCAAGGGGCTTCGCGGATGCCATCCACCTCGAACACCGTGAGTTCCACCGGCGTATCGCCGGCCAGGAAGCGGTACATCGGGTATTCGCGCTGTACGCCGTCACCGGAGCGGAGCTTGCACGCCGAGATTTCGTAGGGAATGTGCTTATCCATCAGGAACATTGCCACCTGCTCGGGCGGGTCGCTGAACACATGCAGGTAGACGATGGCGTGGCGGTCGGCGGTGCCGTTCAGCACCGGGCCCACGAGGCGCGCCTCGAAGCCGTTCAGCATGCGCATGGCCTCGCGCGCCGTCTCGCGCAGTCGGCGCAATCGCGCTGGCTGGGAATCGGCGTGAAACAGCCGCTGGCGTTCGGCGAGCGCCGCTTCCACCTCCACATTGGTGGGCATGGGCAGACGGCGGGCGTCGAATCCCAGGCGTGCCGCGGCCTTGTGCTTGGCAAAGCGGAAATCACGCACCCCTTCCTCGGACATGATGCGGGCGGCCTCCTGTGCCAGCCGATGCCGCGATTCGTGCGTGTGCGACGCAGCGCGTCGAGTCATTGAGCAATGTCTGGTGGTGATGCCACGCGGATTAACACGGCCTCAGAAGATATCGCTGCCATTGGCCTGTTTCTTGGGCGGCGCCTTGGGCGGCAGATGCCCGGCGAGGAAATACTCGAAGATCGAGCCGGGATCGTTGGCGCCCGCGAGCAGCCCGGTTTTGGGATCAATGCGCGCCTGCACGATGCCGGGCGGCTCGAGGAACGGCAGTTGCGGCACGTCCTGCAGCGCCGGGCCCATGAAGTCCATCCAGATGGGCAGCGCCGCCTTGGCGCCCTGCTCGCCGTCACCCAAGGATTGCGAGGGCTGGTCGTTGCCGACCCACACCACGGTCACGATGTCATTGTTGTAGCCGTCAAACCAGGCGTTGGACCAATCATTGGAAGTGCCGGTCTTGCCGGCCAGATCGGTGCGGCCGAGGCTGGCCACCGCCGCGCCGGTGCCGAACTGCACCACGCTTTGCAGCATGCTGGTCATGAGCCAGGCATTCTGCTGGGTAATCGCCTGCGGTGCGAATTGCGGCATCTGCGGCGGCAGGGTGCTCGCGGCGGCGCTGGTTACGGTGGCCGGCGCCGGCACCGCAGTGGCACCGGCGGTGTCCACGCTGCAGCTGTCGCAGGCAACCTGGGGATTGGCTTCGAACAACACATGTCCGGAGCCGTCCACGATGCGCTGGATGTAATAAGGGGTAATGCGAAAACCGTGATTGGCGAACACCGCGTAACCGCGCGCCATCGCCAGTGGTGTGAGATCGGCGCTGCCGAGCGCCAGCGTCAGATTGTTGGGCAAGTCCGCGGCATCGAAGCCGAATTTGGTCGCGTAATTAATCGCGTACGGTATGCCGATCTGTTGCAACACGCGGATGGACACCAGATTGAGCGAATGAGCCAGTGCTACGCGTAGCCGCGTAGGTCCACCGAATTCATTCTCATAGTTCTGTGGCCGCCAGATGTTAGCGAGTGCCGGGTCCTGCACCACCACCGGTGAGTCGTTTACCACCGTCGCAGGCGTAAGCCCGTCTTCGAGAGCCGCGGAATAATAAAAGGGCTTGAATGAGGAACCCGGTTGGCGCTGTGCCTGTACCGCACGGTCAAATTTGCTTTGACCAAAATCGAAGCCGCCCACCATGGCGGCAATCGCGCCGTCAAAGGGATCCAGGCACACCAGCGCACCCTGGGCCGTGGGAATTTGCGACAGTGACCAACTACCGTCGGCCGCGCGCTCGAGGTACACGATATCGCCGCGCTTGAGAATATCGGCCGTGCTTCTCGGCGCCGGGCCGGTGGCGTTGACATTCAGATAACGCCGCGCCCATTTGAAGCCGTCCCAGTTGACAGTGACCAGACCCGCACCGTCGGCGTAAAACTGCGCACTCTGGTTTTCCAGCGTCACGGCGGCGGCCGGATACAGGCCGCCGACATGCGGTTGACCGGTAACCAGCTTGGCCCAATCAGACGGCCCGCCTGCCGGTGGCAAGTCCACATGCGCCACCGCACCGCGCCAACCGTGACGCTGGTCATAGGCAAGCAGCCCCCGACGCACTGCCTGTACCGCCAGCGGCTGCAGGCGGCTGTCGATGGTGGTGACCACGGAATAGCCCGCGGTGTAGGCATCATCGCCGTATTTGTTCACCATGTAATCGCGCACCATTTCGGCAAGATACGGGGCACTCACCGTGGCCGTGGGCTCGTGATAGGACGCCGTCATGGGTGCCGCCATGGCCAGTTCGTATTGCTGCTGGGTAATATAGCCATCCGCCAGCATGCGTCCGAGCACGTAACCCCGGCGCGCCAGCGCACGTTGCGGATCGATCAGGGGATTGGCGGTGGACGGCGCCTGCGGCAGCCCGGCGATCATGGCGGCCTGGGCCAGCGTCAGGTGATTGACGTCCGTGCCGTAATACACTTCCGCCGCCGCCCCCACCCCGTAGGCGCGGTTACCCAGGAATATCTTGTTGAGATACAAATCGAGGATGCCCTGCTTGCTCAGTTCGCGCTCGATCTTGAGCGCCAGGAATACTTCCTTGAGTTTGCGGGTGTAGGTCTTCTGGCGCGTCAGAAAAAAGTTGCGCGCCACCTGCATGGTGATGGTGCCGCCACCCTCGGTTTTCTGGCCGGTCAGCACTAGGTGGAAGGCGGCGCGCAGCAGGCCGCGCGCACTCACTCCGGGGTGGTCCCAATAGTGCTCGTCCTCGGCGGCGATGAAGGCGTTCACCACCAGCGGGGGGATCTCATCATAGGCCAGTGGAATGCGGCGCTTCTCGCCGTAGACCTCAAGCAGCTCTTCGTCGCGGCTATAGACCCGAAGGGGAACCTGTAAATGGATTTCCTTGAGCACCGTCACCGGGGGCAGGCTGGGGGCGACCACCAGATAGGCGATTATTACCGCGAGAACCCCCAACCCGCAGAGGGCTGCGACTGCCCCGAGCCCAATATATAGTGTTTTCAGTGATCGTTTCACGCTTTTCACCCCTTCATTCCGGGGTGCCCAGCCCAAGGGACAGCCTGTGCATTAAGGATAAAAACTATATTTGATTTAATCATTTGTTGATATATATTAAAGCTGGGCCTTAAGACATGGGGCCGGCTTCGGGGGCCGGAAACCTAAAGGTAACTGGAAAGGACTTGCAAACGTGCTAGACGGGCTGTTCAAGCGTGCGTCCAAACCCCTCGTGGGAATCGACATCAGCACTTCCTCGGTGAAGCTGATCGAGCTTTCCAAGACGGGCAACGACTACAAAGTGGAAGCCTTCGGCGCCGAGGCCATGCCGCTCAATGCTATCACCGACAAGGTCATCATGGACCTGGACGCGGTAAGCGATGCGGTAAAGAAGGTGGTGCGGCGCGCCGGACCCCACACTCGGCAGGCGGCGGTGGCGGTCGGCGGCCAGGTCATGACCAAGACCATCCAGATGCCGGCTTCGCTGTCCGACAAGGATCTGGGCGAACAGATCGAACTGCAGGCCGATCAGTTCATCTCCCAGCCGCTCAACGAAGTCGCCTTTGACTACGAAATCCTCGGTGTCTCCAAGACGGACAAGGAATTGATGGACGTGCTGCTGGTGGCCGCGCGCCGCGAAAACATCGAGAAGCTGCAGGCGGTTCTCGAGATTGCGGGCATGAATGCCTCGGTGATTGACGTCGAAGTGTACGCCGTGGAAAACGCCAGCAAATTGATTTCCCATCAGATGGCGGATGAAGGCATTGACCGTACCATCGGGCTGGTGGATTTCGGCGCGGCTACGACCACCTTCACGGTGCTGCACAATCGCCGCATCATATACAGCTACAACACGGATTTCGGCGGCAAGCAATTGACCGACGAAATCATGAAGCATTACGGCCTTACCTACGAGGAGGCCAGCAACGCCAAGAAAGAGGGCGGTCTGCCCAACAATTACAAGGTCGAGATCCTGGATCCGTTCGTGGACGACATGGCGCAGGCGGTGAACCGCTCGCTGCAGTTTTACCAGTCGTCCAGCAGTGACCACCAACATCTCGACCAGCTGGTGCTGTGCGGTGGAAGCGCCGCCATACCGGGCGCTGCGGAGCGTGTCGCCGGCAAGCTCAACACGCCCACGGTGGTCTGCAACCCGTTTGGCCGGATGAAACTGTCATCGCGGGCGAAATCACAATACGCGGAAAGCATGGCAGCTTCGCTGCTGGTGGCCTGCGGATTGGCGCTGAGGAGCTTTGACAAGCATGCCAAGTATTAACCTGCTCCCGTGGCGCGAAGAGCGCCGCAAAGCCCGTCAACGGACTTTCCAGACTCGGCTGGTGATGGCCGTGGTCGTGGCTATCGTCGTACTGATTCTCTGGTGGCTCGGACTGAGCAACGCGATTTCCAACCAGAACGAACGCAATGTCTATCTCAGCGACCAGATCAAGCTGATTGACCAGCAGATTGCAACCATCAAGAACCTGCAGCAGCAGAAGGCCCAGATGCTGGCGCGCATGAACATCATCCAGCAACTGCAGGCCAGCCGCCTGGCGGTCGTGCACCTATTCGATCAGCTGGTCAAAACCCTGCCAGCCGGTGTGTACCTCACGCAGGTCTCGCAGAACGGCAGCGAGCTCACCATTGAGGGCGTTGCCGAGTCCAGCGCGCGGGTTTCCACCTACATGCGCAACATTGACGCGTCGGCGTGGATGACCGATCCAAACCTCAAAGTGGTGCAGAAGGACATGCGCATTGATTTCGGAGCGCGCGCCCAGCAGTTCACCTTGACCGCCAAGGTACTGGACAACGCCAAGGATTCAACCTCGTCGGGCGCCGGGGCAGCGGCCGTACCCGCGACTGCAGGTAACCGCTTATGAAACTGGCGGATCTCGGGAACTTCAAGCTCAACGAACTCCGCAACCTGGATTTCCGCAATCCCGGCGGGTGGCCTACGAGTGCGCGCGTGCTCGCGTACATCGTAATCTTCATCGTGGTAATCGGGATTGGCTATTACTTCTGGCTCAGCGATGACCAGCAGCAACTCGCTCAGGGACAACAGCAGGAACAGAAGCTGCGCACGGATTTCAAGAACAAAGCCGCACAGGCCGCGAACCTGGATGAGTACCAGGCGCAACTGCAGCAACTGACGCGCACGTTCAACACCCTCAAATTGCAGCTGCCGGGCAAGACCGAGATCCCCAATGTGCTGCAGGACATTTCGCAAACCGCGCAGATTGACGGCCTGAAGCAGGACCTGTTCCGCCCCGAAAACGAGGTCAAGAAGGACTTCTATGCAGAAGTACCTATCCAGATCCAGCTGGAGGGGACTTACCAGCAGTTCGACAAGTTTGTCAGTGATGTGTCGGGGCTGCTGCGCATTGTCACGATTCACAACATCGGCATCAAACCGCAGGGCAGCAGCGCGGGGGGCAACAATCTGGTAATGACGCTCACCGCCAAGACCTACCGTTATCTGGAGGCCGACGAAGAAGTCGCCGCCAAACCCGCCAAGCAGCGGGGCCGGCCATGAGCGCCGTAATTCGCTCCCGCAGTTTGCTGCC
Organism: Gammaproteobacteria bacterium; assembly: GCA_050739175.1. GTDB lineage: Bacteria > Pseudomonadota > Gammaproteobacteria > Natronospirales > REEB76 > REEB76. Next base: position 16,817 of record JBOIAZ010000161.1, read on the forward strand.
GAACCGACGGCTGGTCGTGGTTTCCCTGGCATTGGCGGCCAGCACGCTGCTTTTGACCGGCTGCGGCAACCGCATGCAGGACCTGAAACAGTACGTGGCCCAAACCAAGGCGCTGCGCGGCGGCCCCATTCCGCCCCTGCCGCAGATCAAGCCGATGGAAACCTTCACCTATGACGAAGCGAACCTGCGCTCACCCTTTGTGCCGGTGCTGCAGAACTTCGCGAACTCCGGTATCGGCTCCAGCACCCGCGGACTGCATCCGGACCCCAATCGCCCACGTCAATATCTGGAGCAGTTCCCGCTGGACGGCCTGAAGATGATGGGCACGATCACAGTGAAGGGCGCGATGGATGCGCTGATACGCGACGGTGACGGCGTCGTGCATCGCGTCACGGTAGGTAATTACATGGGCCAGAATTTCGGCAAAATCGTCAATATCAGCCAGGCGGGACTGATTCTCCGGGAGATCGTACCGGATGGGCAAGGTGGCTGGACCGAACGCACGACAACCGTCCAACTGGGCGGCTGACTGGGAAATGAGGCGAGCAATCATGAAGAACATATCCTGGGTTTTACGCATGTTGCAGCCGCGCTGGCTGCTGGCGGTGTGCCTGCTGATCGCGGGTATCCCGATCACGCATACGGCGCTGGCGCAGACCGCAACGCAAGGCGGCAATCAGCTGCTGGCGATCACCGCCACTAAACTGCCTGGCGACCGCGTGCAACTGCAGCTCAAGCTCAACAGTCCGGCGCAAACGCCGCTGAGCTTCACGGTCGGCCAGCCAGCGCGCATTGCCCTGGACCTGGATGACACGCGCCTGGCGCTGCAGAACCGCGAAACGCAAGTCAACGTCGGTAATGTCAATCACGTGGTGGCCGCCGAGGCTGGCACGCGCACACGTGTGGTGATCGATCTCACTTCGCTGGTTCCGTACCACGTCGCCGCCCAGGGCGACACGGTGTACGTGCTGCTCGGCGGCAATCCCGGCGATACCGCCGTCGCCCAGATTGATCCCGCATCGCTTACCGCCGGTGCGACGGCGGTGGCCGCCGCCATGCCGGCGCCCGCCGCCGGCACGGCCGCGGCCAGCACCTCCGCAGGTCAGAGCATCATGGGCGTGGATTTTCGCCGTGGCAACAACGACATGGGCCGGGTGATCGTCAACCTCAGCAGCCCCGCGATTGTGGGCAATGTGCACATGTCCGGCAACAACGTGGTGGTGGACTTCGCCAACACGCGGCTGCCGCAGAACTTGGTGCGGCGCATGGACGTAACGGATTTCGCCACGCCGGTGCAATACATTGACGCCGAAAACACGCCCACGGGCGCGCGCCTCGTCATCCATCCCAGCGGGCAATACGACAAGCTGGCTTTCCAGAGCGACAACCTTTTCGCCATGGAATTTACTCCAATCAGTGCACAGGCGGCACAAATCGCGCAACAGCAGCAGTACACGGGCCAGAAAATCAGCTTGAATTTCCAGAACATTGACATCCGCGCGGTACTGCAGATTCTTGCGGACGCCAGCAGCAAGAACATCGTGGTCTCCGACAGCGTGCATGGCAACATCACGCTCAGGCTGCAGGACGTACCCTGGGATCAGGCGCTCGACATCATCATGAAGACCAAGGGTCTGGCCTCGCGCAACTATGGCAACACCCTGATCATCGGTACCGCCCAGGACATCGCCGCACAGGAGCAGGCTGAATTTGCGGCCCAGCAGGCCCTGGTGCAAAGCTCGCCGCTGCAGTCGGCGTTTATCCAGGTGAACTACGCCAAGGCCAGCGACATTGCCGATCTCATCAAGGGCCAGGGCAAGGCTTCGCTGTTGTCGCCGCGCGGCAGCATCAGCGTCGACAGCCGCACCAACACCCTGCTGGTGCAGGACACGGCCGCCAGCATTGGCGAAATCCGCCAGATGGTGACTAAGCTCGACGTCCCGGTGAAACAGGTGCTGATCGAATCCCGCATCGTGGTGGCCAATAATGATTACACCAGCCAGTTGGGTGTGCGCTTCGGCGCCAACGGCATCCGTCAGACCAGCGGCGGCCTGATGAGCCTCAATGGCGACCTGACCGGTACCAACACCCAGCAGAATGCCTTCAATCCCCCGGCCGGCGGTATACCGGTGACCGGCACGCCGCTCCTGAGCCTGCCGGCGCTCAACGACCAGTTGAACGTCAACGTGCCCACTGGCGCTGCCTTCGGCCAGCTTGCCTTCGGCGTGTTGCGGCAGAACTACCTTGTGGATCTGGAACTTTCCGCCATGGCGGCGGCCGGCAAGGGCGAGGTCGTGTCCAGCCCGCGCGTGATCACGGCCAATGCCAAGGAAGCCACCATCGTCCAGGGTATTGAAATCCCCTACACCCAGTCGGCTTCCAGCGGCGCCACCACGGTATCGTTCAAAAATGCCGTGCTGTCACTGGACGTGACCCCGCAGATCACGCCGGACAACCGCATCATCATGGATCTCGAAGTGCATGACGACACCGTGGGCCAGTTCGTGCCGACCGCGAATGGCGGCAGCGTGCCCAGCATCAATACGCGCAACGTCAAGACCCAAGTGCTGGTGGATGACGGCGACACCGTGGTATTGGGCGGCATCTACGAGACCACCAACACCACCACCGTCAACAAGGTGCCCCTGCTCGGCGATCTCCCGCTGCTCGGCTGGCTGTTCCGCAACACCCAAGCCACAAACAACAAGGACGAACTGTTGATTTTCGTGACTCCCAAGATCATGACCCAGACTGCATCGCTTGGGGAGTAATGAAGGTACACGCCCGCGGTTGAATGCCCAGATACCGGATCGCATCTTTCTTGTCGGCCCCATGGGGGCCGGGAAAACCGCCATCGGGCGGGAACTCGCGCGCCGCCTGGGACGTGAATTTCTGGACAGCGACCGGGAAATCGAGCGGCGCAGCGGCGTTGATATCGCGCTGATTTTCGAGAAGGAAGGCGAAGCCGGTTTTCGCCGCCGCGAATGCCAGGTCATCGAGGAACTCAGCCGGCGTGAGCCTATCGTGCTCGCCACCGGCGGCGGCGCGATACTGGACCCCGTGAATCGTGCCTGCCTGAAGAGCCGCGGCCTCGTGATTTACCTCAAAACCTCGGTCACCCACCAGATGGATCGCACCGGACACACGGCACGCCGCCCGCTGCTGGTCACGGCGGACCGCGAAACGCGCCTGCGCGAACTCTTCGAGCAACGCCAACCGCTTTACGAAGAACTGGCGCAGCTTACAATCAATACCGATCACGGCCGCGTCGCCGTGCTCGCCGCACAGATCCTGCGAGAACTGGAACAGGTCGCGACGACACCCGCGCCGGACAAATGAGCATGGAGCATAAAGCAAATGGGAGTGCTTAATGTCGAACTGGGGAACCGCAGTTACCCCGTGCGCATTGATCGTGGGCTGCTGGCGCGCGCGGATTTGTTTCCCGAAGGCCTGCAGAAAGGCGCGGTCTGCATCGTCACGGATGACAACGTCGCACCGCTGTACCTGAAGCCACTCAGCAAGACGCTCACGGCCTTCGCACCGGAGCATGTCATCCTTCCACACGGCGAGGAGCACAAGAACTGGCCCGCCCTGGACCACATCTTCCGGCACCTCCTGCAACATCATCTCGGCCGTGACGGCGTACTGATTGCGCTCGGCGGCGGCGTGGTCGGCGATATTACGGGATTTGCCGCCGCCTGCTACCAGCGCGGCATTGCCTACCTGCAAGTACCTACCACGCTGCTCGCGCAAGTGGATTCGTCCATCGGCGGCAAGACCGCGATCAACCACCGCAACGGCAAGAACATGATCGGCGCGTTCCATCAACCGCTGGCGGTGCTGAGCGACCTGGACACGCTCAAGACCCTGCCGCCGCGCGAACTCAGCGCCGGTCTTGCGGAAATCATCAAGGCCGCGCTCATTGCCGACGAGGATCTGTTCGTGTGGCTCGAAGGCCATGTCCAGGCACTGCTGGACCTGGATCCGGACGCCTGCCTGCACGCCATCACGCGCGCCTGTGAAATCAAACTCACCATCGTCACCGAAGATGAATACGAACAGGGCCGGCGTGCGCTGCTCAACCTCGGCCACACCTTTGGTCACGCCATCGAGAACGCGCTCGGCTACGGCGAATGGCTGCACGGCGAGGCCGTGGGCGCCGGCCTGGCCATGGCGGCCGACCTGTCGGTACGCATGGACTGGCTCAAGGCCGCCGAGTACCGGCGCATTTGCCGGCTGCTGCAACGCGCGGGCCTGCCCAACAAAGCGCCGCCTTCGGTTTCACCATTGAAGTTGCTCGATGCCATGCGCCATGACAAGAAAAACCGCAATGGACGGCTGCGGCTGATCCTCCTCAAGGGCGTCGGCAAGCCCGTGATCAGCGACGATTTCGACACGCAATTACTGGGCGACACGCTGACCGGCAAGCCGTTGTGAAGCGTGTGCCCGCCGCGGGATTAGCCGCCTGCGCGGCGAGTGCAGCCACGTCCCGCGGCCGGCGCTACTCGGAACCCGCGCCCCAATACCGCAGCGAATACCAGCGCGATCGCGACCGCATCATCCATTCAACCGCCTTCCGGCGGCTGATGTACAAGACCCAGGTGTTCGTGTATGACGAAGGCGACCTGTATCGCACGCGCCTCACGCACTCGCTCGAAGTCGCGCAGGTGGCGCGCAGCGTGGCGAGCGCGCTGCGACTCAACGAGCCGCTAACCGAAGCCATCACCCTCGCCCACGATCTCGGCCACACCCCTTTCGGCCATGCAGGTCAGGACGCGCTGAATGCGGCGATGCGCGACTGGGGCGGCTTCGAGCACAATCTGCAGTCGCTGCGCGTGGTGGACCTGCTGGAAGAAAAATACGCGGAGTTCCCAGGTCTGAATCTGACCTTCGAGGCGCGCGAAGGCATTCTCAAGCACTGCTCGCTCGCGAACGCGCAAAAACTCGGCGAACTCGGCCGGCGCTTCATCGAGCGCCGCCAGCCGGGGCTTGAAGCGCAGCTCGCCAACCTTGCCGATGAAATCGCCTACAACAACCACGACGTGGACGACGGCCTGCGCGCCGGCCTCATCAGCATCGAACAGCTCATGGAAATCGAACTGTTCCGCCGACCTTATGACGAAGTGGCTGCGCGCTATCCCGGACTGCCGGCACGGCGCCTGATCCATGAAACCGTGCGGCGCATGATCAGCCGCCTGATCACCGATCTCATCGAACACAGCCGCGCCAATATCGCCGCGGCTGCGCCCGCAAGTATCGAAGACGTGCGCGCCCGGTCCGAACCCTTGATCGCGTTCAGCGCCGAAGTCGGTACGCAAAACCAGGCGCTGGCGCGCTTCCTGCGTGCACATTTCTATTACCACCCGCAGGTGCGGCGTGCCGCGGAAAAAGCGGATCAAGTCGTCACGGGATTGTTCAATGCCTACTTGAACCAGCCGTCGCTGCTGCCAAACACGCCTGATACCGCAGACGACACCGCCGCGCACGCGCGCCGGGTCGCCGATTACATCGCCGGCATGACCGATCGTTTTGCGCTGCGCGCATACCAACGCCTGAGCGGCGCCAGCGTGAACCTGCCGGGGACCGCGTGAGCCGCGTGCTAGAATTGCGCCGCGCCCCACAAACATAAACGCATTCGCATGCTCACCAGCAACATCGTGCCGCGCCGCGAACGGCTGATCTTCGCCCTCGATGTGCCCGACGCCGAGAGCGCGCACCGCCTGGTCACGCAACTCGGCGACACCGTGCTGTTTTACAAGATCGGTCTCGAGCTGTTCATGGCCGGCGGCTACTTCGAGCTGCTCGACTGGCTGGTCGCGCAGCACAAAAAGGTGTTCGTGGATCTCAAGTTCTTCGACATCCCGGCCACCGTGCAGGCGGCGGTGCACCAGTTGTCGCAACGCGGCGCCACCTTCTGCACCGTGCACGGCAACCAGTCCATCATGGAAGCCGCCGCCAAAACCAAGGACAATCTCAAGGTGCTCGCGGTCACGGTGCTCACCAGCCTGGATCGCGGCGATCTCGACGATCTCGGATTTCACTGCGACGTCGAGCAACTGGTGCTGTCGCGCGCGCGCCGCGCGCTCGAAGCCGGTTGTGACGGCGTGGTGTCATCCGGTTTGGAAATCGCGCGGCTGCGCGCCTTTATTGATCATCGGCTGCTGGTGGTCACGCCCGGCATCCGCCCGGTGGACAACCGTCCCGAGGACGACCAGAAACGCGCGGTAAGCGTGGAGCAGGCTTTGCATGGCGGCGCCGATTACATTGTCGTCGGCCGCCCGATCCGCAACGCGCCCGATCCGCGCGCCGCCGCGGAAGCCATTCAAACAACTATCGCCTCCTTATTTCACAAGTAAAAGGCGCGATGCTTTGTCCCCTTCTCCCTCGATGGGAGAGGGAGGGGTGAGGGTGAGTGATACAAGCGCTTCTTAAAAACGACTTGCTGCTGCGCGCGCTGCTGCGCGAGCCCACGCCGCGCACGCCGGTGTGGATCATGCGCCAGGCGGGCCGCTACCTACCCGAATACCGCGAAACGCGCGCACGTGCCGGCAGTTTCATCGCGCTCATGAGCACGCCGGAACTCGCCTGCGAAGTCACGCTGCAACCCGTGAACCGCTTCCCGCTGGACGCCGCGATTCTGTTTTCCGACATCCTCACCATTCCTGCGGCCATGGGTCTGGGATTGCACTTCGTAGAGGGCGAAGGGCCCGCTTTCGAGCGGCCGGTACGCGACAAATCGGCCGTAGAGAAACTCAGCGTACCTGATCCGGAACAGGATTTGCGCTACGTGTTAGACACCGTGCGCCTGGTGCGCAAGGAACTCGCCGGTCGCGTGCCGCTGATCGGCTTCGCCGGCAGTCCCTGGACACTCGCTTGCTACATGGTGGAAGGCGGTGCCAGCAAGGAATTCTCGCGCATCAAAGGAATGCTTTACAGCGAACCGGCGACACTTCACAAGCTGCTGGAGCTGCTGGCGCGCAGCGTGTCGGCGTATCTCAACGCACAAATCGCCGCCGGCGCCCAAGCCGTGATGCTGTTCGACACTTGGGGCGGCGTGCTCACCGGCGCGGCCTATCGCGAGTTTTCCCTGCGCTATATGAGCGCAGTAATCGCGCAATTGAATCGGGAAAACGAAGGCCGGCGCGTGCCGGTGATTTTATTCACCAAAGGTGGCGGCCACTGGCTCGAAGCCATGGCGGAGTCCGGCACCGATGCGCTCGGCCTGGACTGGACCCGGGATTTAAGCGACGCCCGACACCGCGTGGGAGCAAAAGTCGCGCTGCAAGGCAATCTCGATCCTGCCGCACTCCATGCGCCGCCTGAGCGCATTCACGAAGAAGTCAAAAAAGTCCTGGACAGCTACGGCACCGGTCCGGGCCACGTGTTTAACCTCGGCCACGGTGTCACGCCTGACGTTAAGCCGGATCATGTCAACGCGATGATCGCGGCAGTGCATGAACTGAGTCCGGCGTATCACCGGTAATTCCGTCATTCCCGCAGCGGCGGGAATCCAGACATCCAATTCCGTCTCCCTTCGATAGAGAGAGCGGCGCACAACGCCGCCCGCAGCCGCGTTTCTTGTTGTCATTCCGGCGAAGCTTGTCCCCGCGAAGGCGGGGAGCCGGAATCCAGTTCGAGCTCCTTCTCCCCAAAGAGGGGAGAAGGTGGGGATGAGGGGAAAATTATTTTGTGCGGCCTGTGGCCGCGTAATTTTTACGCGGGGTTTCGCCCCCGCACCACGAGGTACTTTCCTTGTGCGAACAAGGAAAGTACCAAAAGGAAATCGTCCCCGGGATGTCGCCGCTTCGCGGTGCCCTGCGCGCCTCCCTCGCTCGGGGCTTCGCAGACGGCACATCCTTATGCCGCTGCGAAGGCTCGCCATCCTGGCTTCGCCCGCGCTACGCGCGGCCTAGCCCTCGCTCAGTTCAGTGCTCGGCGGCATCCAAGGGGATTTGTGAAACAAGAATCACCTCCACTTTTTTGCATGATGATTTATACTCTAGCGTATTGATTCAGCGACATGGGGGAGATTCAAATGGGCAATCACATCCGTATTCTGAAAGGCTTATCCACGCTCGCATTTGCT
>JBOIAZ010000162.1:0-13612 GCA_050739175.1 Gammaproteobacteria bacterium
GGTCTGGAACTGGCTCAAGAATGGTGAACTGGACGACGAGCGGCTCCAGGCGCTGCGCGCCGGTTCGCCTTTGGGACGTATTTTGGCCGCCGGTCTTGAAAATCGCCATGCCAAACGCGAAGTGATGAACGAAGCGATCGAGGATACCGGCCGCCATGTGGTGCATGAACTGGATCGTTATCTCATCACGCTTGGCACCATCGCCACCATTTCACCACTACTGGGCCTGCTCGGTACGGTGCTTGGCATCATGCATGTATTCGCCGCTATCTCCACCGCCGGTCTGGGCAATCCCACGGCATTGGCGGCTGGTATCTCCGAGGCATTGATCACCACAGTGGCCGGTCTCGTAGTGGCCATCCCCGCGTATATCCTGTACCGCTATCTGCGGGGCAAGGTGGACGATCTGGTGGTGCGCATGGAACGCGAGACTGTGCGACTGATGAACGCTGTGCGCGGCGCCGAGAGCGCACCGGCGGCGGAAGCTCCCGTCAAGTCTGTGACCGGGCGCAGGGCGCGCGCATGAATCTCCGTCCCCGCCAGTGGGAGGATCCCGAGCTGAATTACATTTCACTCGTGGACGTGATGCTCATGCTGCTGGTGTTCTTCATGATGACCACGCACTTCATCCAGAACACCAGCCTGAGCGTGGAATTGCCGACCGCAAGAGTGGCGCCGGCGCCCACTGAACTCAAGGGCATCGAAGTGACGATTGATGCCCAGGGCCACTATTACATCAACCAGCAAGCCGTGCCCGGCACCAGTCCGGACGCGGTGCGCGCCGCGCTGCTGGCCGCAGCCGGCGCACGCCGCGACGTGCCCATCATTCTGCGCGCCGATGCTCGCTCCAGCCACCAGTCGGTGGTCACGGTGATGAACGTGGCCGGTGAACTGGGATTCTCGCAACTGCAGATACTCACTACCCAGCCGCCTGCGGAAAACTGACATGCGTTTTCTGCGCCTCGACCGCGGCGTGCTCAGGGTTTACCGCCGCCTGTTGGGCTACATCGTGCCCTTCTGGCAGGTATTCGCGCTCGCCGTCCTCGGCATGGTGGTGTATGCGCTCACGCAGCCGGCATTCGCCGCGCTGGTCAAGCCGCTGCTCGACAAGAGTTTCGTGCAGCACAACACGCAGAGCATCAAGCTGATTCCGGTGCTGGTGATCGGGCTGTTCGTGTTGCGAGGCGTGGCCGGGTTTTTCTCCGCCTATTTCATCAGCTGGGTGGGGCGCAGCGTCATCAAGCGCCTGCGCGGCGAAGCCTTCGGCAAACTGCTGCGCCTGCCGACGCGCTTTTACGATGCCAGCTCGTCGGGCGTGCTGGTTTCCAAACTCACCTACAACATCGAGCAGGTGGCGGAAGCCACCACCAATGCCATCACGGTGCTGATCCGCGACGGGCTCACCATCCTCGGTCTGATCGGGCTGATGTTCTACCTGAGCTGGGTGCTGACGGTGTTCATTCTGGTGGTTGGTCCGCTGATCGCGATTTTGGTGGGCTTCGTCAGCGACCGTTTCCGCCGTTACAGCAGCCGCATCCAGGACTCCATGGGTGACGTGACGCGGGTTTCCGAGGAAGTCATCGCCGGCCACCGGGTGGTGAAGCTGTACGGCGGCCTCGAACAGGAAAGCGCGAATTTCGAGCGCGTCAACGAGCACAACCGCTATCTCAACATGAAGCTGGTGCTGGTGAACGCCGGTTCCAGCCCCATCATCCAGCTGCTGGCCGGCATCGGCATGGCGTTGGTGATCTACGTCGCCACGTTGCCCACGGTGCTGCCGATGATATCCGTAGGCACTTTCGGCTCGTTCCTGAGCGCCGTGTTGCTGCTGATGGCGCCGCTCAAGCATCTCACCGACATCAACGCGCCGCTGCAGAAGGGCATCGCCGCCGGGCAGAGCATCTTCGAGCTGCTGGACGAGGAAAGCGAAACTGCGGGCGGCAGCCGTGCGCTGGCGTACGCGCGCGGGCTGCTGGAGTTCCGCGAGCTGAGCTTTGCCTACACCGCGGCCAATGGCACGGTCCTGAATGACATTTCGTTTACCGTGGCGCCTGGCGAGACCGTCGCGCTCGTGGGCCGGTCCGGCAGCGGCAAGTCCACGCTCGTCAGCCTGGTGCCGCGCTTTTACGATCCCGGTGCGGGCGCGATTCTGCTCGACGGCCACGACGCGCGCGATTATCCCTTGCGGGATCTGCGCGAGCAGATTGCGCTCGTCAGCCAGGAAGTCGTGCTGTTCAACGACAGCATCCGCAACAACATCGCCTACGGCAGCTTGGGGCGACACACCGAGGCGGAAATTGTCGCGGCAGCCGAAGCTGCGCACGTCATGGAGTACGTGCGGCAAATGCCACAAGGGCTGGACACCATGGTGGGCGACCGCGGCGTGCTGCTCTCCGGCGGGCAGCGCCAGCGCATCGCGATCGCGCGCGCGCTGCTCAAGAATGCGCCGCTCCTGATCCTGGACGAAGCCACCTCCTCGCTGGACAGCGAATCCGAGCGCCATATCCAGGCAGCACTGGAACGGCTGATGCACGCGCGCACCACGCTGGTCATCGCGCACCGGTTGTCCACGGTAGAGCGCGCCGACCGCATCATCGTGCTGGATCAGGGGCGCATCATCGAATCCGGCCGGCATACCGACTTGCTGCAGCGCAACGGCCATTACGCGCGCTTGTACCGCATGCAATTCCGCGATGTGGCCGTAGCCTGAGTTGTCGTCGGACATGACGCGCACCAGGTTGCACCAATGGCTGATGCGCAGATGGTATGCACCGGGGCCGATCCGGCTGCTGGTTCCGTTCTCCTGGCTGTTCATCCTGCTGAGTGCGATGCGGCGCGCGTGCTACAGGTTCGGGATTCTCAACCCCACGCATTTGCCCGTGCCGGTGATCGTGGTCGGCAATATCACCCTCGGCGGCACCGGCAAGACGCCGCTGGTCATCTGGCTGAGCCAGGCCTTGCAGGCACGCGGTTATCGGCCGGGCATCGTCACGCGCGGCTACCGGGGCAAATCCAAACGCTGGCCGCTGCCGGTAACCTCGACGACGTCGGCGGTTTTGGCCGGAGACGAAGCTGTGCTGCTGGCGCGTGCCACCGGCTTGCCGGTGATGGCCGGACCGGATCGCGTGCAGGCGGCGCGGCAACTGCTGCATGATCAATCCGTCAATGTCATCGTGAGCGACGACGGCTTGCAGCATTACCGCCTGGGCCGCAACCTGCAGATTGTCACGCTCGACGGCGAGCGCGGATGCGGCAATGGCTGGCGGCTGCCGGCGGGTCCGTTGCGTGAGTCCGAGGCGGCCATCCAGAAAGCGGATATCGTGGTCTGCAAGGGCCGCTTGCCCGCCGGCATGGATTTGCCACCGCACACAGCGGTGATGCGCATGCTGTTGACCGAGGCCGTGCGCCTGCGCGACGGTATGCGCGTGCCGCTTGCCAACTTCCGCGGTCGCAGCGTACATTCAATCGTCGGCATCGGTCATCCGGAGCAGTTTTTTGCGGCGCTGGCGGCGGCGGGCATGCAAGTTGAACCGCACCCCCTGCCGGATCACGCCGAATTGACCCGGCGCGATCTGCTGTTCGGCGATCAACGACCGGTGCTCATGACCGAGAAGGACGCGGTCAGGTGCACAGGCCTGGATCTGCCTGATCATTGGTATGTGCCGGCACACGCCGAACTTTCGCGCGCACAAGCCGCCGGCATAATGCGCGTGCTTGAAGAGTGTCTGGCTGGTCGGGGCGCGGCCCGCTGACGAACGTTCACAGTCTACAACGAGGACAGTGTCGGATGGATGCGAAGCTGCTGGAAATCCTGGTGTGTCCGTTGTGCAAGGGACCGCTGGTGTATCACAAGGCCGAGAACGAATTGATCTGCAAACCCGATCGCCTGGCGTATCCGGTACGCGACGGCATCCCGGTGATGTTGCAGGAGGAAGCCCGCGAACTCCGCAGCGACGAGACCGCGTAAATGCGTTTTGCGGTGCTGATTCCCGCGCGCATGGGTTCGCAGCGCCTGCCCGGCAAGCCGCTGGTGCCGTTGCTGGGCAAGCCCTTGATCCTGCACGTGTGCGCACGCGCGCGTGCCAGCGGCGCGGACGTGGTGCTGGTGGCGACGGATGACGAGCGCATCCGCGCTGCCTGTCAGGCCGCGGGATTTCGTGCCGAACTCACGCTGGCCACGCATGCCTCCGGCACTGACCGCATCGCCGAAGTTCTGACGCGGCTCGACTGGCCGGACGACGGCATCATCGTCAACCTGCAGGGCGACGAGCCGCTCATGCCCTCCGGCACCATTCGCCAGGTGGCGGCGCTGCTCGAGCGCCGCGAGGACGCGGAATTGGCGACGCTGTGCACGCCGATTCACGCACTCGAGGAATTCCTAAATCCGAACGTGGTCAAGGTGGTGGCGGACCGGCAGGGGCGGGCGCTGTATTTCAGCCGTGCGCCCATTCCCTGGGACCGGGGCGGGGCGCCGGCGGGGATGCAATCCCAGCAGCACTGGCAGGGGGCGCTGCGGCATATCGGTCTCTATGCCTATCGGCCGGCGGTACTGCGTCAACTGGCGGCCACGCCGGCCTGCGAACTGGAACGCATTGAACGGCTGGAACAGTTGCGCGCCCTGTGGCTCGGCATGCGCATGCTTGTGGATGCGGCGCGTGAGATTCCCGGTCCGAGTGTGGACACGCCCGACGACCTGAAGCGCGCCGCGGAATTGCTGCGGCAAGCAGAGTGATGCAAGACTCCACGCATACCACCGGCGTGCTGTTCGTGTGCATGGGCAATATCTGCCGTTCGCCCACCGCCGAGGGTGTATTCCGGAAACTGCAGGCGGAGCGTGCCCCAAAGCTCAAGCTGCATGTGGATTCCGCCGGCACCCACGATTACCACCTGGGTCAGGCGCCGGATGCGCGCGCGATCGCTGCGGCGCGCGTGCGCGGCATTGATATCCGGCGCCACCGCGGTCGCCAGGTATCGGCGGCCGACTTCGGAGCGTTTGATTACATCCTCGCGATGGACCGCACCAATCTCGCGGAATTGCGTGCCATTCAGCCGCGTGCGGCGCGCGCCGAACTCAACCTGTTGCTGGCCTATGCGGCGGACAGCCCGCTGGACGAGGTGCCCGATCCTTATTCAGGCGGAGCCGACGGTTTTGTGCGGGTGCTGGATCTGGTGGAGCTGGGAGCCGCCGGCCTGTTGGCCCACATCCGCCGCCGCAGCGACGTTGCAGTCGAGTCGGCGCATCGTCTCTGAGGCCGGATCCCTCTGCCGACTGCGCCGGGATTTGCGGCCAGTGCCGCTCACATAGAAAGGAGCAACCGCGGTCCAGGCGTTGCCGATGCGCGCCTGTGCAACTGCGCTCGATCCCTGAGCTGCTCCACTCGGAGAAACCCGCCGGTTATTCCGGATTTTGTTCGCCGGTGTTGCCCGGGGCGCTGGTGGGCTCTTTCGCAACCGGGGCCGCGAGCGGTTCGCGCGCCTGAAACAGCGGAATCGTCCGATCGCGCTGCGCAACGTCACTCGCGTGCGGCTGGGACTCGACGGGCGCGGACGGCGGGTTCACCGGCTGCGGCAACCCGGACGGCGGTGTGCCCTGAAAATCGGGATTGGTGTCCACGCGGTTTTCCGGCGACTTGCCTTCGGATTGAGGCTGGGTCTCCTCCCGTCCCGCTTCGTAGCGGTGCCGGCGGCGGCCGCCACGGCGGCCGCGCCGTGTGCCACGCCGTCCGCCGCGCCCGTCATTGTGCGCAGGCGCGCGGTTTGACTGCGCTTCCGCGGGAGCCGGCACTGAGGCTGCCGGCGCAGCGGATTGGGCCGGGGCTGTCTGCGAGGGTGTGCGCTCGGGCGCGGGAGCCTCGTGTACCGGCTGCGGGCGCTCCGCTGGACGCGCCTGGCCGGTGTCCTGCGAATGGGGCGGCATGCGATCCCGCGCCCGGGACTGGGACTGGGGTCGCGATTGTGTACGCGCGGTCGGATTGCCACGCTCGGGCCGGCGCGAGCCGGAGGCCGAATAACGGTCGCGATCGCGGCCGCGATCACGCGCATGCGGGCGCTCGCGATCGAAGCGGTAGTTGTCCTGGCGGCGCGGCGGTTGCGAGCGCGGAGCGGGCGAGGGCACCGGCGGGCGCGGTCCGCGACCGAACAGCGCGCGCCACATGCGCACCAGGATTCCAGGTCGGGCGGGGGCGTCCACGCGCGAAATCGGCGCAGGCGTGGCCGGCACGATGGCTTTGACTGCGGGTTCCAGCGGCGCCTCGCGTTTGGTTTCTGCACCGGGCAGTTCCGGCACCAGCGGCTCGGTCACCAGCTTGTAACTGCTGGGGGTACTGGCGGGGGACGACGCTTCATCGTCGCGCAAGCGTTGAATTTCGTAACGCGGCGAATCCAGATGCGGATTCGGCACCAGCACCACGCTCACGCCGCAGCGCTTTTCCACTTCGGCGATGATGTGGCGTTTCTCGTTGAGCAGGAAGGTGGCCACGTTCACAGGCAATTGCGCCACCACGCGCGAAGTGCGCTCCTTCATGGCTTCTTCTTCCAGCAGGCGCAACACCGACAGCGACAGGGATTCCACGCCGCGGATGTGGCCCTCACCATTGCAGCGCGGGCACACCACCTGGGTGGACTCGCCCAGCGACGGACGCAGGCGCTGGCGCGACATCTCCAGCAGGCCGAAGCGCGACAGCTTGCCGACCTGCACGCGCGCGCGGTCCATCTTGAGCGCGTCGCGCAGGCGGTCCTCGACATCGCGCTGGTTTTTTTGCGGCCCCATGTCGATGAAGTCGATCACGATCAGGCCGCCCAGATCGCGCAGGCGCAACTGACGCGCCACCTCATCGGCGGCTTCCAAGTTGGTGCGCAATGCGGTTTCCTCGATGTCTCCGCCCTTGGTGGCACGCGAGGAATTCACGTCAATCGCCACCAGCGCTTCGGTGTGGTCAATGACCACGGCGCCGCCCGAAGGCAGGCGCACTTCGCGGCCGAAAGCCGCCTCGATCTGGCTCTCGATCTGGAAGCGGGTAAACAGCGGGATGCGGTCTTCGTAATGCTTGAGCTTGTCGAGGTTCTGCGGCATCACCTGTTGCATGAAATGCCGGGCTTCCTCGCAGGTCTTGGCATCGTCCACCAGAATCTCGCCGATGTCGGTGCGCAGGTAATCGCGCAGCGCGCGGATGATGACGTTGCTTTCCTGATAAATCAGGAACGGGGCGCTGCGGCCCTGCGAGGCCTTTTCAATCGCCTCCCAGATCTGGCGCAGGTAATCCAGGTCCCATTGCAGTTCCTCGCCGTTGCGGCCCACGCCCGCAGTGCGCACGATGACGCCCATGCCATCCGGCAATTGCAGCGTGGTGAGCGCTTCGCGCAGGTCATCGCGGTCGTCGCCTTCGACACGGCGCGAGACGCCGCCGGCGCGCGGGTTGTTGGGCATGAGCACCAGGAAGCGGCCCGCCAGGCTGATGAAGGTGGTGAGCGCCGCGCCCTTGTTGCCGCGCTCCTCCTTGTCCACCTGCACCACCAGCTCCTGGCCTTCCTGCAGCAACTCGCGGATGTTGAGGCGCCCGGACAGATCCGCTCCGGGCTTGAAATACACCCGGGAGATTTCCTTGAGTGGCAGGAACCCGTGGCGTTCCGAGCCGTAATCCACGAAACAGGCTTCCAGGCTGGGTTCGATGCGGGAGATCTTGCCCTTGTAGATGTTGGCCTTTTTCTGTTCGCGGGAGAGTACTTCGATGTCCAGATCGTATAGTTTCTGGCCATCCACCATGGCCACGCGCAGCTCTTCCGGCTGCGTGGCATTTACCAGCATTCTTTTCATGTGGATTCTCGCAGACGCTCAATCACGGTCTGCGCAGGGTCACGATGGCCGGACGGCCCGGGGGCGGGATCTCAGACTTTGATCAACGGCGCCGCTTGCGGCGGCAGCCAAAGCAATCCTGCCCAGGCACTTGACCGGCGCGTCCAGACCATGCGAGGCATGGGAGCGCAGCCCTTGGTGTCGCTCAAATCCCTAATCGGGGCGTCGACACCGTTTGTTGTACACGGGGTTGCCAACCTCGGCATACCCCACCTGTAAACCTTTAAAAACCCCGCAACGGGGACTTTGCGTGGCGGCGTCGGCATTAATTGCATCGGCAGAGACGCGGCCACCTGTCGGGTACTATAACAGCGCAGGCGCAGGCCTTCAACGACCTCAGGGCTTTATTTTCAGGAGCTTAAGTGAAAAACCTGCGCCCCAAAGCCAGGCATGTATCCATCGCCTCCGAACAGGCGGAGCAACGTCTCGACAATTTCCTGCTGCGCGAACTCAAGGGCGTGCCCAAGGGACATGTGTATCGCCTGTTGCGGACCGGACAGGTGCGCGTCAACGGGCGGCGCGCCAAACCGGATTACCGGCTGGCGGGCGGTGACGAAATTCGCATTCCACCGGTGCATCAGTCCGAGGCGGGGCCGCAGGCCCGCCCCGGCAGCCGCCAGCAGGCGGTCCTGCAGGCTGCGATTGTGCATGCGGATGAGTTTCTGCTGGTGCTCAACAAACCGCCCGGTTGGGCGGTGCACGGCGGCAGCGGCGTGAGCCTGGGCGTGATTGAAGCCTTGCGCGCCATGCGCCCGGGCGAGCGGCATCTCGAACTGGTGCATCGCCTGGATCGCGACACCAGCGGCTGCTTGCTCGTGGCCAGGAAGCCTGCGGTCCTGCGTGCGCTGCACGCGGCGCTGCGCGCGGGTCAGGTGGACAAGCGCTATCTGGCCTTGCTGGTCGGTGTGTGGAGCGGAGGCCCGCTGCAGGTGCGCGTGGCTTTGCAGAAAAATGTGTTGCAGAGCGGTGAACGCATGGTCAAGGTCGCCGAAGACGGCCGCGAGGCGGAAAGTCATTTCCGGCCGGTCCGCCGGTTCCGCGACGCGACTTTAATGGAAGTTGCCATCCGCACCGGCCGCACCCATCAGATCCGGGTGCACGCGGCCCATCTGGGTTACCCGGTACTGGGCGATGAGAAATACGGCGCACGCGAGGCCAACCGGCATTTCCGTTCATTGGGCTTGCAGCGCATGTTCCTGCACGCGGCCAGTCTCGGCTTTGTGCACCCCGCAACGGGCGTGCCCATGCAGGTGACAGCGCCGCTGGATGCTCAGTTGCAGACTTTGCTGGACCGGCTGGAACCGAGTGCCTAGGGCAGCCTGACGCCCAGCTCGCGCAGGAAGCGACACAGCGCAATCAAGGGCAGACCCATGAGCGCGGTCGGGTCCTGCGATTCGATGCGCTCGAACAGACTGATACCCAGGCTCTCGGACTTGAAGCTGCCCGCACACTCATACGGTTGCTCGGCCCGCAGATAACGTTCAATTTCCTGCGCCGAAAGTTGGCGGAAATAAACCCGCGTCGTATCCACGTGCGCAAACTGCCGGCCGGTAGCCGTCTGCTGCACGCACAGTGCGGTATGGAAAGTGACCGCGTTCCCGGACAGCAGCGTCAATTGCCGGACTGCACGTGCGTGATCGCCGGGTTTACCCAGGATTTCTCCGCCCAGCTCCGCCACTTGGTCGGCACCGATGACCAGGCTGTCGGGGTAGCGTCGGGCCACGGCCACGGCCACGGCCTTGGCCTTTGCCAAGCGCGCAACCAGGGCCGCGGAAAGTTCGTTGGCCTGCGGAGTCTCGTCGGTGCCGGGGGCCGTGCACTCAAAGGTCAAACCCAGACGCGCGAGCAACACGCGGCGGTATGTGGAAGTCGAGGCCAGCAGAATGTGCATGTGTTTCAGCACGGGGTGTTGAGCGCGTTCCGGAACCGGGGCCAAGCACAATAAAAACAATGGCTTGGAGCAATTTTGCTTTGACAAGCGCAGGGCTCAAACGTATCATACCGCGCCTATGTCAGGCGGCCTGCCGGAATTTCTGGACCTGACGAAAGCGGGTCATACGCCACTGACGGTGGCGGGCCAAATGAGTCTGAGCCGCATGCCGCGCTTGTGTGCGGCGATCGCGGACGCCGGCGGTCAGGCCAGCATAGACCTGCAGGTATTCAAGGAAGGCGGACTCGCGGTGGTGAGTGGCAGGCTGCAGGCCAGCTTGGGTCTGAGTTGTCAGCGCTGTTTCGGATTGCTGCGCCACCCGGTGGATGCGCACATTCGGCTTGGCTGGGCGCGCGCAGACCAGGCGCAGCACTGGCCGGACAGTTACGAGACGCTGGAATCCGGCAGCGGAAGGATCCGCCTCGCGGAACTGGTCGAGGATGAGTTGCTGCTGGCGTTGCCGTTGGCGCCGCGGCATGCCAAACCGGAAGACTGCGCGACGCTGCGCACGCCGGCCGCAAAGCCGGATACCATGGCGCCCGCTGCCGAAAGCAGACGAGCGTTTGAAATGTTGAAGACGCTCCGGCGTCATTGACCCTGAAAAGCGTTGTCACCAGGAGCCCAGCATGGCAGTCCAGAAAAGTCGCGTTTCCCCCTCCCGCCGTGGCCAGCGCCGTTCGCACGATGCGCTCGACGGGCCGACCCTGGCGGTCGACAAGACCACGGGTCACACCCATCGCCTGCACCACATCGGCGCCGACGGCTTTTATCGCGGCAAGAAAATTCTCAGCATCCCGCAGGAAGATTGACACCGCCGTTGCCGGTGCCCGTGCAATGATTCGCGTCGTTGCATCGGCCTGCCAGCGGTTCTCCGGCCCGCAATGCGCACTGGATCGCGCGGCGGCCGGATCCCACCGGCCCAAGATATCCCCAGCCATGGCATGAGCAACGATACCGTCACGATTGCGCTGGACGCCATGGGCGGCGATCACGGACCATCGGTCGTGGTGCCGGCTGCCGTCGGCATGCTCAGCAAGCATGCCTTTCTGCACGTCATCCTCGTGGGGGATGCCGCCACCCTCGATCCGATGCTGGCCGGTGATGTCCAGGCCTTGGCGCCGCGCCTCACGGTTCAGCATGCCTCGCAGATGGTACTCATGGACGAGCTGCCCTCGCAGGCGTTGCGCCACAAGAAAGATTCCTCGATGCGCGTAGCCATCAACCTGGTGAAAAACGGCCAGGCTGACGGCTGTGTGAGCGCCGGCAATACCGGCGCGCTCATGGCCACGGCGCGCTTCGTGCTCAAGACCGTCCCAGGGATCGACCGGCCGGCGATCTGTGCGCTCATTCCTTCGCATGGCGGGCACACGCATATGCTGGACCTCGGCGCCAATGCCGACTGCACTCCCGAGCAACTATTCCAGTTCGGCGTCATGGGCGCGGCGCTCGCCGAATCCGTTTATCACATCGCGTCGCCGCGTGTGGGTCTGCTGAATATCGGTGAGGAGGAAATCAAGGGCATTGAGAAGGTGCGCGATGCGGGCAAGCTGCTGGATGCCAGTCATTTGAATTACATCGGCTTCGTGGAAGGCGATGACATCTTTTCTCGCGACGTGGACGTGGTGGTGTCGGATGGCTTCGTCGGCAACGTGTCGCTCAAGACCATCGAGGGGCTGGCCAAGCTCATCAGCCAGATGCTGCGCGAGGAGTTCCGGCGCACCGCCTTCACCCGCCTGCTGGCGCTGGCGGCCATGCCGGTGCTGCATGCGCTCAAGCAGCGCATGGACCCGCGCCATTACAATGGCGCCAGCCTGTTGGGTCTGCGCGGCGTGGTGGTGAAAAGCCACGGCAGTACCGACAGCGTGGGCTTCGCTAGCGCCATCCGCGTGGCGATCCTCGAGATCCAGAACCAGGTTCCGCAGCGCATCAGCAAGCTGCTGGAAGTGCAGCTGCCAAACACCGGCACGGGTGCCGCATGAAAAGCATTTTTTCCAGGATTGCCGGCACCGGCAGCGCCCTTCCGGAAAAGGTCCTCACCAACCAGGACCTGGAGAAAATGGTGGATACCACGGATGAGTGGATCCGCACGCGTACCGGCATCGAGCGCCGGCATATCGCGGCCGAGCATGAGACCAATCTGGATTTCTGCGAGCAGGCGGCGCGCAATGCCATGCAGGCCGCGGGCGTCGGACCCGGGGACATTGACCTCGTGATTGTCGGCACCACCACGCCGGACCAGGTGTTTCCCAACATGGGCTGCCTGTTGCAGCAACGCATGGGAATCCACGGTTGCCCGGCATTCAGCCTGGAAGCGGCCTGCGCCGGGTTCATTTATGCGCTGGACATCGGCGACAAGTACATCCGTGCGGGCAGCGCGCGCTGCGCGCTGATCGTGGGCGGCGAGACCCTGTCGCGCATGACCGACTACACCGATCGCGGCACCTGCGTGCTGTTCGGCGACGGTGCGGGCGCCGTGGTGCTGCAGCCCGCGGACCAGCCGGGCATCATCTCCACGCATCTGCACGCCGACGGCCGGTATGCCGACCTGCTGTACTTTCCCTCCGGGGTATCGAAGAAGCCGCAGGATTTTCTCGCGGGCCGCGACTTCATCCGCATGAAGGGCAACGAGGTATTCAAGATTGCGGTGCACAAACTGGGCGACATCGTGGTGGAAGCGCTGGCGGCCAACAACATGCCGCCCGAGCAGCTCGACTGGCTGGTGCCGCATCAGGCCAATCTGCGCATCATCGAGGCCACCGCGCGCAAGCTCAAGATGCCCATGGAACGCGTGGTGCTCACCATCCAGGAACACGGCAACACCTCCACCGCCTCGGTGCCGCTGGCATTGGACGTGGCGGTGCGCGACGGCCGCATCCGGCGCGGCCAGACCATCCTGCTGGAAGCATTCGGCGGCGGATTTACCTGGGGGGCCGCGCTGCTCCGTTATTGAGTGCCCGGGCCAGCCACTCCAGCACTTGCTTCTGGCGGAAGGGGACGGAATGGGGCCAGAGCGAATATTGTCGTCAGGTTGAATCGATAATTTTCAATGAAAGGGGAGGGCAGTGCCCTCCCCATAATCACATGTCAATTAGCAATTCGATTACATCCGCACCGGCTTGATGTTGATCGGCTGACCGACCATGAGCGTGGGTGCGCCGGCCGCGTAGGCGGTTTTGTTATACGCCGGCACGTCACTGACCAGGATGGCGTTGAACTCGGCCAGCTTGGCATTCAGCTTCGCGCTAACCTCAGCCGCCGCGCCCTGCATCGGCGCAGTGGGCATCTGACCGACCAGGTTGATAATGCCGCTCAATGCCTGCAGATCGCCGTTCAGGTGCGACAGATAGTGGATGTTGTCTTCCACCACCATGTGCTGCAAGCCCGGGTTATAGACGCTGTTCTTGAGGTCCGTGAGCTTCTTGTTGAGCGCTTTGGCCTGGGTGAGTACGAACGTGTACCGGGCCTGTTGCTCGGTGTGTGCCGATGCAGTCTGCTCGAATCCATCGAGCGTATCCTGCATGGCCACGATGCGGTTCAGCATTTCATCGAAGGCGCTGGTTTCGTTGCGCACTTCCAGGCCGATCTTGAGGTCCGCCCGCATCACGTCCAGTGGGATGTGCTGGTTGGGGTCACTGTTGACCGTGACCGTGGTGGTTTGTGTCTGGCCGTCCGCGGTTACCGCCACCTTGTAAGTGCCGGGCAGCACCGAGGGGCCGGAGGGGCTGAATGCGGCGAAAGCCGCGGGGATTTTTTCGAAGTCCAGTTGCGTGGCTGCGTCATAGCTCATGTTCCACACGAACTGATTGACGCCGGCCTTGGCCGGGCCGTAA
>JBOIAZ010000163.1:0-14611 GCA_050739175.1 Gammaproteobacteria bacterium
TTCGCGCGCTCGTCGCACGCGGCGACCGGGTCATGATTCTGATGCAGCCTGGCGCCGGCATGCAGTTGCTGCAATCGGAACTCGGCGACCGGGTCGAATACTTTCCGTTCCGCGACACGCCCGCGCCTTTCAGCCGCTATCCGGCGGTGTTCTACGTTCGCATGAGCCTGTCCATGCCGTGGGTGGTGGCGGGCTACCGGCGCGAACACCGGCTCACCGAACGGCTGGTGGCCGAACGCCACTTCGATTGCGTGGTGTCCGACAGCCGCATCGGCGTATGGTCGCGCGCGGTGCCAAGCTACGTGATTTTTCATTCCATCCACCAGATTATCCCCGGCCGTATTCGCTGGATGGAGCGTCTGGTGGAATGGGGTCAGCGCCGCCTGCTGCGCGGTTTTACCAAGGTGCTGATTCCCGACATGGAGGCCAGTGGCGGGCTTTCGGGTGATCTCGGCCATTATCCGTATTTCAATTGGGGAGCGCAGCGCCTCACCTACATCGGACCGCTATCCGATGTCCGCTGCCCGGAAGTGCCGCAGGATCTGGATTATTTTTTTTCGGTTTCCGGCATCGAGCCACAGCGCAGCCTGTTCGCGCAACGAGTGTTGGCGGCCTTGCCGCAGCTTCGGGGCCGCATCGTGGTGACGCTGGGGGACCCGGCGCGCAAAAATGAAGTGCGACAAATCGGCGAGGCTACCGTGTACGGTTATCTGGACCGCGCGCGCCAGGCGGAGATGCTCAACCGCGCGCGTGTGATCATCACGCGTTCCGGTTACACCACGCTCATGGAACTTGCTGAACTCGGCAAGCGCGCGTTATTCGTGCCCACACCGGGTCAGAGCGAGCAGGAATATCTGGCGCGCTTTCATCACCGTCTGGGCCACGTGTATTCCACCACGCAGAAAAAGCTCGAGATTGTGCGCGACCTGCCGCGCGCGGAAGCCGCCCAAGGCTTGCCGCGCATCGACACGCAGTCCACTGCGGCCCGGTTTCTGCGGATTCTGGGTTAAGGACCTCAGGCGATGCGGGTGGCGCCCGTCGGGCGGATGCTGCGCCACAACACCAGTACCACCGGCAGATTGATCAGCCACATGCTGCCGGTCCACACCAGGCGAAAGCCCAGCATCATGGCCAGGCCGTCGGTGTAGTTGATGCCCCACTCGTGGGCCGCCAGCATGCCCAGCACCTCCACGGTGCCGATCTGGGTGAACAGCCCGGCACCGAGCAACACGGTGGCGAGCGCAAATCCGTAGATGCTGGACGCGGTCACGAAGCTGAGCGCGGGCAGCCCCATGCCGCGTGCCACGAAAAAGAACGCCGCCAGCAGCGCGAACAGGTAGATGGCGGCGATCAGCAGATTGACGACCAGAATGCGCGGGTGTGACAGACGGCGCAGGCCGCTGAGCAGTTCCACGCCTTCCTGCAGCATGCGGCGCAGCAACGGGTGCGTGATGCGCTGCAGATGACGATGCGCGTGGTGGACGTAGATCACAAACACGCCGAGCACCAGCGCGAACACGATCAGCGCCAGGATCACCGCCAGCCGCAGTTGCGGCCAGCCGCGCACGCCGATGACCGCAAGCAACAGCAACACCACGGAAATCTCGGTGAGCAGCATTACCACCGTGGCCGCGGCGCTGCGCCCGATGCGGATGCGGGCCGAGGCGGACAGAATCCAATTCTGGGCAAACAGGCCGAACGGCAGAGTGAGCGTGAGTTCGCCCACCGAGAACGCCAGCGCGAACGGCCGGAAGCCCGGGCGCACCGCCAGATTGGCGAGCAGCAGATGCAGCTGCAGGGCCTTGAGCGCGACATACACGCAGGCAAAGCCCAGCGCGGCCAGCAACACGCTCAGCGGCATCAGCTTGACACGTGCCACCACCTCGTCGAGGTTGCCGAGTTTGAAGGCGAAGATCAGCAGCGCCGCGGCCAGCAGTACCGGCAGGATGAACGCCGGCTGGGCCGCACGACGCAACCAGGGGTGCAGGTTCACGGCCACAGCCGGCCGGCGAAGCCGGGCAGCAGATCATTGAAGCCGTTGGCAAAGTACGCCACGCGTTGCGCGGCAGTTTGCCAGCCGGCGCGCGTGTTACGCGGCCACCGATTCCGCCAGCGCCCATGTTCGAGCTCCACGAGCCGCTGGCGTCGCAGCCAGTGCAGGCGTTGTTGCGCGAACGTTTCGGGAGTGGTGCTTGCAAACAGCGGATCAGTTTTCAGCCCGCAACGGTCAACGGTCGCGAGCGCACGCGGCCACCAGTCGCAGAATTCCCGGGTACTGAAGCTCTCGGGTCCGGCCGACAGGTAAGCCGCGAGCAGATGGCTGGGGTTCACGTTCAGCAAATCCAGGATGGCGGAGCGCACCGCGGTGGAAAATGCGGCGTTGTCCGTGGTATCCGGAGCATCCTGCAATTCACCCACGCGCATGACTACCCTCAACCTGCCCGGACCGACCCCATCATAGCTGAGCGCCACGGGTAACAGCCGGGGCGGCACTGCGGTGAGTCCGCAGAGCAGCCGCAGACCGGCGCGCACGCGGCCGAAACGGCCGTCCGCGGAGATCACGCCCTCGGGTGAAAAGTACAGCGACTGCCCGGCATCCAGCAGCGCGGCAAACCCCTGCAACTGGGCGGCAATCGTGTCGCGGAACGCGGGCGCGAGCTTCTGCCGCGCCGCGCCGCGCAAGCGCCGCAGGCCCCAAAGTGCGCGCCGCGTCGGCGGCCGCAGGGCGGAAAGCCGAGCGGGAAGCGCGCCGCCGCGCCCGCAGAAGTCGCGCTGGCCGCGCGCGTTCAGGATCGCAGCGGGATCGTTGCCACCCAGACCGGCCGCGACCGCCGCCTCCAGGGTCTCCGCCGCACTGAATTCGCGCACCCGGCGTATCGGTTCGGTGCGCAGGATTTCGAAGAGCCAGCGCAACGGGACCCGGCCGAGCAATTGCGGCAGCGGCCAGCCGGCCACGTATTCGGAGAGAAAGCCGCGGCGAAACAAATCCTCGCGCGCCGCGAAATGCGTCAACGGCCACGTGAAGCGCAGGCCGCGGCGCTGGCACAGCCCGGTGCCGACGATCGGCGCATCCGCATCGCGCTGGTGGTTGGATATCACCACGGTTCCGGGTGGCAGGCGAAAGCCCGGCGGGAACTGCAGTTCGCGGCGGTACAGGCTGATGAGCGTGAAATCGAAACCGCATTCGAACAGCCAGGCGAGCCGGGGATGGCGATTCTGTTCGGCGTCGGGGATTCCGCGGAAGGCCATGCTGATTTGCCCCTCGAATTGTCAGGCGTTCGGCGCCTGTTTAACCGGCGCGGCGCGGATAACGGCGCTGCTTCCACACGCTGCGCGTGCCCAGCCAGGCGCGCAGCGCCGAATACCAGGTGGCGGCGAGAAACACCGTGGCCGTCAGCGGCAGGCACACGGCGGCCAGCGGGTTGCGCCGATAATATAAAAGAGTCGGCAGATAACTGAACATCATCAGCAGCAATGCCGCGAGACCGAGCCAGCGCGGCATGCCGGTGAAAGCCAGGGCCGCGGGCGGTATCCAGAATACCAGCAGCATGCCGGCGGTGGTGGCGAGCAACATCAGCGGCGATTCGCGCAACTGCACATAGGCGCTGCGCGCGATCATGGTGACTATCCCGGGCAGGTACTGTTGGCGCAGACTGTGCGCGCCTTGTGTCAGGCCCAGATAACTGCGGTGACCGGCGCGTTTAACGCGCGCCGCGAGCGTGCAGTCGTCGATGATGGCGTCGCGCCAGGCGCCAAAACCGCCGGCGCCGAGCAGCACCTCGCGGTCAATCAGGATCACGCCGCCTGCGGCCGCGGCCACGCGGCTGCCGCTGCGATTGGCGAGCGCGAACGGATACAGCAGCTTGAAAAAATACACGAATGCGGGCAGCAGCCAGCGTGCGGCAGTGCCCTGAAAACGCGGTGCCGCGAGCACCGAGACCAGCGCATAGCCCTCATCGGCCTTGCGTTGCAGGGCGGCGAGTATGTCGGGTGCGAGCCGGATGTCGGCGTCCAGCAGCAGCACGCGCGCGGTCGTGACCTGCGCGAGCCCCTGTTGCAGCGCCCAGAGTTTGCCGCTCCAGCCGGCCGGCGGCGGTACGCCCGCCACCAGCGTGAGCTTGCGCAGGCCCGAAGCGCGCGCCACCTCGGCGGTAGCGTCGCCGGATTCGTCGTCCACCAATACTACCGGGGCGTCGGGCGCGGCAGCGCGCAGCGCGGCCAGCGTCTGTCCAATGGTGGCGGCTTCATCGCGCGCCGGAATCAGCACGCTGAAATCAGCATGGAACGCGGAATGACCGGGCTCGGGTTCCAGCCGTTCGCGGCAGCGCCACGGCTGCCACGGTGCGAGCCACAGCAGCAACCACAGCAGCAGTGACAGGGCGGCAAGAATCAGCACGCGCGGATTGCAGGCGGCGCGCGGCGCGCGCTGGTCAGTGCTGCGCCTGTGATGCGGGTTGCGGTGCGTGTGCCGGAGCCCGCGGCGGGCGCGGCGGATACTGCATGGGCGGATCCGCGGCAAACGCACCGGTGAGTTTCGGACCGCGCATGCGCACCCACAGGGCCTTCAGAGGATGCAGGAACGCATCATCGGCTGCGGTGCCCTCGAAGCCGCAGTGCGCCATGCAGTTGGCACACTTGGGATTGCGTCCGACGCCGTAGTGATCCCAGTCGGTGTTTTCGATCAGGTCCTTGAAGGTCGGCACGTAGCCCTCGTCTACCAGCAGGTAGCACGGCTTCTGCCAGCCGAACACGTTGCGGCAGGGCATGCTCCACGCGGTGCACTGGTAGCCCTGATTGCCGCACACGAAATCAATGAACAAACTGGATTGCGACAGCGCCCACTTGGCGTGCCGCTGTTTTCTGTGCGTGAAGATCTTGCGCATCAGTTCCTTGGACTGGCGCCGTCCCATGAACACGTCCTGACGCGGCGCGTGCTCGTAGGCAAAGCCCGGCGAGAACGTGATGCCGTCCACCTTCAGGTCTTCGGTGGCGAAGCTGAAGAATTCGGCCACTTCCTCGGGTTTGGCGGTGGTGAACAGCGTGGTGTTGATGTTGACCCGGAATCCGCGCCGCTTGGCGGCGCGGATTGCCGCGGTGGCGATGTCGAACACGCCCGCGCGGCCCACGCTCTCGTCGTGGCGCGCGCGCATGCCGTCGAGATGCACCGAGAACGTGAGGTGGCTGGACGGGGTGAACAGGTCGAGTTTCTTTTCCAGCAGGATCGCGTTGGTGCACAGGTACACGTACTTGCCGCGCGCGATGAAGCCCTCGACGATCTCCTGGATGTCCTTGTGAATCAGCGGCTCGCCGCCGGCCAGTGACACCATGGGCGCCCCGCTTTCCTCCACCGCGTGCATGCATTCCTCGACCGACAGGCGTTTTTTCAGGATGTGCGACGCATAATCGATTTTGCCGCAGCCGGGGCATTCGAGGTTGCACTGGAACAGCGGTTCCAGCATGAGCGTCAGCGGATAGCGTTTTACGCCATGCAGCTTTTTGTTGATGATGTAGGAGGCAACCTTGAGTTGCTGACGTACGGGAATGGACATGCTGGTTATCCTCTGGCTTTTATGGCGCCGGCACTCAGTTCCTGCGGGGGCAGGAATTTGACGCGCTCCGCCGGACCCGCCATGTTGCGCACCTCGGCGTGACCCCAGGCGGCGAGTTTTGCCAGCACTGCGGTGACCAGCGCTTCGGGCGTCGAGGCGCCGGCCGTAACCCCCACCCGATCTTCGGCCTTGAACCACGCACGTTCCAGTTCCTTGGCATCCTGCACCAGGTAGGAGCGCACGCCGGCCTGCTCACCGACCTCGCGCAGGCGATTGGAATTTGAGCTGTTACGCGCGCCCACCACCACAATCACGTCGGCGTTCTTGGCGAGTTCGCGCACCGCGTTCTGGCGGTTCTGGGTCGCGTAGCAGATGTCCTTGGTTTCCGGCCCGCGGATGCCGGGAAAACGCCGTTTGAGCGCGGCGATGACCTGCAGCGTGTCATCTACCGAAAGCGTGGTCTGCGTGACGTAGGCGACGTGTTCGGGATCGCGCACCGTGAGGGCCGCGACTTCCTCGGGTTCGGAGATCACGTGCACCGGGCCGCGTATCCGGCCGCGCGTGCCCTCAACCTCCGGATGACCCGGATGTCCGACGATGATGAGTTCATAGCCGTTCTGTTCGTATTTCTGCGCCTGTACGTGCACTTTGGCCACCAGCGGACAGGTGGCATCGATCACCTTCAGGCCGCGCTCACGTGCTTCCTGGACGCGCCGGTCGGAAACGCCGTGCGCGGAGAAAATCGTGACCGCGCCCTTGGGCACGTCGGCCAGGTTCTCGGTGAAGATCGCACCTTTGCCGCGCAAGTCATTGACCACGTGCTGGTTGTGCACGATCTCATGCAGTACATACACCGGCGGGCCGAAAATCTTGAGCGCCTGCTCGACCACGTCAATCGCACGCGTGACCCCGGCACAGAAACCACGGGGCTGGGCGAGTAATACTTGCATGGGCGTGTTCTCCGCGTTGTCGAAATGTCCGATGGATTGGCGCCGCCGACATCGACACGTGCGTGAAGTATAACACCGGCGTCACAACCGGCGTTAAACTGTAGCGCCCGTTGCGTGGCCAAGGAGCGCTAAATGCCTGAACGTGTGGCGATTACCGGCGCCACCGGCTTTGTCGGATCGGCGGTCACGCGCGCGTTTCTCAATGCGGGCTACGCAGTGCGCGTGCTGATGCGCAGCTCGTCGCCACGCGCGCTGCTCGCCGGACTGGAAGTTGAAATCGCGGACGCCGACCTCACTGCGCCCCAGACTTTGGGCGCGGCACTCGCCGATTGCGAAGGTCTGATACATGTCGCGGCCGATTACCGTCTGTTCGTCGCCGACCCCGCGGCGCTTTACCGCGCAAACGTGGACGGCACGCGCGCGCTCATGCAGGCGGCGGTTGCGCGCGGCGTGCGCCGCGTGGTTTATACCTCGAGCGTAGCGGTGCTCGGCCACCGCGCGGACGCTGCGCCCGCCGACGAGGACACGCCCGCGACGCTCGCCGGCATGATCGGCCATTACAAGCGCTCCAAATTTATGGCCGAAGCGGAAGTGTCGCGACAGGTGGCGGAGTCGGGGTTGCCCGCCGTCATCGTCAATCCCTCGGCACCGGTGGGTCCGCGCGACCTCAAGCCCACACCTACCGGGCGCATGGTGCTGAATACGGCGCGTGGACGCATGCCGGCGTATCTCGACACCGGGCTGAACATCGTGCACGTCGACGACGTGGCGCTCGGGCACCTGTACGCGTATCAACGCGGCCAGATCGGGCGACGCTATATCCTGGGTGGAGAAAATCTGTCGCTCAAGGATATTTTTACCGCGCTGGCGCAGCTGGCCGGCGTGCGGCCGCCGCGCATCAAGCTTGCGCCCGGGATGCTCATGCCGTTCGCCGGCCTCGCCGAAATCGCGGCGCGGCTCACCGCCACCACGCCGCGCCTCACGCGTGATGAGCTGCACATGGCCCGCTACCCGATGTACTACAGTTGCGCGCGCGCCGAGCATGAGCTGGGTTACACGCACCGGCCGGCGGTGACCGCGTACCGCGATGCGCTCGCCTGGTTCGCGGAACACGGTTATTGGTGGCCGCGGCCGGGTCATGGGAAACTGCCGCGGGCGCAGACCGGTGCGTCGCCGCGATGAGTACGGCGGATGACCTCGCGCTGCAACGCGCGCTGCTGCATGGCGTGTCGCGTACCTTCGCGCTCACCATCCCGGTGCTGCCGCCGAAACTCGAGCCGGTCATCGGCAACGCCTATCTACTGTGCCGTATCACCGACACCATCGAGGACCACGCGGCACTCGATCCGGCGGCCCAGGCGGTCCTCTACGAACGTTTCATTGCCGCGGTGGAGGGCCACGGCGATGCCGCGGTCTTTGCGCGCGATTTCGGTGCGCGGCTTGCGGCCCAGGCCAGCGACGATGAACGCCGGTTGATTGCGGAGACTCCGCGGGTGCTGGCCATCACCGCGGGTTTCAGTGCCGATCAGCGCGCCGCCTTGGCCGAATGCGTCGCGGTCATGGGCCGCGGCATGGCGGCATTTCAGCGCAGCAAGAGCACCGCGGGCCTCGCGGATCTCGCCGAGCATGCGCATTACTGTTACGTGGTGGCGGGCTGCGTGGGCGAGATGCTCACGCGGCTGTTCATCGGCTATCTGCCGGAACTTGCGCCGCGGCGCGCGGAGATGCTGCGCCTCGCGGTGTCCTTCGGCCAGTGCCTGCAGATGACCAACATCCTCAAGGATTTCTGGGAGGATCGAGCCCAGGGGGCCTGCTGGCTGCCACGCGATGTGTTCCTCACCGAAGGTCTGGAACTCGCCGCAGTGCGTGCTGGCGA
The DNA here is from genome assembly GCA_050739175.1 of Gammaproteobacteria bacterium. Taxonomy (GTDB): domain Bacteria; phylum Pseudomonadota; class Gammaproteobacteria; order Natronospirales; family REEB76; genus REEB76. The sequence continues at coordinate 8,376 of JBOIAZ010000163.1, forward strand.
CGCGCGTTTTGCGCGCGGCTACCGGCGCTTGTTGGGACTCGCGCACGCGCACGCCGAAAATGCACTGCGCTATACGCTGATATTGCCGTCACGCGAAACCGGATTGCGCAACTTCTGCCTGTGGGCGCTGTTCATGGCGCTGCTCACGCAGCGCAAGCTGCTGGCGCATCCGGAATTCGCGCGCGGCGCCGAAGTGAAGATCACGCGGCGCAGCGTGTACCGCACCATCGCCTGGTGCAAGCTGACCGCGAGTTTCGATGTGCTGCTCAAGGCGAGCTACGCGCTGCTCGCGCACCGCCTGCCACCGCCGGCGAGCGGCGACTTCGCGCCGGTGTTGGCGCAGCCGGGCGCGGACTCCGAAGCCGAGGCGCTGCGATGAGCGCCAATGGCGCGGCGGCGAGTGTCGCGCCGGCGGCGGACCCGGTGCTGGACGCGGCCTTGGCGCGCGCACGGCGTGCGCTGCTCGCGCGCCAGCGCGACGACGGCCACTGGTGTTTCGAGTTCGAGGCCGACTGCACTATCCCCGCCGAATACGTGCTGATGATGCACTACATGGACGAAGTGGACGCGGCCTTGCAGCAGCGCCTGGCGCGCTATCTGCGCGCCCACCAGTTGAGCGGCGGCGGCTGGCCGCTGTATCCCGGCGGCCAGCCGGACATCTCCTGCAGCGTGAAGTGCTATTACGCGCTCAAACTCGCGGGCGACGCGCCCGAGGCCGAACACCTGCAGCGCGCGCGCGGCGCGATTCTCAGGCTTGGCGGTGCAGCGCGTGCCAACGTGTTCACGCGCATCATGTTGGCGCAGTTCCGCCAGATCCCGTGGCGCGGCGTGCCCTACATGCCGGCCGAACTCATGCTGCTGCCGCACTGGTTCCCCTTCCATTTCCTCAAAGTGTCCTACTGGTCGCGCACCGTGATGGTGCCGCTGCTGGTGCTCTACAGCCTGCGCTGCCAGGCGCGCAATGCGCGCGGCGTGGGGGTGGCGGAACTGTTCAGCGTGCCGCCCAAGAAACAGCGGCACTGGTTTCCGGTGCGTTCCGCGCTGAACCGCGTGTTCCTGGGTCTGGAACACTCTGCACGCTGCTGCGATCCGCTGATTCCGGGGTGGGTGCGACGCCTGGCCCTCAGGCGCTGCGAGCGCTGGATCGTCGCGCGCCTCAACGGCGAGGGTGGGCTGGGGGCGATCTTCCCGGCCATGGTCAATGCCTACGAGGCGCTCGCCGCGCTCGGCTACGCCGCGGACAATCCCCTGCGCAAAACCGCAAAACGCGCGCTGCAACTGTTGCTGGTCGAACGCGGCGATGAGAGCTACTGCCAGCCCTGCATGTCCCCGGTATGGGACACGGCGCTCGCCGCGCTCGCGCTGCAGGAAGCCGGCGGCGCGGAGCGCGAGGTGCGCCGCGCGCTCGACTGGCTGGCCGCGCGCCAGTTGCTCGATGAGCCGGCCGACTGGCGCGCCTACCGGCCGCGGCTCGCGAGCGGGGCCTGGGCGTTCCAGTACCGCAACGATTACTACCCGGATCTCGACGATACCGCCGCGGTTGGCTGGGCCATGCACCGCAGCGGCGTCGCGGACTACCGCTGGCGCATCGCGCGTGCCGCGGACTGGCTGGCCGGCATGCAGTCGCGCACCGGCGGCTTCGCGAGCTTCGATGCCGACAACACGCATTACTATCTCAACGAGATTCCGTTCGCGGATCACGGCGCGCTGCTCGACCCGCCCACCGAGGACGTGACCGGCCGCTGCGTGGCCTTGTTCTCGCTGCTGGGTGAACCTTGCCGGCGGCCGCGCGAGCGCGCGCTGCGCTGGCTGACGCGCACGCAGCAGGCGAACGGTTCCTGGTGGGGACGCTGGGGCACCAACTATATATATGGCACCTGGTCGGTGCTGGCGGCGCTGGAACTCGCCGGCGTTCCCGCCGCGGATGCGCGCGTGCGCCGTGCGGCGGACTGGCTCAAGGCCATGCAGCAGCCCGACGGCGGTTTCGGCGAGACCAACGACAGTTACGAGGATTCCACACTCGCGGGTCACGGACCGGCCACACCCGAGCAGACGGCGTGGGCGCTGCTCGGACTCATGGCGGCGGGCGAGGCCGGGAGCGAGGCCGTGGGGCGCGGCATTCAATGGCTGTTGCGCGCCCAGGGCGCAGACGGTCTGTGGCACACCGGGCAATTCAACGCGCCGGGGTTCCCGCACGTGTTCTATCTGCGCTACCACGGCTACAGCGCCTACTTTCCGCTGTGGGCACTGGCGCGTTACCGCAAGCTTGTCGGAGCGCAGCGCGCTTGACTCCGGTATCGCCCACGGCGCGCGGCGCGGTAATCGCGCCCCTGGCCGGTGAAGCGCACAGCGCCGCTGCGCTCGCGGCGCGCGGCTGGCGGGTGCAGTTGTGCGGCATCGGTCCGGCACGTGCGCGGCGCGCAGCCAATCAGCTGCTCGCGGCCGGCATGCGCCGCCTGCTCGTCTGGGGCACGGCCGGCGGGCTTGAGGCCGGGCTCAAACCCGGAGCGGTGTTTGTGCCGGATATCGTCGTCAACGGCACCGACGGCCGGCGCTTCCCGGTTTCCGCATCCTGGCATGCGCAGCTCGTGCAAGTGCTCGCGCCGCTCGGAGCCGCGGTCGTGGGTGACGGTACCCTCGTCACGGTGCCGGAGGCTGCGGCCACGCACGATGCCAAGCGCGCGCTTGCGGCGCAGAGCGGCGCATGCATGGTGGACATGGAGGCGGCGGCAGTGGCCGAAGCGGCCCTGCAGGCTGGAGCCGAGTTTGCCGTGATCCGGGTGCTGGCGGACGACGTGAACGCCGCGCTGCCGCCTTCAGTACTGGCCGCGCTGGACTCGCCGCATCCCTATCTCGGAGTGCTCACGGGATTATTGAGACGACCGCAGGATCTGCCGGCGGTATTGCGCCTGGACCGGACCTTCCGACACGCTTACCGGCGACTCGCCGCCGTCGCGCGCACGCTGGCGGCGGCGGATCGACAATGAACGGGCGCATGCTCAGGCGGACGGCGCGTGGCCGTCGTGGTGTTGCGCACGCCGCTGCCACCACATCCACAGGTAATACAGCGGCACGCCCACCAGCGTAATCAGAATACTGGCGAAGGTGGACCAGAATTGGGCGTACAGCGAATTCGCCACCACCACGAAAGTGCCGAGCACGAACAGCGCGGGAATCACCGGATAACCCCAGGCTTTGTAGGGGCGCGGAAAATCCGGGCGTTGTTTTCTCAGGATGAACAGGCCAATGACCGCGAGCGCCAGGAACGGCCAGATGCCGAGCACGTAGGCTTCGGCGAGCTGCATGAAGTCGCGCAGCAGCACGTAGACCACCGCGATCACCACGATGAAGGCGATGGCCACGTAGGGCGTTTCATATCTGGAATGCACCCGGCCGACGGTGCGGAAGAACAGCCCGTCCTCGGCCATGGCGTAGAACACGCGCGGGCTGGAGAGAATGCTGCCGTTCAGGGTGCCGAACACCGAGAGCATGACCAGTGCGCCCACCACCGACGCTCCGGCCCGGCCCATGACCACGGTGGCGGCATCCGAGGCGATGGATTTCGACGCCGCGAGTTGCGGCAGCGGCAGTGCGCGCAGATAGGCGGCATTGATCAGCACGTACACGACCAGCACTACCAGCACACCGACGATCAGCGCCAGCGGCAAATTGCGCTGCGGGTTGCGCACCTCGCCGGAGAGCGTGGTGAGATTCTCCCAGCCGTCGTAGGCCCAGAGCGCGGCCACCAGGCCGATGCCGATGCCCGACCACTTGGCGGCACCCAGGGTTTCGGTGTGCAGCGGATTATGTGCGCCGCCCGGCGCCAGCAGAAAAATCGCCACGCTCAGACCGACGATGGCCAGTACCTTGGCACCGGTGGAGAGATTCTGGATCACCGCGCCCAGTTTCACCGAACGGTAATTCGCCGCGGCCACCAGCACGATCAGCACGGCGGCAATCACGTGCTCGAGCGTGACCGAAAGCGGAACGAAGAAGGCCAGGTATTCGGCGAATATCAGGCTCTGGGCGGCCCAGGAGATCGGCGTGGTCAGCAGCCACATCCAGCCGAATAAAAACGCCAGCGGCCGGCCGTAGGCTTCGCGCAAATACACATACGGTCCGCCAGCCGCCGGGTACATGGCCGCGAGTTCCGCGACCGAGAGCGCGCCGAACAGCGCCACCAGCCCGCCCAGCACCCACACCAGCGCGATGCCGGTGATGTTGCCCGTGACCGCGGCAATCGGCGAGGGCACGCGGAAAATACCGCTGCCGATGATGACGCCGACCACGACCGCGGTGCCGGTGGTCAGGCCGAGCCGGCGCGGCAGCGTGCGGGGCGCGTTCAAGGTCGGTGCGGTGTCGGACATGGACGCGCAGCCTGCCACAGCCGCAGCCCGCCGTCACCTGCCGGCGTGCATTTCAAACCGGTATAGTGATTTCGGCCTGCCGGCGGGATGCACCCAGCATGTTGTTTACCGGCCGTTGTCATTGCGGCAACATCCGTTTCGAGTTTGAAACCACGCATACGCCGGCGTCACTGCCGCTGCGCGCCTGCCAGTGTGCCTTCTGCCGCGCGCACGGCGCGCTGACCGCGAGCGATGCGCGCGGCCTGGTGCGCTTTTCCATTGGCGAGCGCAGCATGGTGCAGCATTACCGCTTCGGTCTGGGGATTACCGACATGCTGATCTGCAAGCGTTGTGGTTGCTACGCGGGCGGCGTCATGCACATCGATGGCCGGTCCTGCGCCACGCTCAATGCCAATCTGTTCGATCTCCGCGCCGAACTGACCGCAACGCCCGTGCCGGTCCATTACACCGGCGAAACCGCAGAGCAGCGCACTGCCCGCCGTCGGCAAAACTGGACGCCGGCGGGATTCAGCTGAGTCCGTCCCGGATGCGCAAGTCAGGTGCCTGGCTGCTGGGTTGGCTGTTGCTGCTGGCGCTCGCCGGTCAGGCGGTGCGGGCGGAGGACTGTCCAGCGCCCGCGGCCGCCGCGAGTGAACGCTGGCGGGGCGAGGCGCAGTTCGCAGCGCTGGCCGCGCAGGGCTATCGCATCGGTTCCGTGCACATCGTGGTGGATAACGTGTTCGACCTCGGCGATCCGGCGCAGCAAACCTGGTACGCGCGCCTGGCCGACAAACTGCATGTCAGGACGCGCCCGGGCGTGATTCGCGCACAGTTGCTGTTCAAGTCCGGAGAGCCGCTGGATGCACGCACCATCTACGAGAGCGACCGGCGGCTGCGCGCACTCAAGTTCCTGCGCGCCGCGCTGATCCTGCCGGAAAGCTGTACGCAGCACACGGTGGATCTGCGCGTGGACGTCAAGGATGCCTGGACGCTGAAACTGGATTTCCGCTTCGCGCACGTGGGCGGTCAGAACACCACGCAATTCCTGGTCACGGATGCGAACTTCCTGGGCAGCGGCAAGCAATTGTCGCTGGGCCACAGCGCGGACCCGCAGCGCAGCGCCAATCAGGTCATCTACCAGGACCCCGCGCTGTTCGGCAGCTACTGGCAGATGATTGCGGCTTACGAGGATTTGTCCGACGGTCATCTGCGCTTCTTCAACGTCGGGCAGCCGTTCTACGAGGATCAGACTCCGTGGTCCCTGGCCATCGGCTTTCTCGACCAGAAGGAGAATCTGAATTTCTACAACCAGGGTACGCTTGCCTGGAACGCAGTCAGCAGCGTGCAACAGCACGAGCTGTCGTGGGCCCATCTTCTCACCTGGTCGGGTGACAGCGGCATGCGCGCCGGCCTCATGTACAGCGACACTGACTACGGCTACGATTTACCGCAGGTGCAAACCCCCAATCTGCTGCCGCCGCTCGTGCTCACGCCGCGCCGGCTTGCGGGCCTGGGCGCGACCTGGGAGTTCTTCCAGGACAAGTACGCGAACTACACCAATCTGAAATACATCGGGCGCGCCGAGGACTACAACCTGGGCTGGCAGCTGGATGCACAGGCAGGTTCTTACGCTGATGGTTTTGGCGGCAATGTCTCGGCACCGTTCTACGGCTTGTCGGCGTCCTGGGGCGGCCAGCTTTCGGCGCATACGCTGCTGCTGGCTTCGGCCTATGCCTATGACCGGCAGCAGAATGGCGTGAGCCACAATCTGCTCTCCAATCTCACGCTCACCGCCTACAACCAGGATCTGCCTTGGCAGACGCTGGTGGCGCACGTGCAATGGGACGCGGTGCTGCGTCCGGACCCGGAAAGCTATCTGTATATCGGCGG
>JBOIAZ010000164.1:0-2534 GCA_050739175.1 Gammaproteobacteria bacterium
TCGCGCACCAGGCTCTCGGCTTCGCGCAGCACTTCGCCGATTGGCCGGCTCACGAGTTTGCCGCGCAATTTCGGAATGATGCAGAAACTGCACTGGTGATTGCAGCCCTCTGAGATTTTCAGATAGGCGTAGTGACGCGGCGTGAGCTTGATGCCGCTGGCCGGCAACAGATCCCGGTGCGGATGGCGCGGCGGCGGCGCGAGTTGCGTGTGTACCGCGCGCATCACTGACTCGTAATCATGTGGGCCGGTGATGGCGAGCACCTCGGGATGGTGCTCGCGTATCAGTGATGCACGCTTGCCGAGGCAGCCGGTGACGATGACCTTGCCGTTTTCGGCCAGCGCCTCGCCGATCGCCTGGAGCGATTCCTGCTGCGCGGCCTCGATGAAGCCGCAGGTATTGACCACCACCACGTCGGCTTCGCGGTAGCCGCCCACGATCTCGTAGCCCTCGACACGCAATTGCGTGAGGATGCGCTCGGAATCCACCAGCGCCTTGGGGCAGCCGAGGCTCACAAAGCCCACGCGGGGCACACGGCGAGCGAGACGGTCGGGGGCGGCGGCCATGGGATACCGGCAAAAAAGGGGGCGCGTATGCTACGCCGCGGCGACTGCGGCTGGCAAGAAATTATTTGAAATGGCGCGCAGCTTTGCTGCGGCTTCATGTCGCCGCAAGCGCGTCCCGCAGCTTACTGCACCGCCGCCTGGATATCGGAGCGCAAGTGCGAATCCTCCGGTACGGTCTTGGGGGAATAGCGCTTGACGATCCGGCCGTCCTTCCCGATCAGAAACTTCTCGAAGTTCCACTGGATGTCGGCGCCGCCGGTTTCGGACTTGAGCCATTTGTACAGGGGATGCGCTGCGGCGCCGTTTACTTCGATTTTGCTGGCGAGCGGGAACGTCACGTCGTAATTCGCACTGCAAAACCGCTGGATCTGCGCTTCATTGCCCGGCTCCTGGGCACCGAACTGGTTACAGGGCAGGCCGAGCACCGCAAACTTCCGGTCCTTGAATTCGCGGTAGAGTTTCTCCAACCCGGCGTATTGCGGTGTCAGACCGCATTCGCTGGCCACGTTCACCACCAGCACCGTCTGGCCTTTGAAATCCTTGAGCGATTGGTCTGTTCCCTGGATGGTCTTGATCCGGAAATCGTGAAAACTGGACATGACGGACTCCTCGGCGATGTGTGGCGTGGCACGGGATTGTGCGCCGCGTGATAATCGGATGACAACGCCGGCCAGCGTAATGCTCCCCAATGCACCGAGCTGCCAGGGCCAGGCGAGCTGCGGGAACAGCATGAGCACAAAGCCCACGATGCCGGCGGCAATGGTGGGAATCACCAGCCAGCGGCGCAAAACAAATACGTCCGCGATTCCCAGCACGATGGCCAGCAGCCACCAATCGAGAAAGTTGAGCGATGCCAGCGCGTACCCGACGGCGTTCATGCGCCGGAATAATACCGCTCAGATGCTCCACTGCACCATTTGCATGAACTCGTGCGCGATCGGCATCATGGGCGTGGGATTGTTGGCGATGATGGCGATGCTGCCCTGGTCGTGCGGCAGAATCACGCCCTCGAAGCCCTGCTCGCGGAAGTGCGTGGGCCGGGCCACATGGACGTGCGGCAGCAGCAGTACCGTCACCGGGCCGTTGCGGCCGCGCACCACCAGGTGCGCCACCATCTCGCCGCGGAACGGGCAGGCACGCGCATAGGAAATGTCGTCCATGCTGCCCCGCATGCGGATGCCGGCGCGCGACAGCACCGTGGTCACAAAACTCACGTCGCGGATCGCCGGCCGGTCAGGATCGAGCGCATCGGCTTCATCCGGGTTCATCACGTGCGCCACCAGCGCCTGGCCGAGCATGGCGGTGGAATTCGCCCGGTACTGCCACACGCCTACGCCGACTATCACCGCCAGCACCACCGCGGCCGCAGCCGCGAGCCACGGATAGGCACGGCGGCGCTCCGCCGGCCGGAACTCCGCGCGGAACACGATGCGCGCTTCCAGATCCTTGGGCACTTCGACGTTCAGTGCGCGCTCCACGCGCTGGTCGAGCGCCAGCATTTCCTTGAAGAACGCGGCGCACTGCGCACACACTTTGCAATGCTCAAGAATCCAGGTATCGCGGCGCCGCGGCTCGGCGCCAAGCGCACGACGGACTTCGAGGCAAGTGACGTTGGTGTTCATGCCGTACCTTCCAGCCACGGAGCGGCGTTGCCGCCCAGCAGCTCGCGTAATTGGTTGCGCGCGCGAAACAGCCGCGTCAACACCGCCGCCTGCGTGAGTTGCAGCAGCTCGGCGATCTCCTGCGTGGTGCAGCCCATCAAAACCTGCAACACCAGAGGTTCGCGGTATTCCGGCTCGAGTTTGTGCAACGCACGGCGCACGTCCTGCACGTCGGTGTCGCCGCCGCCGACGCGCGCCTGCGGGTCCGGCAGCGGCAGCTCGTGGATGTCCACGGTGTCCTTGCGGCGCGACAATTCACGCGCGAATTCGTGGCGCAGGATGGTGATCAGCCACTGGCGCGCGGCGT
>JBOIAZ010000165.1:0-3788 GCA_050739175.1 Gammaproteobacteria bacterium
TTGGCGCCGGTCACGACGGCGATTTTCGGGATTTGCTGCATATCTTGCTCGCTGGTTCTGCTCATGTAGCGTGCGCTTGCGCACCAAATGAAAATGGTGCACAAGTGCACCCTACCGACTTGCAATAAACGCCCTTATATTAAGGTCTCCGGGTACAACAGCTCCCAACCGCAGGATTCTCATGTTCGCATCACGCAAAACCGCCATGGTGTCGCCAGCGCAGGCGCTGCCGGGCCGGAGCATGCCGATTTCCACGGCCGCAAACCACTTCGTCAACGGTCATGCGCTCAAGCCGCCATTTCCTGCCGCCATGGAAGAAGCGTTGTTCGGCCTGGGCTGTTTCTGGGGCGCGGAGCGCAAGTTCTGGCCGCAGCCCGGCGTGTACGTGACCGCGGCGGGTTACGCCGGCGGCCACACGCCCAATCCGACCTACGAGGAAGTCTGCAGCAATCGCACCGGCCATGCTGAAGTGGTGCGCGTGGTGTTTGATCCCAAGGCCGTCAGCTACCCACAGTTGTTGAAAGTCTTCTGGGAGGCGCACGACCCGACGCAGGGCATGCGGCAGGGCAACGATGTCGGCACGCAGTATCGCTCCTGCGTGTTTACATATAGCAGTGAGCAGCAGCGCGCCGCGGAGCAATTGCTGCAAAAGCACCAGCAGGCGTTGCATGCCGCCGGATATCCGACGATCACGACGGAAATCCGGACAGCCGGCGAATTTTATTACGCCGAGGGCTACCACCAGCAATATCTTGCGAAAAATCCCGGCGGTTATTGCGGTCTGCGTGGCACCGGCGTGAGCTGCCCTGTGTGAAGTGACTCTTCGCTGTGCTATGTTCCGGTTCGCCTGATCATTGGAGTCGGTACGTGGCCAAGGCAATCGGAGGCATCATTGTGGCCTGGCTGATGCGAGATTCACTGTCTTTCGAGCCCGCATGAACGCAAGTATCCATTCGCGTTCGGCTATGCTGCTGTCGGAAGCCGATAAGCGGCTCGCCGCCGCGCCCTCGGCGTGGCGGTATTTTCCAAGCCTCATGCGCTACCCGTTGCACCGCGATGCGTTCATCGTGGTTTTGATCTTGAGTCTGGACCTATGGCTGATGCTGTTCAGCAGTACCTATCTCGTGTTGCCGCTGGCTCTGGGTATGGCGTTCATTACGCAATACTTGCTGGGCATAGTGCAGAGCACGGCCCTGGGTTGCGCTGTGCCGCCGCCGTTCGTCAGGGAAATCCTTTCCCAGCCGAATTATTTTCGCCTGCTGGCGCTCGCACTGTACCTCGTGCCACTGATGCTCCTGGTGTTGTTCGCGGCGCATTTCCGACTCGCCTGGCTGGCCTATCCATTGCTTGCAATCGGCGCATTCCTGTTGCCGGCATTCATTGCGGTGCTGGCACTGGCGGACGACGTGCGCGAAGCCGGCCAACCCCTGAAGCTCAGGCATTTCATCTTCCAAAGTGGCGATGCGTATCTGGTCGTCGGCCTGTCCCTGGCGGCGCTGGTGATGGCGGCCTATGCGCTGAGCGGCAGCGTGGTTTCTCTGCTGGCCGCGCTGGGCGCAATCTGGTTACTGATAGTGACCTGCCACCTCTTGGGTTTTGTCGCGTTCCACGGTTATGCCCAAATGAACGTGGGCATGGAAGAACTGAAGAAAACTGAGGAAATGCGCCGGCTGGAAAATCAGCAAGGCAAGCTCAGCGAGCTTCTGTTACAGGTGGATAGCATGCTGACCATGGGCGATCAACGCGCCGCCTGTGACGTGATGTTCCTTGACCCTGGACCGCTGCCTGATGCGCAGAAGTTCCATGAGGATCTGTATGAAGCACTGCGCAGCCGCGGACAAGCCATCCTCGCGCTGGTACAGGGCAAGCGACTTATACATTTGTTGATGCATCAAAACAAGACGGGGCGCGCGCTGATCGTGTATGAGCAATGCCTGGACATGTCTGGCTTCTTCGAGCCCCGGGAAATGCTCGAAGCGCTGCAACTCGCGGAATCGGCCTTGCAGGAAGGGCGCCTGCCGCTGTTTGACAAGATCGCCGCTGGTATTGTGCGGCGGCACCCCGGCACGGACGAGGCGGTGGGTATGCAGTTTCGCCGCGTGCGTTACCTGATCGAGGCGGTAAAGGACGAAGCTGGCGCCCTCAGGGATCTGGAACCGCTGCTTTCCCAAACTGCCAATCCTCTCTATCCACGCATCGCAGCGCTGCACAAAACGCTGAGCGCTCCGCGTTCGTCGCGCTGATGGCCGTGCCTATTTCAGGTACGTGTCGTCCGGATAGCACCAGGCCCAGTCGGGTTCGGCTTCAATGGTCTTGATAATGGGGTGCCCGGCAGCCTGGTAATGCGCGCGCGCGTGGCGGTTCCTGGAACTGTCGCAGCAGCCCACGTGGCCGCAAATCATGCAGATGCGCAGATGCACCCAGGTGTCGCCCTTGGCCACGCATTCCGGGCACACGTGTTCCGTATAGCTCACTTCGTGTGCCTCACCGGTGTGCTTGCAGAGCGTTGAATTACGCTGATTTACCGTGAGTTTCACGTTGGGCATGGGGCCTCCTGACGGCATAGCCGCATTACTGGCTGGCGATCGGTCGCACGCTGAATGCCGGCGCCTTGAGCCGCTCGCCTTTGTACGCTTTGACTTCGCCGAAGTGCCGGCGGGCTTCCCAGTCGTCGCGCGCGGCGCGGATTTCCTCCGCGGTACGTGCCACGAAATTCCACCAGATGATCACCGCTTCGCCGAAAGGCGCGCCGCCGATGAGCACCGCGTGCACCGGAGCCTGGTTCGCCAATTCCAGGCCGCTGCGATGGGTGCCGAGATAATGCAGGGCACCGGGCGCGAGCCGCGTGCCGTCCAGCACCAGTTCGCCTTCGATGATCACCAGCGCGTGTTCCCAGGACGGTTTGAGCGGCAATCTGAGTTTGCCCCTGGCGCCAATTTTGAGTTCCGCTCCCACCATGGGCGAGAACTCGCGCGCTCCGGCGCGCGCGCCGCCCAATTCGCCCATGAATACCTGCGCGCGCCCGCCGCCCGGCTCGAGCACCGGCAGGTTCTGGTAGTGATCGAACGCCGGCTCGCGCCGGCGCTCCGCTTCCGGCAACGCCACCCACAACTGCAGGCCGTGCAGCTTGCCGGAATTCTGCGGCGGGGTTTCCTCCGAATGCGCGATCCCGCGGCCGGCCGTCATCAGGTTCAATTCACCGGGCCGCGCCATGCCGGTGAAGCCCAGGCTGTCGTTGTGCAGCACTTCACCCGAGAACAGCCACGACACGGTTTGCAGGCCGATATGCGGATGCGGCGCGACATCCATGGCTTTGCGCCCGCTGAATGACAGCGGTCCGTAATAGTCAAAGAAACACCACGGGCCCACCATGCGGTGCTGGCGCAGTGGTAGCGCGCGTACCACGCTCATGCCGCCGCCGAGATCGGCGCTGCGCGCCGGCCAGCTGAGGATTTCCGCGCGCGTCGCGCCTTCGGCTTCGCAGCGCTCGGCTTCCGGTTGGGGCAGGGGATTGCTCATGCCAAGACTCTCCGGTCAAAACTCAGGAATGCGGTGCGGGCCGAAAGGCGAAGTTCCAGGTGAAATCCGTATCCAGCGTCACGAACAGCGGATCACCCTTGAGTGCAAATTGCGTAAGCCAGGTCGTGCCCGTGCTGCGATTGCTGCCTTTGCCTTCGGCATAACGCGTCGATGATTCCGGGCCGTTGAACAACACGCCCGGCGGCGATACGCGCACCGCGGTGGTGTCGGTGCTGGTCATCGGCTTGGTCACCGGCTGCCACTCGGCA
>JBOIAZ010000166.1:0-8635 GCA_050739175.1 Gammaproteobacteria bacterium
ACCCGATCCGCCACGATCCGGGTTTCCAGGCGCTGCTGCAAAGGTACGTCCAATACAAACCCGCCGTGATTTCCGCCGCGCCCACCGCCACTTCACCGTAATCTTCCTCGTATCGGTTTCGCGATTCAGGCACCATGGCTTGCATCGCGGCAGCATGCCGCTGCTAACGCGGCGGTGCTTCCCGCCAGGAGCGCCTTGCAGGCACGATGGGTTATCAGGATGGCGGCGGAATGAAATCGCGGCGGGAACGCCGTAACTGCCTGTGCACTGGCCGGTTGGACATGCAAACTCTCGGTTAAAATAGCTCTATCAGTCCTTTGGCTCTTTGACATGGCAGCCCATCCCAGAATCATCGAAGGCGATGCGGCCGCCAAGGGCGTGCGCATGGCGATTGTTGCGGCGCGCTTCAATGCATTCGTGGTGGATAAGCTGATGAATGGTGCGCTGCAAGCGCTCACCGCGGCCGGTGTACGCGCCGCGAATGTTGATGTGGTGCGGGTACCGGGCGCATTCGAGCTTCCGTTGGCTGTGAAACAAGCGGCAGCCAGCCGCCGCTATGCTGCGATCATCGCGCTCGGTGCGGTGATCCGGGGCGAGACCCCGCATTTCGATTACGTGGCCGGTGAATGTGCACGCGGTGTCATGCAGGTGATGCTGGAGACCGGCGTGCCGGTCGGCTTCGGCGTACTCACCTGCGAGACCCTGGAACAGGCGCAGGCGCGCGCCGGCGGCGAGGCCGGCAACAAGGGCGCGGACGCCACACGCGCGGCGATCGAAATGGCCGGCTTGTTGCAGCGCTTGGCGAATTGACATGGCGAAAGAAAATTCACGGGGCACGCGCGCACGCTCACGCGCCCGGCGTCTGGCGTTACAGGGCCTGTATCAGTGGCAGCTCGCTGGGGGGCCGGTGCAGGAGATCAGCGCGCAACTGCTCGCCAGCCAGAACGTACGCGATACTGACAGCGAATATTTCGAGAGTTTACTGGGCGCGGCGATTAACGACTGCCCTGCGCTGGAAGCGTTGTTCAGCCATCACCTGGATCGGCCGCTGGCGCAGCTTGATCCGGTGGAACGCGGCATACTATTGCTTGGCACGTGCGAGCTAAGATCCCATCCCGAAGTGCCTTACCGGGTGGTGCTCAATGAAGCGGTGGAGCTTGCGAAGAGATTCGGCGCTGCGGATGCCCACAAGTACATCAACGCGGTGCTGGAGCGCGTGTGTCGCGAAGTACGCAGCGCGGAATTCAAATCGGAGGCTCGGGCAGGTGGAGCGCGAGCATGAATGAGTTTGAACTGATCCGGGAGTTTTTTTCCGGCAAGTCGTCAAGCCGCAAGGATGTGATTCTCGGTGTCGGAGACGATGCCGCCATCTTGCGCGTGCCGGATGGCATGCAAGTCGTGGCCACCGTGGACACGCTGGTCGAGGGCGTGCACTTCCCCGCCGGTCTGCCTGCCGAAGACATCGGACATCGCTCGCTGGCGGTTTCGCTGAGCGATGTCGCGGCCATGGGCGCGGAGCCGGCCTGGGCGCTGCTGGCGCTGACTCTGCCAAACGCAAATGATAAATGGCTGACGGATTTCACGCGTGGCTTCCTGGCGCTGGCCGAACGTCACGCGGTGGCGCTGGTGGGCGGCAACCTGGCACGCGGCCCCTTGAGCATCACCGTCACCGCGCACGGGCTGGTGCCCAACGGTGCGGCGCTGACGCGCGGCGGCGCCAGGCCCGGCGATCATATCTACGTCAGCGGCGAACTCGGTGCAGCGGCGGCGGGGCTGCGGTTGATCAGCAACCGCATCGAGCCGGAAGCCAGCGAACGTTTGCGCGCGCGTTTTGCACGACCCGAACCGCGCATTGCGCTCGGGCTGGCACTGCGCGGGCTGGCCAGCGCCTGCATAGATATCTCCGACGGGTTCTTTGCGGATCTGGTGCACATTTTGCAGAGCAGCGGCGCGGGTGGCGAGGTCAATGTGGATGCGCTGCCGCTGGCACCCGAGGCGGTGGAACTGCTGGGCCGCGCCGAGGCGCGCCAGTTGGCGTTTGCCGGCGGAGATGATTACGAATTGTGTTTCTGCATGCCGCCCACACGGCTGGCACAGCTGCAGCAACGCCCGGGCAAGGCGGACTGCCCGGTCACGCAGGTAGGCGTGGTGACCGCGGGGAAATCCCTGCACTGTCTGCAAACCGACGGGACCCGGTGGGTTCCCGACGCGGATACCTCGGGTTATCGGCACTTCAAATAAGAAACCGCATGCACGATCGTTTGTCAGTACGCCAGGTTTACCGCAATCCGATTTATTTTCTGGCCTATGGTTTCGGCAGCGGCCTGGTGCCGCGCGCGCCGGGCACCGCGGGCACGCTGGTAGGCGTGATTATCTTTGTATTGCTGACGCCCGTGCCCGTGTGGCTGTACTGGCTGATTACCGCGCTGTTATTCGTGCTCGGGATTTTCGTCTGTGGTCACACGGCCCGGAAACTGGGTGTGGAGGATCCCGGCGCCGTCAACTGGGACGAAGTGGTAGGGTATCTCATCACCATGGCGGTCATGCCGCACGCCCTGCTGGAGCGCGGCGGGTGGCTGTGGATTTTGCTGGGGTTTGTGCTGTTTCGAGCCTTTGACATCCTTAAGCCTTGGCCGATCCGCTGGTTTGACCGCAACGTCGGCGGGGGCATCGGCATCATGTTGGATGATCTGGTGGCTGCGATTCCGTCCGCCGTAGTGCTGTACATTCTGCGTTTGGCGTTACCGGCTTGGTGACGCGCTGGACATAGCGCGTCAAGGACGGTAAAAAAGGCTGTTGGCAACCTATGGAGTGCGCATGAACGCCCCCGAAAAACTCGGCAAGTTTGTCGTCGCCCAGGAGCTTGGGCGTGGCTCCACGGGCAAGGTTTATCTTTGCCACGATTCCTTCCTCGGCAAGGATGTGGCCATCAAGGTCTACAGCCTCGACGCCGGTACCGACGAAAAAACTGCCCAGACCCGCCGCAAGCTGTTCTTCAACGAGGCCTATCTCGCCGGCAAGATGAATCATCCGAACATCCTGCCGATCTACGACGCAGGCGAGGATGGCGGCCATTGCTACGTGGTCATGGAGTACGTGCGCGGAGCCCAACCGCTCACCTTGTTCTGCCGCGCGGGCAACCTGCTGCCGGTCCGCAAGATCGTGGAAATCATCTTCAAGTGTGCCAAGGCGCTGGATTATGCGCATCGCAAGGGCCTGGTGCACCGCGACATCAAGCCCGGCAACATCATGATGACCGCGGACGGCGATGTGCGCATCGTGGATTTCGGTGTCGCGCACATGGCCGGCAACGACGGCGGACAGCTCAAGGGGCTGGTGGGCTCGCCGAGTTATATGGCGCCGGAGCAGATGCGCCAGCAGCCCTCGACGGTGCAGACCGACCTGTATTCGCTGGGAGTGGTCATGTATGAACTGCTCACCGGCAAACGGCCGTACTACGGCAACAATCTGTCACGCCTCGTGCACCAGATTATCTACGCCACGCCGCCGCCGGTGCACACTCTGCGGGCGGACGTGCCGCCGGTGCTGGAAGACATCGTGGACAAGTCCCTCGACAAGGACGTGACGCGTCGCTACCAGACCGGCCTGGAATTCGCCACCGACCTCACGCGTGCGGTGCGTACGCTCGACAAGCTCTCCGAGGAACTGGCTGAGCAGGAGCGTTTCAATATCCTGCGCCGCCTGGCATTTTTCGAGGATTTCAGTTATCCGGAGGTCTACGAGGTGCTGCAGGCAAGCCGCTGGCAGAGTTACGGTCCCGGCGAAAGCGTGGTGACCGAGGGCGAGCTGGACGACTGCTTCCTGGTGATGGTGCTCGGCAGCGCGGACGTGCGCCGCGGCGGCCAGGTTGTTGGCAGACTGTCCGAGGGCGATTGTTACGGCGAGGCGCCCTACCTGCCCGAGAAGCGCGCGATGGCGGGCATCGTCGCGGTGACACCCATGAGCGTGTTGCGCGTGAATGCCACGCTCATCGAGCAGGCATCCACGCAGTGCCAATTGCGCTTCCACAAGATGTTTCTGAGGGCGCTGATCGAGCGTCTGGCGCACGGGCGCAAAGGCGAGGCCGCGGCACCCAAGCCGCAGGCGGTTACGCAGAAACACTGACTCCGGGGAGCCAGGGGCAGCGGGGCGTCACTGTCGCTCAGGCGTCCTTGTTGTGCTCCACCATGGCGTAAGCCGAATGATTGTGGATGGATTCGAAGTTCTCCGACTCTATAGTGTAGGCGCGGATGCGCTCATCGGCGTTGAGCTGCATCGCGATGTCGCGCACCATGTCTTCCACGAACTTGGGGTTGTCGTAAGCGCGCTCGGTGACGAACTTCTCGTCCGGACGTTTCAGCAGGCCGTATAACTCGGACGACGCCTCGCGTTCCACGATGTCAATGAGCTCTTCCAGCCAGACGAAACCGCGGGTTCTGCAGCTCACGGTCACGTGTGAGCGCTGGTTGTGGGCGCCGTAGGCGGAGATTTCCTTGGAGCAGGGGCACAGGCTGGTGACCGGCACCACGATCTTGAGGCGCAGGCAGTTCTGGCCGTCGCGGCGTTCGCCGATGAAGGTCACGTCATAGTCAAGCAGGCTCTGTACGCCGGACACCGGCGCCTGTTTGGTGATGAAATACGGGAAGCGCATCTCGATGTGGCCGGAGCGTGCTCCCAGCCGCTCGGTCATTTCCGCGATCATTTCCTTGAAGGATTCCACGGTGATTTCGCGCTCGTAGTGGTGGAGGATTTCCACGAAGCGCGACATGTGCGTGCCCTTGAAGTTGTGGGGCAGGTCCACGTACATGGCAAAGGTCGCAATGGTGTGCTGTTCGCCGCCCGAGCGTTCGCGCACGCGGATGGGATAGCGGATTTCCTTGATGCCCACCTGATTGATGGGAATGCGGCGCGTGTCGGCGCTGGCCTGCACGTCGGCGATGGCGAGGATTTTGGCTTGCTTGGCCGGCTGGTTGGGCGTCATCGGCATATCCTCCATCGGGCGTGAATCGCGGCGCGCTCAGCGGTGCTCGCTGTATATGGAGTCGCGACCGGGGAATTCCAGTGGGACCGCAGCGCGGTCTGCGGCAAATTGCGGACTGCGTTGGCTAGGATACTCAGGACCTGGAAAAAGTCCACCGCCGCGTGGCCACACGCCATGCGTGCTTGTAGGGGTGTTGTGCCGCCAGCCAGTCGTCCAGCGAGCGACGCACGCCGGTGTGATCCAGGCCGGCGTCCCTGAGGCAATCTTCGCGCGAGCCGTGGTCCACGAAGCGGTCGGGGATGCCAATGTGCAGCGTGGGCTTGTGCAAGTCGTGGGTGGTCAGCAATTCACTCACCGCGCTGCCGGCACCGCCGGCGATCGCGTTGTCTTCCAGGGTGACGATCAGGTCGTGGCTGTCGGCGAGGTCCAGGATCAATTTCTCGTCCAAGGGCTTGACGAAGCGCATGTTGACCAACGTGGCGTCGAGCTCCTCGGCGCTCGGCCAGGCCATGTCCACCATGGCGCCAAACGCGAGCAGCAGGAGCTTCTTGCCTTCGCGACGCACCTCGGCTTTCCCGATGGGGAACGCCTGCATGGCTTTTTCGATCTGCACGCCCGGCCCGCGGCCGCGCGGATAGCGCACCGCGCTCGGCTGGTTGAGCGTCATGCCGGTGTAGAGCATCTGGCGGCATTCGTTCTCGTCGGCCGGCGCCATCAATACCACGTGCGGCAGGCAGCGCATGTAGCTGAAATCGAAGCTGCCGGAATGCGTGGGACCGTCGGGTCCCACGAGTCCCGCGCGGTCAATGGCGAACAGCACCGGCAGATTCTGCAGGGCCACGTCATGCACCAGCTGGTCGTAAGCGCGCTGCAGAAACGTGGAATAAATCGCCACGACCGGCTTGAGTCCTCCGCAGGCCAGGCCGGCTGCCAGCGTTACCGCATGCTGCTCGGCAATGCCCACGTCAAAATAGCGCTCGGGATATTGTTTCTGAAACTCCACCAGCCCCGAGCCTTCGCGCATCGCGGGCGTGATCGCAACCATACGCGGCTCCTGCGCCGCCATGTCGCATAGCCACTGGCCGAACACGTCGGAATAATTCGGGCTGGGCGCGGGTTTGGAGTGGATTTTGCCGGTGGCCGCATCGAACGCGCCCGGGCCGTGCCATTTGATCGGATCCTTCTCCGCCGGCTCGTAACCCTTGCCCTTGCGCGTAACGATGTGCAGCAGCTGCGGGCCCTTGAGCGCACGCATGTTGCGCAGGGTTTTCATCACCGTGTAGACGTCGTGGCCGTCGATGGGCCCGATGTAGTTGAAGCCCAATTCCTCGAACAGCGTGCCCGGCACCACCATGCCCTTGAGGATTTCCTCCGAGCGCCGCGCCCACTCGCGCACCGGCGGCATGATGGACAGCGCTTTCTTGCCGCCTTCGCGCAGTTGCGAATACAGCCGTCCGGACAGCACCTTGGCAAAATAGTTCGAGAGCGCGCCGACATTGCCGGAAATGGACATGTCGTTGTCATTCAACACCACCAGCAGGTTGGCATCCAGACTACCGGCGTGGTTGAGCGCCTCGAATGCCATGCCGGCGGTCATGGCGCCGTCGCCGATCACCGCCACCACGCGGCGATCCTCGCCCTTTTGCTTCGCGGCAAGCGCCAAGCCGAGCGCGGCGCTGATGCTGGTTGAGGAATGGCCCACGCCGAAGGTGTCGTACGGGCTCTCGCTGCGCTTCGGAAACGGCGCCAGGCCGCCCCATTTGCGGATGGTGTCCAGGCGGTCGCGCCGCCCGGTGAGCACTTTGTGCGGGTAGGCCTGATGACCCACGTCCCATACCAGCCGGTCTTCGGGAGTGTTGAATACGTAATGCAGCGCCACGGTCAGCTCCACCACGCCCAGGCCGGCGGCGAAATGACCGCCAATGTGACTGATGGTTTCAATCTGGAAGGCGCGCAGTTCGTCCACTACCTTCTGCAGTTCACTCTCCGGCAGGGCGCGCAGATCGACGGGTGAGTTGATGCGTGAGAGCAGCGGATAAGTCGACAAATCGGTCATCGCGGCTCCCTAACCGTCCCTTTCAGCTGACGTAGCGGCTTCCATTATAGCTTCCCGACGCGAGGCGGGCTCAATGCTTGCGGGTGACAATATATTCGGATAACCAGGCGAGCGGCTGCGCGACCGGGCCGAAGGGCTTGAGCGCCTCGAGCGCCGCATGGTGCAGGCTCTGGGCGCGCTCACGCGATTCCTCCAGCCCCAGCACGCTCGGGTAAGTGGGTTTGTTGAGCGAGGCGTCCGCACCGGCCTGCTTGCCGAGCGCCGCGGTCTCGCCTTCCACGTCAAGAATGTCGTCGTGAATCTGGAAAGCCAGACCGACGCATTTGGCGTAGCGATCGAGCGCCGTTTGCTTTTCTGCTGTCAGGCCCGGAATGCATTGCGCCGCGAGGAGCACGCTGACGCGGATGAGCGCGCCGGTCTTGTGAATGTGCATGAGTTCCAGTTCGGCGAGACTCAACGACCGGCCGATGGCGTCCATGTCCATCGCCTGGCCGCCGGCCATGCCGGCCGCGCCGCTCGCCACCGCCAGGCTGTGGAGCATTTTGACGCGGGCAGCGGGCGCGGCGGTTATGCGCGGATCCTCGGCCAGAATCTGGAACGCCAGCACCTGCAGGGCGTCGCCCGCGAGAATTGCCGTGGCTTCATCGAAGGCCTTGTGGCAGGTGGGGCGACCGCGGCGCAGGTTGTCGTCATCCATGGCCGGCAGGTCATCGTGGATCAGGGAATAGGCGTGGATAATCTCCACCGCGGCGGCCGGGCCGTCCAGTTGTTCGCGCGCCACGCCCAGCACCTCGCCGGTGGCGTACACCAGCAGCGGGCGCATGCGTTTGCCGCCGCCCAGGACCGCATAGCGCATCGCCTGATGCAGCCGCTGCGGGGGTTTGTCCGGCGCCGGCAGCCAGCGGTCGAGCACTTTTTCGAGGTGTGCACAGTACTCCGGCACCCGTTCCTGGAACGGCGCCACGGGACTATTCGTCCTCGCTTTCGAAAGGCGCAAGTTTCTGCCGGTCGCCGTTTTGTACCAGCGTTTCCACCTTGAGTTCCGCTCTTTTCAGCGCGGTCTGGCAGAGGCGCGTGAGCGTGATCCCGCGTTCGAAATGCTTGAGCGCCGCATCCAGGCTGAGCTCGCCCTTTTCCAGCGTGGCCACGATTTTTTCGAGTTCTTTGAGCGCGGATTCGAAATCCGGAGTATCGGGTTTGGGGCTCTTGGCCACGGGGCTCTCCTGTGTGCGCTGCAAATTACACGCCGCGGGTGGCTCGGTCAACGCAGTGGTCCCGGTTGACAGGCGCCATACCGAAGATTAGATTAAACCTCTGTTTTAGACTTGGTCTAAACGCGACCGGACCGCGGTCCGGTGCAAGAATGTGTCAAGTTCCCAAGAGGAAATCACCATGAGCAAGCTCAAAGGCAGCAAAACCGAGGAAAACCTCAAGCACGCTTTCGCCGGCGAATCTCAGGCCAACCGCCGCTATCTGTATTTCGCGGCCAAGGCCGATGTGGAAGGTTACAACGACGTGTCCGCCGTGTTTCGCTCCACCGCGGAAGGCGAAACCGGACATGCCCACGGCCACTTGGAATACCTGGAGCAGGTGGGGGA
>JBOIAZ010000167.1:0-14801 GCA_050739175.1 Gammaproteobacteria bacterium
ACCTGGCGTGAGCCGGGCACCAGGATGCGGGCCATGAGCATGCCGGTTTCATACAACAGGTAAATCGGCACCGACAACAGCGTCATGGACACCACATCGGGTGGCGACAGGATCATGCCGACCACGAACGAGCCGACCAGTGCATAGGGCCGCAGCTTTTTGAGTTTGCCGGGCGTGGTGAACCCTGCCCAGGTGGCGAGCACAATGGCCACCGGCACTTCAAACGCCAGGCCGAAGGCAAAAAATATGGTGAGCACGAAATCCAGATAAGCGTTGATGTCGGTCATGACCTTGACGCCCGCGGGCGCCACCGAGGTCAGAAACGCAAACGCCACCGGGAACAGCACGAAATACGCGAACGCCACGCCGCCATAGAACAGCACCACACTCGACACCAGCAGCGGGGAAAACATGCGGCGTTCGCTCTTGTACAACGCCGGCGAGATGAAGCGCCACAGGTGGTACAGAAATACCGGCATACTCAGAAACAACGCCGTCATGAGCGTGAGCTTGAGCGGTGTCATGAACGGCGAGGTCACGCTGGTGGCAATCATGCTGGAACCCGCCGGCAGCCGCCGGAGCATGGGGGTGGCGACAAAATCAAATACCCGGTTCTGAAACGGGAACAGCACGAAAAAGATTGCCAGCAAGGACGCGACCCACCAGAGCAGGCGGCGGCGGATTTCGAGCAGATGGCCAATCGCCGATCTGCTGAGCAGGGATTCGGGTGGCGGCGGGTTGGGTGCGGTGCTCACGGCGCGTGGTGCGGAGGATCGGCGCTGCGTTCGGGCTGCTGGACCGGCTCCTTGAGCGTGTCGCGCACCTCGTCTGCGGCCTTGCGCAGTTCCTCGGCCTCCAGTTCACGCTCGATCTGCGCACTCAAGTTGCGCACCACGGCGCGCGCCCGGCCCACCCACAAGCCCACGCTGCGCGCCAGTCCCGGCAGGCGTTCCGGGCCGAACACCACCAGTGCCAGCACGAAAATCAGTGCCAGCTCCCAGAAGCTGCCTTCAAGCATGAAGGTTAGTGAGAGCTGTTTCCGGTACCGGACTGCGGTTTGTCATCCGCCGGCTTGGCGGAGGCACCAGTTTCGTCCTCACCGACGTGCATGCCCTTCTTGAAGCTGCGCATGGCGCGGCCGATGTCCTCGCCGATCTTGGGCAGTCGCGCGGTACCGAACACCAGCACCACGATCACCAGAATCAGAAGAATCTTGCCTACACTGAGTTCCATACAGACTCCTGCGGTCCCGCGCGTGGAGCCGCAATCATTGCAACGCAACCCGAGCGGGCGCGTGGACGTCTATTTTACATCCGCAGAGCCGTATTTATTCCGCAACCGGCGGACGCTCGGCCAGCCGCATGACCTTGGGGAAGCCCGCGGCGGCAGCCGCAAATTCAGCGTCCAAAACCGCGCCGCCCAACGCCGCGCCCCGGCGGCAAAACCTGGCCACGGCCTCGATCGATCCCAGGCCGCCGCTCACCAGTACCGGAATCGTGAGTGCCTGAGCCAGGGATTGCGCGGTGTCATAATCATCCTGGCTGCGCTCGGCATCGGTCACACGCAACACAATTGCAGCCACGCCCTCGCGCTGAAAATGCTTTGCCACATCCAACGCCGACTGCTGCGCGAGTTTCGACCCGCCATCGGCCGCCACCTTCCCGTGTCTGACTTCCATGGCCACCAGAATGTGGCCGGGAAATTCCAGACACAAATCGTTGATCAGGTGCGGCGTGCGCGCCGTCTTGGCATCCAGAATCACGTACTCGGCGTCGGCCGCCAGATACTTCTCCACGGCCTGCCCGTCGCGCACTGCGCCGCTCACCTGCAGCGCAATTCCAGGGTGTGCTTGCGCAAGCGCCCGAATCACATCGGCGCCCGCGGATTTGCCCGCGGTCGCCCCGTCGACGTCGGCCACATGCAGGCGACGCGCGCCGGCCCAGATCCAGCGCTCCGCCGTGTGCAGCGGCTCAGCGGCCGGGGGCTGGTTGGAAACTGAGACGCCCGCGGCCCCCGGGTTGGGGTTGGCAGAAGCGATGGTCGGGATCAGCAACATGCGCGTGATCCGGTGCCGGTGACGTGCGCATAATGCGGGTACCTAAACCGGGAACACGTGTATCCAGGACACGTACGCATAACGCGGGAAGCTCAGTGACGATGGGCAGGCTGCAAGCGCGATCTGTCTACACTACTGGTAGTTACACCCCGGAAACGCTCGGCGATTTATCCTAGCCCAGAGCGACACGCCGCACAATCAAGCCGCTTCAGCGCTCAGTACCGGGATTGACCCGCAGCCAGAAGGTGACCGGGCCGTCGTTGACCAGCACGACTTGCATGTGTGCGCCGAATTCGCCCCAGCGGGTGTGTGGATGCTGGCGCTGCGCCTGTTCACATAAATACCGGAACAGGCGCGCACCGGTTTCCGGAGCCGCCGCCGGAGTAAAACTGGGCCGGTTGCCTTTGCGCGTGTTGGCGGCCAGCGTGAACTGCGGCACCAGCAGCAGTCCGCCGCCGGTTGCGCGCACATCCCGGTTCATGCGGCCGGCATCATCCGCAAACACGCGATACGCCAACAGCCTCTCCAGCAGTCGCACGGCCTGGAGTTCCGTATCGCCGCGCTCCACGCCGAGCAATACCAGCAATCCGCTGCCGATGGCCGCGACTTCCCGGTTTTCGATTTCCACTGAGGCGCGGCTCACGCGCTGCAACAGGCCGATCATGCAGGCGCAAACCGCCGCGCGAAGGAATCCGTTGCCTCGACGAGCGCCGCACAGATGCCGGGCTCGCTCGATGCGTGACCGGCATCGGGAACCAAACGGAATTCGGCTTCCGGCCAGGCCTGGTGCAAACGCCAGGCGGAAGCCGCGGGGCACACCACGTCGTAGCGTCCTTGCACAATCACGCCCGGAATGTGACGGATGCGCGGCGCATCACGGATAATCTGATCGGATTCCAGAAAGCAGTCATTCACGAAGTAGTGACACTCGATGCGTGCAATTGCCATGGCCATCTCGGGTTCGGAAAAATGCTCGACGATCGCTTTGCTGGGCAACAGCGACGAACAGCGGGCCTCGAACAGCGACCAGGCTTCCGCCGCGGCGCGCCGCACGCGCAATTCCGGGCCGGTGAGCCGCCGGTAATAGGCGCGCATCAGATCACCGCGCTCGGCCGGCGGGACCGGGGCGACAAAGTCCTCGAAGTAATCCGGGAACAGGTGCTGGATGCCGTCCTGATAAAACCAGCGCAGCTCCGAGGCGGTAACCAGGAATATCCCGCGCAGGATCAGCGCCATTACGCGCTGCGGATGGGTTTCGGCGTATACCAGCGCAAGTGTCGAGCCCCAGGATCCGCCGAATACCACCCAGCGTTCGATGCCCAGGGTCTCGCGGATCAGCTCCATGTCCGCAACCAGCGCCTGAGTGGTGTTGTGCTCCAGTTCCGCGTGCGGCGTGGAGTGCCCACAGCCGCGCTGGTCGAACAGCACAATGCGGTAGCACGCCGCATCAAAGAATCGGCGGTTGTCGGGCACGCAGCCCCCGCCCGGCCCGCCGTGCACAAAAATCACCGGCAGCCCGGCAGGATTGCCGCACTCCTCCACGTAGATTTCGTGTGGCGCCTGCACGCGCAACCGACGTCTGGCATAGGGCTCGAGCGGCGGAAACAGCGCGCGTAGACTGTTTTTCATGGGGATGGGTGCCTGACTGGCCGTGTGCCTGGCATTTTCTACCGTAATCCCGCCCCGAGTGCAGCCCGCCATGTAAGGATTTTCCTACATCCGGTCACGCATTCCCCCGACTATATCGTGACCCAGCCAGTGTCAAAGTGGATTCCGCCTAGGCCGCCAGTGGATGGCGGGACAGGAAGTGGGATGGACCCGGGCGGGGCAGGGAACAGCAGGGATGCTAACGCCCTTTGCGAGTTGAATACTCAATCACCTCCAGCCATGAAGGCGTTAACCCGGCGGCAACCCCGCCGGGTTTTTAATTTCGTCGCTCAACCGGTTTGTGCTGTAATCGCACATACCAACCTGGTATCCCGGCGGCCAAGCGTGCTCAGTCTCGGGTTATTCCGCGCTTTTTCAGACGTGTTGCTGTCCGGCTGTGCGAAACTGACCACCGCCAGCCACAACCGCGTGCATGCGCGCGGCGCTCGGCAGTACCAAGCAACCCGCATGCCGGAAGATATGGACGAGTATGTGACCATCGCCACCTTCGACAAGGCTACAGATGCGCACATCGCGCTCGGACGGCTGGCAGCGGAAGGTGTGCACGCCATGCTCTTCGACGAAAACATGGTGCAGATGGACTGGCTGTACGCCATCGCGCTGGGCGGCGTCAAATTGCGGGTGCAGCGCGTGGACGCCGCGCGTGCGCGCCGCATCCTGGCCACCGACTATTCCCAGGATCTCGAAAACCTGGATGTGGGGAAACCGGAACGCTGAGCCGGCGCAGCTAAAGTTCCAGCAGCGCCTGGCGTTCCCGATCCGAGGGCTCGAAGCTGCGTGCACCGTAATGCTGCACGATGGTAGTGACCACGTCTTCGGGACGATCCACGAGCTGAAACAGATCCATATCGCTCTCGTCAATCATATGCTCGGCCACCAGCCGCGCCTGGATCCAGTCGCCCAGCCCCGACCAGAACTCGCGGCCCACGAGCAGGATCGGAACGCGCGGCGTTTTGCCGGTCTGCGTCAAGGTGAGAATCTCGCCGAGTTCATCCAGCGTGCCAAACCCGCCCGGCAGCACCACGTAGGCCGAGGCGTACTTAACGAACATCACCTTGCGCACGAAGAAATGCCGGAAGCTCAGGGAAATATCCTGGTATGCGTTGCTCGTCTGTTCGTGCGGCAACTGGATGTTAAGCCCGACGCTGGTGGACTTGCCGGCATACGCGCCCTTGCTCGCGGCCTCCATGATGCCCGGGCCGCCGCCGGTCACCACCGAGAACCCGGCATCGGACAGCGCCCGGCCAATCTGCTCCGCCAGTACGTAGTATGGATGCCCGGGAGCGGTGCGCGAGGAACCAAAAATACTCACTGCCGGGCGGATGGCCACCAGACGTTCATAGCCCTCGACGAACTCCGCCATCATGCGGAAAAGCTTCCAGGCTTCGCGGCTGAGGCGGTCTTCGCCCGGCTTGGGAGCCGGTTTGTCGTGGATGGTCATGACATCACTCCGTAGGTATGCATGTCCCGTAAGGGAGCGCGCGCACCGTGAATCCGCACATCTTCGGGTTGCGGTGTGTCAAAGCGGTATCACCAGGCCCATTTGCACATCATAGGTGGTGGGAAACCGCACGGTATCGCCGGCAACCGGTATGCCGGCGCCGACGCTGAGTTCCACCGACAAATTCTCAGTGAGGGAAAACCGGTAGCCCGCGATCGGATGCAGCACGGTCACGCTGCCAAGCGCACTGCCCGCATTGACCTGTTCCACCTGCAACCCGGTAAAAGAATATTGTGCGCCGTAATCCGAGGTGAAATTGTAACGGCCAAACACCATGAACTGGACCGTCGCCTGCGTGGCGTTGGCACACGCGTTTGGGGGGTTGCAAGTCTGATATTGCGCGCGCCCCGACCCGGCGCCCACCCCCGCCTCCCAACTGTCGTCGAACCAGTAACCAAGATTGCCGGTGAACGCATAGCTGCTGAGACCGGTGGTGTAATAACCGTTGTTGCCCGGATTATTGCTGCCCGAGAACCCACCGTTGCCCAGCATCACGAAATCCAGTTCGCCGGCATCGGCCCAGGCGCGCGGAGCGGCGCCCGCGCCTATGAGCAGTGCCAGCAAACAGCCAACAGCCGCACGTGCTCCACGCCGCATGTCACACCGGCTGCAGGTTGGCATACGCCACGACCAGCCATTTGGCGCCGGCAGCACGAAAATTGACCTGCACGCGCGCCTGCGGCCCGCTGCCCTCGTAATCCAGCACCACGCCTTCACCGAAATTGGGGTGTTGCACGTGCTGGCCGAGTTGCAGGCCGGCGGGCGCGCCGCCCAGATGCGCGTTGGACGGCGTCAACGGCCGCGTCACCTGCACACGCGGGCGAACCTCCTCGATCAGTTCCGCGGGAATCTCACGCAGAAAGCGCGAGGGCACGGCGTAACTGTCGGTGCCGCGCAAGCGGCGGCTTTCCGCATAGCTCAGGATCAACTCGCGCATGGCGCGCGTCATGCCCACATAGCACAGGCGGCGTTCTTCCTCGAGGCCGTCGTGATCCTCGCTGGAACGTTGATGGGGAAACAGGCCGTCTTCCATGCCGCAGATGCACACCAGCGGAAACTCCAGACCCTTGGCGGAATGCAGCGTCATCAACTGCACGCAGTCCTCCCAGGCATCCGCCTGGCCTTCACCGGCTTCGAGTGCCGCGTGCGCCAGAAACGCGGCCAGGGGCGTCATGCCCTCATCCAGGACTTCGGGTCGGAAGCTGCGCGCCGCGCTCACCAGTTCCTGCAGGTTTTCAACGCGCGCTTCACCGCGTTCGCCCTTTTCGGCCTGGTAATGTTCCACGAGTTTGCTCGCATGGATTACATGATCCACCTGCTCATGAAGTTCCAGCCCGCGCACCGCAACATCCATCTCGTCTATGAGCCCGGCGAAAGCCCGCAGCGCCGCCAGCACCCGCGGGGCGGCATCCTGCCGGCGCACCGCGGATTGCAGCGCTGCCCACAGCGATTGCGGCGCGCGGCGCGCGGTTTCCCGCAGACCGTCCACGCTGCGCGCGCCAATGCCACGCGCCGGCAGATTGATGATGCGTTCGAATGCCGCGTCATTATCGCGGCTCTCGAGGAGCCGCAGATAGGCGAGTGCATCCTTGATCTCCTGGCGTTCGAAGAACCGCAACCCGCCGTACACCCGATAGGGAATGCGTTCAGCGAGCAAGCGCTCCTCGAACACGCGCGACTGAGCGTTGGAGCGATACAGCACCGCGATCTCGCGGCGCGCGCCGCCCTGCGCCTGCCAGTGCTGTATCCGGTCGATCACGAACTGCGCCTCGTCCTGCTCGTTGTATGCGGCGTACAGCCGGATCGGGACGCCGTCGTTGCCGCTGGTCCAGAGATTCTTGCCGAGGCGCGTCTGATTGTGGGCGATGAGCGCGTTGGCGGCTTTCAGAATGATGCCGGTGGACCGATAGTTCTGCTCCAGGCGCACCACGCGCGCGCCGGGGAAATCGCGCTCGAATCTCAGAATGTTCTCGATGCGCGCGCCGCGCCAGGCATAAATGGACTGGTCATCATCGCCCACCACGAACGGCGCAGCCTGCGTGCCGGCCAGCAACTTGATCCATGCATACTGGATGGCATTGGTGTCCTGGAATTCATCCACCAGGATGTGGGCAAAGCGCCGCTGGTAATGCGCGAGCAGTGCCGCGTCATTGCGCCACAGCTCCAGCGCGCGCAACAAGAGCTCTGCAAAATCCACCAGCCCGCCACGCTCGCAGGCGCTTTCATACGCCGCATAGGCGCGCTGCAGCTGATGCTCAATGGGATCGGCGGATTCCTGCAGGTGCCTGGCGCGCAGGCCCTGATCCTTGCGCGCGTTGATGAACCACTGCAGCTGGCGCGGCGGATAGCGGGTTTCATCCAGATCCAAACTTTTGAGCACGCGCCGCAGCATGCGGTACTGATCCTCCGCGTCCAGGATCTGGAAGCTCTGCGGCAGTTTGGCTTCACGCCAGTGCTGGCGCAGCAGCCTGTGGGCCAGCCCGTGAAACGTCCCCACCCACATGGCACGCAGCGGCTGGCTGAGCATCTGTTCGAGACGCGCGCGCATTTCGCCCGCGGCCTTGTTGGTGAAGGTCACCGCCAGAACGCTGAACGGCGACACCTGACGCACCTGGATCAGCCAGGCGATGCGATGCACCAGCACCCGGGTTTTGCCACTGCCGGCACCCGCCAGCACCAGCAGCGCGCCGGTTTCCGCGGTCACAGCCTGACGTTGTGCGGGATTCAAGGGTTCAAGCAGCGCGCTCACATCCATGCGGCGATTTTAGCAGAGCAGTTCCGCCGACCTGTCCAAATCCGGCCGGTTATTGAACGCTTCGCGCATTTGGCGGTCCATATTGAGCGTACACTGTCGGCATGATCTGGATTGCCCCGTGACGCAACTCCCCCAAAGCAACCAGCGTTCCCACGCTCATCAAGGCTGGACCTTGGACGATATTCCCTGGCAGGCCATTCGCCCGGGAATCCTGGCGGATCAGGAGTTACTTTTTTATCTGGTGACCACCGCCTCATTCATCGAGACCGCCACCGACACGTATGCGCGCAATCTCGTCGAATACTACGCCGGCGATGGGGAAAGTACCGGATGGCTAGAGCAACACTGGCAGCACGAGGAATTGCAGCATGGCCGAGCGCTCAAGCGTTACGTGCAGACTGCCTGGCCCACGTTCGATTGGGATCAAGTCTATCGGGCCTTCTTTGCAGAGTTCTCCGCCATCTGCAAGATGGAGACGCTGGAATCCACGCGCTGCCTGGAAATGACCTCGCGCTGCATTGTAGAGATGGGGACCGCCAGCTATTACACCACCCTGAGCCGCCTGAGCCCTGAACCGGTGCTGAGCCGGATCGCCGGGTTGATCCGTGAAGACGAGGTACGGCACTACAAATATTTTTACCGTTATTTTCTGCGCTACCGCGAACGTGAAAATCCGGGTCGGATGGCGATACTCAAGGCTATTCTGCGGCGCTTGCGTATGATTGATGGCGAGGACAGCAGCATCGCCCTGAAACATGCGTACGCGATCCGCCATCCCGGGGCGCCATTCGATAACCGCGTGTACAGGAGAATCCAAAAACAGGGGCGTTACCTCATGGGTCCATGTTTCCCCCATGCGATGAGCGTGAAAATGGCACTTAAACCCCTGGACCTGAGCCCGCAGGTACAGAAGTTGCTGGTTCCGGTTATCACCCTCCTGTCCCGCTGCCTGTTGTGGGGCGAATCGGCTGCTTTGCTCAAGTCTCAAGTGCAAAGGTACGCGGACTTTCACATTCGGGTACGCGCCTATGCTCTCAGTCAATGGGCCAAACTGGCTGAGTGAGTCGGCAGGGGGTAGATGGATTCAGGCCAGGGAATCGGATGCTGCTGTTGCAACCTGACGATTGCGGACACCGGCACGAGTTCGATGCCTTCGGCCGCGAGCCGGGGTAGCTCGGTGCTCAAGACTGCAAGCGTGGCGGGACGCGGATGGCCGATGCCAAGCGCAAAACCCTTCCGGCGCGCGATGTCGAGCAAGCGGCTGAGCTGAAGACGCACGGCGGTTTCGGTATTCACATCGTCCAGAAACACGTCGCGACGCGCCGCCGGGATGCCGTGCTCGCGTGCGATCTGGTAGGCAATACTGTCCGCGGTGGTATAGCTGTCCACGAAGTACAAGCCGCCGGCGGCATGCAACGTCTGCATGATCCAGGCAAGATCACCGGGGTGCATGCTGATCAGACTGCCCTCATGATTGTTGACGCCGACTGCATATGGAATGGACTGCAAGTCGCTACGCACGGTGTTCTGGATTTGCGCTTCGGTCATGGACAGTGAAATACCGCCAGGCCCGAGCGCAGCGTCGTCCAGCCCCTGCATCGGCAGATGCAGCAGCACCTCTTTGCCACGCGCGTGACAGGCATCGGCCAACATCACGGCGTAGGGTGTGTGCGGCAGAATCGCACACCCCACCGGTCCCGGCAGCTCCGCCGCACGCAGACCCTCGCTCGGACTGTTGCCGAGATCATCAATGATGACGGCGATCACCGGATGCGCGGCCGGCGCCGCGTGCATCCAGGCGGGTGCGACCGCAGGCAAAATAGCCAACAGCCACAGCGCTGCGGGCCGCATGTCAGTTGGCGCCGGCGAGGGTCAGGCCCTTGAGCACATTGAGGGCTTCGTAGAGCTGGAAATCCTGTTGTGCCAATCGATCGTCGCCGAGCAGATTGTTCTTGGCCTGCGGCGTGGGCGCGTGGTTGGTGAAATGGCCTTCGAGATTGGCTTCGGTGAGTTCTGCGGTCGCGGCCGGCGCACTCAGCTTGAACTCCGGCACCACGATATCGGGTGAGATGCCCTCGGCCTGGATCGAACGGCCCGTGGGCGTGTAATACAACGAAGTGGTGAGCTTGAGCGCGCCGCCCTCGGGCAGCGGAATCACGGTCTGCACCGAGCCCTTGCCGAAAGTCCGGGTGCCGAGAATCAGCGCGCGGTGATCGTCCTGGAGCGCACCGGCCGTGATCTCGGCGGCCGAGGCGGTGCCCGCGTTCACCAGCACCACCATGGGTGCGCCGTTGAGAATGTCGCCGGGCGTGGCACGGCGCACGAAATTGGAATCCGGCGCGCGCCCGCGCGCCGAAACGATCACCCCGCTGTTCAGGAAATCGTTGGACACGTCCACCGCCGCATCCAGCAGACCGCCGGGGTTGTTGCGCAGGTCCAGCACCAGGCCCTTCAAGGCTGCGTGGTTTTGTTTGACCAGCGCCTGAATCGCGTCGTGCACAGCGTCGGCGGTGTCCTCGCTGAACTGGCTGATGCGCAGATAACCGTAGCCCGGTTGCAGCAGGCGGCTGCGCACACTCGTGAGATGCACTTCGGCGCGCGTGAGCGTGAAGCTGAGCGGCTTGGATGCGCCGCGGCGCAACACCAGGAGCGTGACAGTGGTGCCGGGCGTGCCGCGCATCAGCGCCACCGCCTGATCGAGCGGCATGCCGTCCAACGCGGTGTTATTGACGCGCACAATCACGTCACCGCTCTGCATGCCGGCCTTGGCTGCGGGCGCGCCGTCAATCGGCGACACCACCGTCACGGCACCGTCCTGTTGGGTGACTTCCAGGCCCAGACCGCCGAACCGGTCGGTGGTGATGATTTGGAGTTGCTGAAAATCGCTTTTGTCGAGATAGGCGGAATGCGGGTCCAGCCCGGCGAGCATGCCGCGGATGGCGTTGTTGATGAGCGTCGTGTCATCCACGGGCGCGACGTAGTCCTGCTTCACGAGTTGCATCACATCCGCGAGCAGTTTCACCTGTTGCCACGGCAATGCGGTCGTGGCCGCGGGCGCAGCGCTGGGCGCGGCGGCAAGAGCAGGGAGTGCGGCGCCAAATGCCAGCGCCATAACAAGGCCGGCGGCACCCGGCCCGGACTTTGGAAAATACAGCAACATGGGAAATCTCCGGCCGTTACAGCCTGCGGTGCAACGCAATCAAGATAGCATGGCGCGTGCGGCGTGCTTCAGCCGCGCGGCAGACGGCCGCGACACCAGTCGCGTGGACTGAGCGCAACATTGCGGTGACGGATTTCGAAATACAACGCCGGTCGGTTCTGGCCGCCGCTGTCGCCGAGCGTCGCCACGGTCTCCCCCATGTTCACCCAGTCCCCGACCTGCACATACACGCTCTGATTGTGCGCATAAATGCTGAGATAACCGTCGCCATGATCCACGATCACCAGCAGGCCGAAATGCGGCAACCAGTCGGCAAACACCACGCGCCCATAGGCGACCGCGTGCACCGGCGTGCCCATGGGCGCGGCAATCAGGTCGCCCTGGGCACGCAACCGACCACCGGCAATCGGCGCGCCAAAGTCCTGGATCAGCTTGCCGTCGACCGGCCAGGGCAGCCGTCCGCGCAGATTTGCGAAGTGGTGATGGCCTTCGAGATCGGCGGGAATGTCAGACAGTGTTTGCTGCAGGTTGGTGATCAAGTCCTGCAATGAACGTTCGTCCTGGTGCATGCGCGCGAGCCGCTGGTTGCGGCTGTGGATGCTGGCATTCAATGCGGCCAGCGCCTGGTGCCGTGCGCTGCGCTCCTGCTCTACCTGTGCCAGCGCTGCGGCGCGCTGCGTGCGCAACCCGCTGAGTTGCTGCAGCTGCTGGCGCACCTGAGCATTGATGTTCGCGAGGGCCTCGAGTTGCGCACGCACCGCCCGGATACGCTGCGCACGGGCCTGGTTGAAATACTGGTAATAGGCCAGCAGCCGTTCGATGGTGGCCGGATCCTCCGCATTCAGCAGCAGTTTCAGTTGCGAGTCCTGTCCCTGCATGTAAGCCGCGCGCAATTGCGCCGCCAACGCCTGCTTTTGCTGATCCAGCCGTTTTTGTTGCTGTAGTTGCTGGCGCTGCAGACTGTCGAGCCGCGCCTGCGCGCGTGCCACCGATTCATCCAGGTGCCGCAGTCCGGTGCTGAGTTGCGCAATCCGGTTTTCCGTGGCACGCAACTGTCCCTGCACCTGGCCGCGCTCGCGAACTTCGCGATCCAGCCTGGCTTGCACGCCCGCAATGCGGGCGCGCAGCTGCTCGAGTTGCGTCTGCCGGGCGGCAGTCTGGTCATTGCCTCCGGCGTGGACCGTACCCGCCAGCAGCAATACGCCGAGTAGCAACCAAAAAGCACGCGGTGGGGCCGACAGCGGGCAGGCGGGCATTTCTCGATTCCGGCGGAGGTCTACAGATTCTAGGAGATTCTTCCGGCCGCTCAAAGGCTTGCAAGGCGGCTGGTATACTACGCGCCCGTTGGCCGCCCAGATTCGTGCATGCCGCGCCTGCTTGAATTCATCCGCCATCACCCCTATCTCATCGCCGCAGCCGTCATCATCATTCTGCTGTTCATCGGCGATGAGCTGTTGCGGCGCCTGCGCAAGTACCGCGAGTTGCGCCCGGCGGAAAGTGTGCTGCTGATCAACAAGGGCGCGGCGGTGCTGGATATCCGCCCACACACGGAATTCAGCAGCGGCCACGTGATCGGAGCGCGCAACATTCCGGTGGCGGAGTTGGACACGCGCATCGCGGAACTGGACAAATTCAAGGAGCAACCCGTGATCGTTTGCTGCGACAGTGGCCAAACCAGCCAGAAAGCCGCCGCCACGCTCATCAAGCACGGTTTCCAGGCGGTGCACACCCTGAAGGGCGGCATCAAGGCCTGGCAGAGCGAACACCTGCCGCTGGAACGCGGCGAGCGGAGTTGAGCGCATGCAACCGGTGACCGTATACAGCACGCGCGTATGTCCGTACTGCATGCGCGCCAAGGCGCTGCTGCAATCCAAGCACATCGCGTATACCGAATACCTGGTAGACCAGGAACCGGCACGCCGCGTGGAAATGCAGCAGAAAACCGGCGGACG
This sequence comes from Gammaproteobacteria bacterium, assembly GCA_050739175.1. Lineage (GTDB taxonomy): Bacteria > Pseudomonadota > Gammaproteobacteria > Natronospirales > REEB76 > REEB76. The sequence goes on from JBOIAZ010000167.1 coordinate 13,093, forward strand.
GCGCAGCGTGCCGCAGATTTTCATCGGCGACCGGCATGTCGGCGGCTACGACGAACTGTATGCACTTGACCATCGTGGCGATCTGGATCGCCTGCTAGCCGGCTGAAACCTCGCAATCCCGTATATAAAAGGAATCCGCATGTCCGAAAATACCGAATCCCAACCTGTCGCCTCCGGCAACGGCCAGGACGCTGCCCAGCACGTGGTGCTGCAGCGCATCTACATGAAGGATTGCTCCTTTGAATCGCCCCGGGCTCCGGCGGTGTTCAGCGCCGCGCTCAATCCGGAAGTCAAGGTCAACATGCGTGCCGACACCAACAAGCTCGGCGACGACAGTTTTGAGGTGGTGCTCACCATCACCATCGAGGCGCAGGCCGAAAGCCGCAGCGTGTTCCTGGTGGAAGTGCACCAGGCCGGGCTGTTCAGCATCCATGGTTTCAACGAGCAGGAATTGGGCGCCATCCTCGGCAGCTATTGCCCCAATATCCTGTTTCCGTACGCACGCGAGGCGGTATCCGACCTGGTGCAAAAAGGCAGCATGCCTGCGCTGTTGCTGCAGCCGGTGAATTTCGATCTGGTGTACATGCAGAGCCTCAGCCAGGCCGGCGCTCCGTCGGCCGCTGCGCCCGCGCCCGCGGTGGACAGCCCCGGCTGAGGCCCGCGTGGTGAGCGATGCCACGCCCATCGGCATTCTCGGCGCCGGCTCCTGGGGCACCGCGCTTGCGATCCTGCTCGCGCGCAACGCACGCGCCGTGCGTCTCTGGTCGCCGTTCCCGGAAGAACTCAAACTGCTGATCGCGGACCGTGCCAACCAGCGTTACCTGCCCGGTTTCGCCTTTCCGGACGCGCTGCGCGTGGAACCCGATCTCGGCGCCCTGGCCGCAGACGTGCACGATGTACTGGTAGCCGTCCCGAGCGAAGGTTTTCGCGCCACGCTCAAGCACCTCGCTGCGCACAAACCAAAACGCCTGCGGCTGGCATGGGCCACCAAGGGTTTTGAACCCGACAGCGGTCAGTTACTGCACCAGGTGGCGGCCGAGCTGTTCGGCAAGGACACACCGCTTGCGGCGCTCTCCGGTCCGAGCTTTGCGCGCGAAGTGGCGGCGGGGCTGCCGACCGCGGTCACCGTCGCGTCGCACGATGCACGCTTTGCGCAGGAACTGGCGGAAGCCTTGCACACCAGGAGTTTTCGCGTGTACACCGCCGGCGACATCGTCGGCGTGGAAGTCGGCGGTGCGGTCAAGAATGTCATCGCCATTGCCTGCGGCATCAGCGACGGGCTCAAGTTCGGCGCCAACGCGCGGGCCGCCCTGATTACCCGCGGTCTGGCGGAAATCGCGCGGCTCGGCGCGAAACTCGGCGCGCGTGCCGAGACTTTTCAGGGGCTCAGCGGCCTGGGCGATCTGGTGCTCACCTGTACCGATGATCAGTCGCGCAACCGGCGCCTGGGCCTGAGACTCGCTGGCGGCGTGGACCGGAAATCCGCCGAGGCCGAAATCGGCCAGGTGGTCGAAGGTGTGGCCGCGGCCGCGGCCACGCACAAGCTCGCCAAACACCTGAACGTGGACATGCCCATCACCGAACAGGTGTATCGCGTGCTGCACGAGCACCTGCCGCCGCGCGTGGCGGTTGAAGCGCTAATGGCGCGCGCCTTGAAATCGGAACTTTGAACCATCTCATCGGTACCGGCGCGTTTCAGCGATGGCGGG
>JBOIAZ010000168.1:0-4171 GCA_050739175.1 Gammaproteobacteria bacterium
CGACGCCTCGATGAAATCGTCCAGATCGCCGTCCAGCACCGCCTGAGTGTCGCCTTTCTCCACCCCGGTGCGCAAATCCTTGATGCGCGACTGGTCCAGCACATAGGAGCGGATCTGGCGGCCCCAGCCGATGTCGGCCTTGCTGTCCTCGAGTTTCTGCTGGTCAGCGCGGCGCTTCTGCATCTCCAGTTCGTACAGTTTGGCCTTGAGCTGTTTCATCGCCGTGGAGCGGTTCTTGTGCTGCGAGCGCTCGTTCTGGCAGGCCACCACGATGCCGGTGGGAATATGGGTGATGCGCACCGCGGAATCGGTCTTGTTGACGTGCTGGCCGCCGGCGCCGCTCGAGCGATAGGTGTCCACCTTGAGATCCGCCGGATTGATCTCGATCTCGATGGCGTCGTCCACTTCCGGCGATACGAACACCGCCGCAAACGAGGTGTGCCGGCGGTTGCCGGAATCGAACGGCGACTTGCGCACCAGCCGGTGCACGCCCGCTTCGGTGCGCAGCCAGCCGAAGGCATAGGGGCCATCGAAACGCAGCGTGGCGCTCTTGATGCCGGCCACTTCGCCGGCCGAGATTTCCACGAGTTCGGTCTTGAAACCGCGGCGCTCGCCCCAGCGCAGATACATGCGCAACAGCATATTCGCCCAGTCCTGCGCTTCGGTGCCGCCGGAACCGGACTGGATGTCGAGGAACGCGTTGTGCGCATCCATTTCGCCGGAGAACATGCGGCGGAATTCGAGGTCCGCCACCCGCTGTTCGACGCGCTCCACGTCGCGCGTCAGGCTCGCGGCGGAGGCCGCATCGCCCTCCTCCGCCAACAGTCCCAGCAGCTCCCCCGAATCCTCGAGGTCGCGCGTCAGCCGGTCGAGGCCGGTCACGGTTTCCTCGAGGCGCGCACGCTCGCGCCCCAGTTCCTGGGCGCGCTCCGGTTGATTCCAGACCCCGGGATCTTCCAGTTCCCGGTCTACTTCCTGGAGCCGTTCGCGTTTGGCGTCATAGTCAAAGATACCTCCGCAGAGCCCGCACGCGGCCCGTCAAATCGCTGATCTTGTTGCGCAGGGGATTGAGTTCTTCCACGGCGGCATTCCGGAAAATGAAAGGGCGCTATGGTACTACAGGCTCGATGTGCTCCACGAGCAACTGCAGCCGGTTTTTGCCGCGATAGGCATTCACTTCCGGCCGGTAGACCAGGCGCGCGTGCCGGCAATCCGCAGGCAGGTGCTCGCCCACCGGATGGAAGGCGATGGCATCCACGCGCGCGTGGCTGCGCGGCTCCGCGAGCGTGAGCTTCACGTGGCCGTTACCCACGATGCGCTGCTCCAGTATCTGGAACACGCCGTCGAAACACGGCTCGGGAAACGCTTGGCCCCAGGGTCCGGCCGCGCGCAGCAGCTCGGCGCATTCCAGGGTCAGATCCGCGGGCTCCAGCTCGCCGTCGGTGTACAGCACGCCGTCCAAATCGCCGGCCTTCAGCCAGCGGCGCACTTCGACATCAAAGGCATGCGCAAATTCCTCGTAGTGCCGCACCGCGAGATTGAGCCCCGCCGCCATGGCGTGACCGCCGAACCCGGCGATCAGTCCGGGGTGACGCGTGTCCACCGCTTCCAGCACATCGCGGATGTGCACGCCCGCGACGGAACGCGCCGAGCCCTTGAGCTGGCCTTCCTCCGCGCGCGCAAATGCGATCACCGGGCGGTGTACGCGATCCTTGATGCGCGAGGCGACCAGTCCGATCACGCCCTGGTGCCATTCAGCGTTGAACAGGCACAGGCCGAAGGGCAGTGCCGTATCTTCCGCGCTCAGGCTCATCTGGTCGAGCGCGCGCAGTGCCTGCTCGCGCATCTGCGCTTCGATAACGCGGCGCTCGCGATTGAGCGCATCGAGCTTGGCGGCGAGTTCACACGCACGCGACTCATCGTCCGCGAGCAGGCATTCGATGCCCAGGGACATGTCGGTCAGCCGGCCGGCGGCATTCAGGCGCGGCGCCACGGCGAATCCCAGGTCCGCCGCCGTGACCTGGCCCAATTCGCGTTGCGCCGTGCGCAGCAGCGCCTGAATTCCCGGTACGCATTGGCCGGCGCGGATGCGGACCAGCCCCTGCGCCACCAGCACCCGGTTGTTGTGATCCAGAGGCACCAGATCGGCGACCGTGCCGAGCGCCACGATATCGAGGAAATCCGCGAGGCTTGGTTCCGCGATGCCACGCTGCTTGAACCAGCCGGATTCCCGCAGGTGGGCACGCAGCGCCAAAAGAAGATAGAAGGCCACCCCCACGCCCGCCAGGCATTTGCTCGGAAAACCGTCGTCCGGGAGATTGGGATTGAGTATCGCGTCGGCATCGGGCAGCGTGGTACCGGGCAAGTGATGATCGGTCACCAGCACGCGCATGCCCGCCGCGCGCGCCGCCGCCACCCCCGCGTGGCTGGAAATGCCGTTGTCCACGGTGACAATCAGATGCGGGTGTCGCGTCGCAGCGAGCGTCACGATTTCCGGCGTCAGGCCATAGCCGTAGTCGAAGCGGTTCGGCACCAGGTACTCAACATTCCGGGCACCGAGCGTACGCAGCGCGCGCACGCCCAGCGCTGAACTGGTGGCGCCGTCGGCGTCGAAGTCGCCGACAATCAGGATTTTCAGATCGCGCTCCAGGCACTCGGCCAACAGCGCGACCGCGGCGCGCATGCCGTGAAATCCGCGGAAATCGTGCAGCGCGGTGAGCGCGTGATCCAGGTCCGCCGCGGTCAGCGCGCCGCGGGCTGCGTAAATGCGGCGCAGCAGCGGATGCAGTGTATCCGGCAAGGCTGCGCCGGCCGCCGGCACGCGGCGCTCAATGCACCGGCGAGTCATCGGCCGCACGCAAGTATTCCGCGACAAGCCGGGAACGCCGCCAGAAGCGGCGTGCGGCCAGCGGCTTTAACTCATACACGGAGCGGCCGCCCGGGTAAAACCGGATTTCATTCACGCGACCGCGCAGCAAGGCGCGCCACAGCGGGGCCATAAGCTCCCGGTCCAGACGCGACCGATCCGCGCTGAAGTCGTGCACGCTCAAACCCACCAGCCAATCACCAGTTGTTGATTGGGTATCCAGATCCGCAGGCCAGGCTTCGCTGGTTTGTCCCGCAAGTTTCGCCAGGCCTTGCGCCAGAGGCAAGCTCGCGATAATCCGCGCGGGCGCGCGGGCGGCGCGATCAGGCAGCGGGCCACCACCCCAAATCCACAAACTGTTGATGGTCGGCAGACCGGCGGCTTCGCGTACCTGATTCACGGGATGCGTGTGCAACAGCATCTGGATTTCCGTCATGAGTTTGCGCAGCTGATCCGCATCGGCGCCAGAGGGCATGAACTCGGTGATCGCCCAGCCTTCCACCCGCGCGGGGTCCCAGGTGCGGCACTGCCAGGCAAGCGGCGCGCGCAGATACCACGTATCCGGCCGTGGTGTCTCGACTTCCAGGTGCTCGTCCGCAAAACACTCATTAATGCTGACCGCCAACGCCCGTGCTTCTTCCGGCGTCACGCCCAGTGTGTTTCGCGGCAGCAGCGCCACCTGGTCGCGATCCACCAGCAGGTGCACCGGATCGGCGCGCCAGCAGTGGGCCGCGCTGCGCGCACCCGCAATTCCCAGCCATTCGAGCGCGGCCACCGGAAAATCCTGCGGCGGCAGCCCAAAACATTCCGCCAGCACCGCTGATCCGTCTGCCACCGGCCGGCGGGCGGCGCGCGCCAGGAATTTCTCCATGACCGGGAAACGCCGGCCGCCCGCAGCCCGGACCGCGACGGCCAAATCGGGAAGATAGAGGATGAGACGTGACTCTCGCATACGCGCTTGTGCACATTATGCCGTTCCCCTAACCTATTGGCGATGAAATTCACGCTTGACAGCACCGCGAGCACCAATGTCATCCGTGCCTATGCGCCGGGGCGCATCAACGTCAACGACCGGCTGCTGAGCAGGAGTTTCGTGATTTCATCCGCGACGCTGGTCGAGAACTGGACGCCACAGCGCGCCGCGGACATCAGCCTCGAGAGCTTGGAAGTGGCGCTGGCGCTGGAACCGGAAATCCTGGTGATCGGTACCGGCGCGCACCTGAGTTTTTTGGATGCGCGCCTCAGCGCTGAGATCCAGGGCCGCGGCATCGGCCTGGAAGTGCTGGACACCGCGGCGGCCTGCCG
>JBOIAZ010000169.1:0-5546 GCA_050739175.1 Gammaproteobacteria bacterium
CGAGCGCCGCGCAGTCGCCGAACGATCTGCACGTGAGGCCTGGGCGTTGCTCGATCAAAAGTTAAATACCGACGCCGGCGCAACACTTGAAGGTTTGCCTAATGGCTGAAAGCAGCCAAAAACGACAACCAAAACCCGGCGAACTCGTTGCCGTTGCTGGCAATTCGCGGCTACCCTGCCTGCGGCGGTTACGCTTGACGAACCTGCGTGCGATTCGACGCGAAATGGCGGCTGTTTACAACGAAGCGAGGAATGGTCAGATGGAGCTGCCTGCGGCTTGCCGGCTTAGTTTCATTTTGACTGGCCTTGCCCGCGTGATAACGGACGCCGAGCTTGAGCCGCGATTAGCGGCACTGGAAATTGAACTGTTACGGAAGCAGCCATGAGTTTGAAGGACAGATTGGAAAGACTGGAAAAACTGCTGCGGCCACGTGGGTCATCGGGTTACGCGCGAATTTATTTTGACGATTCTGGTTATTTTGACGATCGCGGCAGGCCACTCAAACTTGATGCCGTGCCGGCGGCGTCGATTCGTTTGATTTTGCCTCGCAAAGAACAGCCGGATTTACCCACGGCGTGAAGCCGCTTTTTATTCCCTTGCGTCGAGAGTATTACGAAGCGTTCGCTGCCGGTGTCAAACGGCACGAGTATCGCTGCTACGGTGCGCGCTGGAATGAACGAACCTGCCGGATCGGACGTCCGGCTGTCATTTCATGCGGTTACGGTAAACAAGCGCGGATCGATGCGTGGATCGTGAGTTTCAATCGACAGCCGATCGGCGTGGTGCCGAAATTGGTGCGCCGGATTTACCCGCAGGCTGAAACGATCGCGGTGATCGGGCTGGCGATGGCGAAGGAAACGGAAACCGTGGTTTGACCCGCCGCTTCTCGCGCTGCACGTCTGCAACCGACAAATCGCCATGGACTACCGCGTCCTGCTTCTCCGGCGAAAGCTCGGCGAGCATTTGCGCCCGGCTGCTGAGCTTGCGATCTATGCCAAGGTCGGCAAGGGTTGGTGTGTCAGAAACGCGGTTCTCTTGCGGTACCGCGTTTCCTCGTCCAGGGCCAGGGGCGCCGATGGCACCCTTCGCTTTCGGTGTTTTCTTAAGCATTTCTCCGAGTTTGATCTCAGCTCGCAGTTTGATCTCGCTCGCGTATCGCGCGGCTTCTTCGCCGAGGTGCTGGCGCCGTGCGTAAATCTCGGCTGCGCCCGCCGGTCTGAAACCGCTTTGTCTATCGCGTTGTAGGACGCGATCTTGACCGACCCCTGACCCTGCTATGGCGGGAAACGACGGAAAGCCGCGATCCCGGCGAATCCCATCATGAAGGCCCATTCCTGACCCAGCACGCCACCGCCAAGCCGCCAAACCCGGCAATCCCTGCCCTAGCCCTGCCTGCCCCGCGATCGCGCCCCCTGCGTCATTTAATTGAGGGCTGGATTGTGGGTTGTGATTGGGCTGAAATCCTGAAAGCCTTATGGATATTGGTCTAGCGGGTGTCTGATGGCGGAGAGGGCGGGATTCGAACCCGCGATACGCTTTAGGCGTATACACGATTTCCAGTCGTGCTCCTTAGACCGCTCGGACACCTCTCCGACAATTAAAAACCGCCCAGTGAACCATCCCTGGCAGGCTCGCCAGCCCCGACTTCCTGTCGGGGCGTTCGGGTGGACCGGGATGCCACCGGCATTCCGATAAATACACCACCCTCACCCGCTCGGACACCTCTCCGACTATTTAGAAACCGTCCACCGAACACGCCACGGCGAATCGGCGCAGGCGCAAAAAAGCGCGGCAGGTTAGTGCATGCGACCCGCGACCGCAAGCAATTGCCCGAACCCGGCTGCGGTACCAGCGGCAGGCGCCGGTGTATGGCTGGGATTCGCCGGTTTTGCTGCAGCCGGTACGCCCCGTGGGGACGTACTCTCGATTACGGCCGGTGCATTTTGCGCTGCGGGTTTGGCAGTGTTACCGGCCGGTACCACCTGTGGAGGATAGATCAGGCACACACCCTTGGCATCACGGTCTGGATGCTTGCCAGTCACGGGCGTGACACTGCCGACGATGTAGGCCGGATCGGGCGTGGGGATGGTCAATCCTTGCGGAGCCTTGAGCGCCGGCTGGCTGGTGCTGTTGATGTAGGGGTGCGGATCGCCGCAGCCCAGGCTGCTGCACCCAGTCACGATTACTGTCGACAGCAGCGCCACACCAGTAAGAATTCTGTACATGATTCGACCGTCCAAAGTAAAGTAATGCAGATCTCGATTTACAACGCACCCACGGAGTGCAACGCCTCGCGCACGGCGGCGTGGTGGTCCGGGCTCAAGGGCGTGAGCGGCAGGCGAATGCCGGCAGGCGCACGACCCATTTGCGTCACAGCCCATTTTACCGGGATGGGATTGCTTTCCACGAACAACTGCCGGTGCAGTGTAGCAAGCCGCTGGTTGAGTATCTCGGCCTTGCTGCGCTCAGCACTGCAGGCCGCGGTGCATAGAGCATGCATCAGCTTGGGAGCCACGTTGGCCGTCACCGAAATCACGCCACGGCCACCGCGCAGCATGAATTCCATGGCCGTGGCGTCATCCCCGCTCAACAGCAGGAATTCCTGGCCGCACAGCCCGCGGATCTCCTCGACGCGCTCCAGCTTGCCGGTGGCCTCCTTTATGCCGATGATGTTCGGAATCGCCGCCAGACGCGCCACAGTTTCAGGCAGCAGATCCACAACCGTACGGCTTGGCACGTTGTAAAGAATAATGGGCAGCGATACCGCTGCCGCGATCGCGCGGAAATGCCGGTACAGACCTTCCTGGGTCGGCTTGTTGTAGTACGGCACTACCGCCAGACCGGCGGCGGCACCGCGCGTCTGCGCGAGGCGCGCAAGGGCCGTGGCGCGCGCCGTGGAGTTGGAACTGATGCCGGCAATCACCGGAATCCGGCCGTCGGCCGCGCGTAAGCAGCAATCCACCACCTGCATCTGCTCGGCCGATTCCAGCGTAGTCGCTTCGCCGGTGGTACCGACCGCCACGATGCCATCCGTGCCTTCGCTCAGGTGCCAGCGCACGAGCGCTTCGAGCGCGTCGTAGTCCACCCGGCCGTCGTCGGCCATGGGCGTGATGAGCGCCACCAGGCTGCCGTGAAACATGCCTAACACCGCGGAAAAGCCTATGTTACCGGCATACCCGCGTTACGCTCAAGCTGCGCCTGCGGTTGCGCCACATGCCAAACCCGGTACACTGCGCCGCGTGCATCCCAGGCCGGACCGTTCGCCGCGCGTGCGCACCAAACAATTCCTGGCGGTGTCGGTACTTGCGGAAAACCGCCCCGACGTCCTCCATGACATTGCGCGTGCCGTGCAGGCCTGTGGCTGCAATATCGCGGAAAGCCGCATGACCGTGCTGGGCAGCGAGTTCAGCATGTTGTTGCTGGTGTCCGGTAACTGGAACACGCTGACAAAACTGGAAGACCAGCTCCCGAAACTCGGAAAGCACCCGCAATTGACGATAGCCGCACGTCGTACGGAAGAATGCGCGCCGCGCCACGACCTCATCCCGTATGCGATTGACGCGGTCTGCCTGGATCAGTCCGGCATTGTTTTCAATCTGGCGCATTTTTTTGCGGAGCGCAACATCGGCGTCGCCGACCTGGCAACGCGCACTTATCTGGCGGAAAATACCGGAGCACCGATGTTTGCAGTGCAGATGGCGGTGAATATTCCCGCCGACCTGCACATCGGCACGCTGCGGGACGAATTCATGGATTTTTGCGATCGATTGAATCTCGACGCCATCCTCGAACCCATCAAGGGATGAGGGCGTGGCCATACCCGGGCCGATCCATGCGTAAAGTGGTAGTGAACCGGCCGGTGCCCGACTTTACGCTGCCCGCTGCCGGCGACCAACAGCTGAGTCTGTCGCAATTTCAGGGCCACAACGTGGTGCTGTATTTCTACCCCAAGGACAACACCACCGGCTGCTCGCTGGAAGCCCAGGATTTTCGCGACTATCAGGCAAAGTTCAAAAGGCGCAACACGCTGATAGCCGGGGTGTCCTGTGACAGCGTGAAATCGCACGACAACTTCCGGCAGAAGTACCGCTTGCAATTCAATCTGTTCAGCGATGCAGACCAGAAGATTTGCAAGCTGTTCGGCGTCTTCAAGCAAAAGAGCCTCTATGGCCGCAAGTTCATGGGCATTGAACGCAGCACCTTTCTGATTGACGCCCAAGGCGTACTGCGCCGCGAATGGCGCAAAGTCCGCGTCAAGGGACACGCGCACGAGGTTCTGGATGCCGTCAAGGCGCTCGGCTGATTCTCCCGCACGCAGGCAACAGGCCTCGGCCGTGCGGCGTCTGTACGTGCTCGACACCAACGTGCTGATGCACGACCCGAGCTGCATTTTCCGGTTTCAGGAGCACGACATTTACCTGCCCATGGTGGTGCTCGAAGAGCTGGACGCCGGCAAGAAAGGCGTGTCCGAGGCCGCGCGCAACGTGCGTCAGGTGAGCCGCTTTCTGGATGAAATGATGCACGCTGTCGGCAAGCCGCAGATTGACCGCGGCCTGCCGATTCCCGGATTGCACCGCGCTGCCGGTGCCGCGGCGGTAAGCGAACCGGCGGCCACCACGGGCAGATTGTTCTTCCAGACCGAACTTCTGCCCACCTCGCTCCCGGAAACCCTGCCGGGCAACACCGCGGACAACCACATCCTCGGCACAACGCTCGCCCTGCAACACCAGCACCCCGAACGGCGCGTAATCCTGGTATCCAAGGACATCAACCTGCGCATCAAGGCGGCGGTGCTCGGCATCCACGCCGAGGACTATTACAATGACAAGGCGCTCGACGATCTGGACCTGCTTTTCAGTGGCGTGCGCGAACTGCCCCAGAATTTCTGGGATGAGCACAGCACCAACATGGAGTCCTGGCAACAGGAGGGCCACACCTTTTACCGCATCCAGGGCCCGCAGGTGCGCGGCTGGCATCCCAATGAATTCCTGTACCGCGAGGCCGAAAACTTCGAGGCCATGGTGCGCGGGCTTGACCAGCACGGCGCGCTCCTCGAGTTGACGCGGGATTATCGCGGTATCCGTCACACCGTGTGGGGCATCAATGCGCGCAACCGCGAGCAGAACTTCGCGCTCAACCTGTTGCTCAAGCCGGATGTGGATTTCGTGACGCTGCTGGGCGCCGCCGGCACCGGCAAGACGCTGCTGGCCTTGGCCGCGGGGCTGGCACAGACGCTGGAACATAACCGCTACCGCGAGATCATCATGACGCGCGTGACCGTACCGCTCGGCGAGGACATCGGCTTCTTGCCCGGCACCGAAGAAGAAAAAATGACACCCTGGATGGGTGCGCTCATGGACAACCTCGAAGTGCTCACGCAGTCAAACGGCGAAGGCGGCGAATGGGGCCGCGCGGCCACTGGCGATTTATTGCGCAACCGCATCAAGATCCGTTCCATGAACTTCATGCGCGGGCGCACGTTCCTGAACCGCTACATCATCGTGGACGAGGCCCAGAATCTCACGCCCAAGCAGTTGAAAGCCCT
>JBOIAZ010000170.1:0-6062 GCA_050739175.1 Gammaproteobacteria bacterium
TGCACGGCATAGCGCGCCGGTTCCGGCAGGTTAGCGACCGTGCAGTGCCCGGCCCGGTCCAGCAGTACGCTCTGCGTGGGCGCTTCCAGCAGATAGTCCAGAAACTTCAGCGGCTGCGCCGTGACCGAGAGTGCTTCAATACGACGCGGCTCATCGCCGCCGCGTTGCAGTGTGGTCAGGAAATCAATCTGCAGGTCCGGTTCGCCGCGTAGCGAATAGGTGGGGCCGGCGCCGCCCGCGAAGGTTTGCGTGGGGATGAATCCGGCCTCGAAGGTGCTAAGCGCATCGTGCAGGTTGGCTTGCGGCGCATCCGGCAGAGCGATGGAAACGTTTTGACCCGGCATTGCCACGTCCACGTCCATGGTGCGATCGCCGCCGGTCCATTTGATGCCGAGCAGGTTGGCAAAGGCGGCGAAGGCATGGGTGCCGACCAGCACGCCGCCGGCGCGGAAGAAGCCGAAATCGGTGAGCCGGGCGATCACGCGCAAATGCTTGGCGAGCAGCGTGGTCGCACCTTGTGCGACGTAAGCGCGCGCCAGCGCGGCAATCTGGCTGGAATCGGCATCACGACTTTTCTCCACCAGCGCGCGCACCCGCGGCTCGTCCGGGCCGACGTAGATCTGGCGGTGGCGACTGCCTTCCCGGAACACGAAATACCAGTAATCGCGGCCCTTGATGGTCTTGGTGGCGAAGTTACCACGCAACTGCGCTACGCTGCGCGCCACGTGCTCGGCCAGCACCACGTCCTGGAGCTGGGCGAAGGCGGTCTGAGCTGCGAGGGAAAGCTCGGTGTACAGCATGCGGGCAGTTATACAACATTTTGTGGAAATGTTGTATAACTTGCCGCCGAGCCCGCGCGTTGCGGCCGTAGCGCTTGAGGCGGCATAACCAGGGAGCAAACGTCGGAGCTATGGCATGAACAGGCTCGGTAAACCGGAACGTGCAACCCAGAACCGCGTGATCGCGCTGTTCCGGGACGCGCTCGGTTACACCTATCTCGGCGACTGGTCGGAACGCGAGAACCACAACGTCGAGGAATCGTTACTGCGTGATTGGCTCGCGCGCCAGGGCCACGGCACGGCGCAGATCAACCGCGCGCTCGACGTGCTCGGCCATGAGCTCGGCCACACCGGGCGCACGCTTTACGAAAACAACCGGGCGGTGTACCAACGGCTGCGCTACCCCATTCCCGTGAAAACCGAGGCGGGCAATGTCACCGAATCGGTATTCCTCATCGACTGGGAGCACCCCGAAGCCAACGATTTCGCCATTGCGGAAGAAGTCACGCTCAAGGGCGGTCTCGAGCGCCGGCCGGACCTGGTGCTGTACGTCAACGGCATCGCGATCGCGGTGATCGAACTCAAGCGCAGCAGCGTGAGCATCGGCGAAGGCATCCGCCAGTTACTCTCCAACCAGCAGCGCGAATTCAACGCGGACTTCTTCAGCAGCGTACAACTGGTGTTCGCGGGCAACGACACGCAGGGTCTGAAGTACGCCACCGTCGGCACGCCGGAAAAGATGTTCCTCAAATGGAAAGAGGATGAAAGCGAAGACCGCGGCTACCCGCTCGACAAATACCTCGCGAAGCTGTGCCGCAAGGATCGGCTGATTGAACTGATGCACGACTTCGTGCTGTTCGACGGCGGCATCAAGAAGGTGCCGCGCGTGCACCAGTATTTCGCCATCCGGGCCGCACAGGAGCACGTGCGCCGGCGCCAGGGCGGCATTATCTGGCACGCGCAGGGCAGCGGCAAAAGCATCGTGATGGTGCTGCTCGCGAAGTGGATCCTGGAAAACTATCCGCACGCCCGGGTGCTGGTGGTCACCGACCGCGACGAACTCGACAAGCAGATCGAAAAGGTGTTCCGCGGATCCGACGAACAACCCTATCGCACCTCGAGCGGCCGCGACCTCATGCAGCAACTCGCCAAGGCCAGGCCGCGCCTGCTGTGCTCGCTGGTGCACAAATTCGGAGTTCGCGGCGTGGACGATTTCGATGCTTTCACGCAGGAAATCGAAAGCCAACCGCACCGGGCTTACGGCGAGCTGTTCGTGTTCGTGGACGAATGTCACCGCACCCAGAGCGGCAAGCTGCACCGGGCCATGAAGGCACAGTTGCCGAATGCGGTGTTCATCGGCTTCACCGGCACGCCGCTGCTGAAACAGGACAAGGCCACGAGCTTCGAGGTGTTCGGTAGCTACATCCACACCTACGTGTTCAAGGAAGCCGTGGCGGACGGCGTGGTGCTCGACCTGGCCTACGAAGCGCGCGACGTGGACCAGCAACTCGGCTCGCAGGACAAGATTGACCAGTGGTTCGAGGCCAAGACCCGCGGCCTGAACGACTGGCAAAAAGATGAGCTGAAAAAGACCTGGGGTACCCTGCAACGGGTACTGAGCTCGCGCTCGCGCAAGGAGCGCGTCGTTGCGGATATCGAGTTTGACTTCACCACCCGGCCACGGCTCGCAAGCGAACGCGGCAACGCGATGCTGGTAATGCCGACCATCCTCGATGCCTGCCAGTATTTCAGGCTGTTCCAGCAGACGCCCCTCAAGGGCCGCTGCGCCATCGTGACTTCATACAATCCGCAGACGCGCGATGTCACAAAGGAAGAAACCGGCGCCAACTCGGAAACCGACCGGCAGTTCATCTATAAAACCTATACCGACTTGTTGAAGGACGTAGTGGCCAAACCCGGCCAGACCAAAGCCGAGACCTACGAAGACAGGGTCCGCGGGCAGTTCGTCGAAGAGCCCGCCAACATGCGGCTGCTCATCGTGGTGGACAAGCTGCTGACGGGCTTCGACGCGCAAGCCTGCACCTACCTCTACATTGACAAGTCCATGCAGGATCATGCGCTCTTCCAGGCCATCTGCCGCACCAACCGGCTGGACGGCGACGACAAGCCGTTCGGCTACATCGTGGATTACAAGGATTTGTTCAAGAAACTGGTAAATGCTCAAGGCACGGGCGCCCTGCAGGTGTACTCCTCGGAACTCGACCGCAGCGTAGCCAACGCCGACCCGGAAATCGTGATGCAAAACCGGCTCGAAGCCGGGCGGGCAAAACTCGACGAGGCGCTGGAGCAACTGGCACGCGTGTGCGAGCCGGTGCCGCCACCGCGCGCCGAGCTGGATTACCTGCATTATTTCTGCGGCAACAGCGAAATCGCCACCGACCTGAAGGAGCGCGAACCCCGGCGCGTGGCTCTGTACAAGACGGCCGCCGCGCTGCTGCGGGCCTACGCGAATCTGGCGGACGACCTCACCGGCGCAGGCTATGCACCGGCCGAGATCGCGGGCATCAAGCGCGACGTACAGCATTACACGCAGTTGCGCGACAGTATCCGCCTCGCGAGCGGCGAGCTGCTCGACCTCAAGCCCTACGAGGCCGACATGCGTCACCTCATAGATACCTACGTGGAGGCCAGCGCCGCGCGCCCGATTTCGGCCTTTGCGGACAAAGGCCTGTTGGAGGTGGTCGCAAGCAGCGGCCTGGATGCCGCCATCGCCGCGCTGCCTGAAGAAATCCGGCGCAACAAGAACGCCACGGCCGAAGTCATCGAGAACAACGTGCGCGCCAAGATCATCCAGGAGCAACTCAATGATCCGGCGTTCTTTGTGAAGATGTCGCAGCTCCTCGATGAAGTGATCAAACTGCGCAAGGAACACGCGGACCGTTATGCCGAGTATCTGCAGAGAATCGCGGCGCTCTTGGCTCAAGTGCGTACCGGGCAGGCTGCGGACACGCCCGAAGAGTTGCAACATCGGCCCGGCGTGAGAGCCATCTACAACAATCTGACCGCGGCCGGGCCCGCAAACCTGGCCGCGGACGCCGCACTCGATCACGCCAAGCTGAAACTCGCCAAGGCCATAGAGGAGGCCGTGCTGAAGAATCGCCCGGCGGACTGGCGGGGCAATCTGCCAAAAGAGAACGCGATCAAATTCGCGCTGTTACCGCTGCTCGACGGCAACCAGAACGAAGTGGAGCGCATCTTCCGCATCATTAAACAACGGCAAGAATACTGATGGCCCGCTGGCTGGAACTCGGCAAGCTGCGCATCGAGGTGGTGCGCAAGCCAGTCCGCAATCTGTACTTGTCCGTGCACCCGCCCACGGGCCGGGTGCGCCTCACGGCGCCGAAGCGCGCGCGTACTGAAAGCCTGCGCCTGTTCGCGATCCGCAAGCTCGGCTGGATTCAGAGCCAGCAGTGCAGGCTGCGGGCGCAAAAGCGCGAGACCACACGCGACTACGTCGAGCGCGAAAGTCACTACGTGTGGGGCAGACGTTACTTGTTGCACATAACCGAATGCGTTGCGGCGCCCGGCATCATGCTCACTCCACGGTACCTGCGTATGTCCGTACGACCCGGGACAAACCGGGAACGCCGCGCCCGCTTGCTCGAAGCGTGGTATCGGAATCAAATTCGCGGTGCACTGCCAACG
Source organism: Gammaproteobacteria bacterium (assembly GCA_050739175.1). Taxonomy (GTDB): domain Bacteria; phylum Pseudomonadota; class Gammaproteobacteria; order Natronospirales; family REEB76; genus REEB76. Next base: position 4,446 of record JBOIAZ010000170.1, read on the forward strand.
CTCCTGGACAAATGGTCGAAGATACTCGACGTACGCCCGCGCCAGGTGTTCGTGCAACGCATGAAGACCCGCTGGGGCGGCTGCAACGCCGTTTCGGGAAACCTGCGGCTGAATACCGAGCTGGCGAAGAAACCACCTGCGTGCCTGGAATACATCCTGGTCCACGAGCTTGCGCATTTGATCGAAGCGCATCACAACGAGCGTTTCGAAACGTTGATGGACCACGCGCTGCCCGGGTGGCAAACGACACGCCGGAACTTGAACGATCTGCCCCTGCCGGGAGGCCGTTGGAAACATTGACGCGTCCGTTGTCTCCTAACGGACACTATTCCCTACTCTGCTAAGATTGCAGTCGCCGTTGCAATCCTGGATCGCAACTCGATGCCGACACCCTATCAACAGGAATTCGAAGTCCGTTGGGCTGATCTCGACCCCAACGGCCACATGCGCCACACCGCCTACATGGACTGCGCGGCACAGGCGCGCGTCGCCTTCCTGAATGCCGACGGCTTCACGCTGGAGCGCTTCCGCGCGCTCGGCATCGGCCCGGTGCTGTTCCGCGAGGAAGCCCAGTACCTGCGCGAAGTGCGCGCCAACGAGCGCCTGCGCGTCACCACGGAGATCGCGGGGCTGTCGCCGAATCGCAAGCACTGGCGCATCCGCCACGGAATTTTCAAGGCGGACGGCGAACTCGCCTGCGTGGTGAACGTGCAGGGCGCGTGGCTGGACCTGCGGGCACGCAGGATCGTGCCACCGCCGGCAGAATTGATGGAGGCGATGGAGAAAGCGCCGCGCACCGGGGATTACGCCGAATTCGAGTCGCACAAACCCGTCTAAGTTGGGCTGCCAGAACCGGCCATTGTTTGACCAACGGCTGCCAATCCCCCTCTTTCGCACTTCGCAACCGTGCGGCGTGCGAAAATCCAGGGCAGCCCTGAACACTGTGCCATCCTGCATCGTGTTCAGGTCCAGGGAGACCATCCCTGGTCTCCCGCACATCACTTCGCGATGTGCCCGTGGCTGCCCGCTCGGGGCTTCGCCCCTCGCCCCGGTTGCAAAGGGGCGCGGCTGTTGCCGACATCCGCCACCCAGGCATGCGCCTCCGGCAAGGACGCCTGAAGATTACGGAATCGTAATGCGCGAGTACGCGTGAAACTTGCCGCATATACTGGACTTGAACTTCCTGCGCCGCTTCAGGAGATAAACCATGCCTTTGCGCCGTCTGCTGATGTATCTCTGCTTTGCATCCATGAGCGGCATATTTTCAGCCGCAACACCGCTTGCCAGCGCAGGCCCCGCGACCTCCCTGCATCTTATTTACCAGCTCAGGGAAAGCATCGAGAAATGCCCGGCCAGTACGCATGCGAAGCTTGGTTGTGCGCTGCTGGTTGGCAAGGCATTGGAATCCGATACAGGCTGGGCGGTGATGCGCCGGTTTGCCGTCGTGGATGCGCCCAAACCGGGGCTGCCCGCAGGCTGTGCCTTTGCCACCACGCACGGCAGACTCTCCGGCAAATCCGGAAGGATTCATTTCAAGGGCGAGGGATACTATTGCCCAAAAACCGATACGGCTTTTTACCGCTACACCTTCAACGCAGCCGAAGCCGGGCGATACGG
>JBOIAZ010000171.1:0-14589 GCA_050739175.1 Gammaproteobacteria bacterium
AGCGCCGGAAGGCGACTGGTATTCGAGCGTCACCGCCACGCCCACGTCCGCCGGACCAAAAGCGGAATTCAATTGATTGTTGGCAATCAGGGTCGCAACCGATGTGCCGTCTATGGACAGGAGGTAACCGCCGCGCACGAAACCGGCGCTGGCGGCAGGACTGCCGGGATACACATTGGTCAACTGCAACTGATTGGCGTTGACGATTTCCTGGCTGAAGCCGAGGCCCACATACTGCCCGGCGCCGTAAAACGCCTGGTTGGCGGCCTGTGTGGTGATGTAGCTGAAACGGTCCAGCGGCTGGTACAACAGCGCATCCAGAAACGAGGTTGTATCGCTGTAAGCGGCGGGATTGACGTCGGTGGGCAGGTACTGGTTCCAGTAGTACCAGGACTGCATGATGGCGAGAATCTGCTGGTTCTGGCCGGTCACCGAGCACGCGCTGGCGATCTGTGCCTGGGAGACGCTGCCCGAACCGCCGCAGCCCGACACCAGCAGCACCAGCGTGCACGTGAGCACACCGATCAACAGCTTGTGCATGGCAGTCTCCGCGAAATGTACTGGCGAACGTTATAGACCTTCAAGCGTCACCGCCACAAGCGGCTGATTCCGACCGGAGAACTCGCGCCAATGTTCGGCGAAACTCCGGCCGGTCCCGGGATGACGGCGCGCGGGCGCGAGGTCGGCCAGCGGCTTGAGCACATAGGCATATTTGAGGATTTCCGGGCGCGGCAGCCGCGGCGGAGATTCGGTAACCAGCGTGCCGTGCAGCAGCAGGTCCAAATCGAGCGCGCGCGGCGCGAAGCGCGCACCACCGCGGATCCGCCCGCATTGCAATTCGATGGCGTCGAGTGCCGCATGCACCTCGCCTGCGTCGGCTGCGGTTTCGAACGCCACAGCCAGATTCAGGAAATCGTCGCCCTTGAAGCCCACCGCCGGGTTGCGGTACACGGGCGATATCTGCAGGGTGCCGAAACGTTGCCGCAGCCGTCGTACCGCCGCCCGCACGTGCCGCTCGGGCTCGACATTGCTGCCGATGCCGACGAACACCGCAGTCATGCGGAAGGCGCGTGCCTTTCGATGCTCACGCCGACGCTCTTGCTGCCGCTGACCGCGCCCGGCTTGTGCAAGGTCACTTTCACGTGCGCGACCCGGAATTCCCGGATGATGAGCCCGGCAATCTCCTCCGCGAGTGTTTCCACCAGTTGAAACTGCGCCGCACTCACGAATTGCGTGACGCGTTTGGCCACCGCCTTGTAGTCGAGCGTGTCCTCGATGCGATCACTGCGCGCGGCACGGCGGATATCCGCGCTCATGTCCAGATCGAGGACCACCGTCTGTCTGATGCGCCGCTCCCAGTCGAAAATGCCGACCACGGTTGGCACGCGCAGATCGCGTATGAACACGGTGTCCGCGGGCGTCCCGCGGCTCACGGAGCCACCAGGGTATCCAGCGGCCAGCGCGTGCGCACGGCTTCGGGTGCGTCCGTGGATTGCTGATTGCGCAGCCGCAGGTAACCCGCATACGCGATCATGGCGCCATTGTCGGTGCAGAATTCCAGCCGGGGATAGAACACCTCGGCACCCAGCCCGGCCACGCGTTCCTTGAGCCGCGCGCGCAAGCGGCGGTTCGCGCCCACGCCGCCGGCCACCACCAGGCGCCGCTCCCCGGTTTGCAGCAGTGCGCGCTCGCATTTGATTACGAGCGTTTCGACCACCGCCTCCTCAAAAGCGCGTGCCACGTCGGCTTTGGTTTGCGCGTCCTGCGGCGCACGCTTGAGTGCGGTGAGCACCGCGGTCTTCAGGCCGCTGAAACTGAAATCCAGCCCCGGCCGATCGGTCATGGGCCGCGGAAACTCGAAGCGTCCCGCGACGCCGGTCTCGGCCAGTTTGGCGAGCGCCGGCCCGCCCGGATACGGCAATCCCAGCAGCTTGGCGACCTTGTCGAAAGCCTCCCCTGCCGCGTCGTCCAGCGATTCGCCGCGCGTGGTGTAACGGCCGACGCCACGCACTTCCACCAGCAGGGTATGTCCGCCTGAAACCAGCAAGGCAACGAAGGGAAACGCAGGCGCCGGGTTTTCCAGCATGGGAGCAAGTAGATGGCCTTCCATGTGATGGATACCGACCGCCGGCACCCGCCAGGCGAACGCCAGACCGCGCGCCACACAGGCACCGACCAGCAGCGCGCCCACCAGTCCGGGACCCGCGGTGTAGGCGATACCGTCAATCTGCTGCGGGCTGGACCCGGATTGCACCAGGGCGCGCTGGATCATGGGCAGGAGCTTGCGCACGTGGTCCCGGGAGGCGAGTTCCGGCACTACGCCGCCGTACTCGGCGTGCAGCCGGGCCTGACTGTAAAGCGCGTGCGACAGGAGCCCGTGGCGGCCATCGTAGACGGCAACCCCGGTCTCGTCGCAGGAAGTCTCGATACCGAGCACGCGCATGATTTTGCAATTCTACACGGCGGTCGGTAGAATTCCGGCCCCTTACGGTCGCCCCGCGACCGCAGAACCCAAGCAAATTCAAGGTGATGGCTACATGCCCAGCGTACGTGTGAAAGAAAACGAACATTTCGATGCCGCCCTGCGGCGTTTCAAGCGCTCCTGCGAGAAGGCCGGCGTCATGACCGAGCTGCGCCGCCGCGAGTTCTACGAGAAGCCCACTCAGGAACGCAAGCGCAAGCAGGCCGCCGCCGTGAAGCGCCATCTGAAGAAATTGTCCCGCGAGCAGTCCCGTCACGTACGTTTGTATTGATTCGAGCGCGCACGGGTTACGAGGGTTTCAACGACGGCGCTTGCGACAAGCGCCGTTTGTTTTTGCGCCCCGCCGTCCTTGCTGATTGCCACCAGCGCGCCGGGCAGCGAAGCTCAGCCGCTCACAGGAGTACAAGCATGCCACTCAAAGACCGCATCATTGCCGACATGAAGGACGCGCTGCGCGCGGGCGACAAGCCGCGCCTGGGGGTCATTCGCCTGATGCTGGCCGCCATCAAACAACGCGAGGTGGACGAGCGTATTCAGCTGGACGACATCCAAGTGCTCGCGGTGCTCGACAAGATGCTCAAGCAACGGCGCGAATCCATCGCGCAATTCGAGAAAGGCCAGCGCGCGGATCTGGTCGCCCAGGAACAGGCGGAGGCTGCCGTGATCCAGTCTTACCTGCCCGCACAGCTTGGAGAAGCGGAACTCGACAAGCTGATCGCCGACGCCATCCAGAAAAGCGGTGCCGCTTCGATGCGCGACATGGGCAAGGTCATGGGCCTGGTCAAGCCGCAGGTGCAGGGCCGCGCCGACATGGGTGCCGTGAGCACGCGCATCAAGGCAAAGCTCGGCGGCTGAGCGTACGGTTTGCAACGCGCCCCGACCGGCCATGAACTATTCGTGAAACAGCTGCTGAGGCCGGAAGCGGGACACAAGACGCCGCTCTGACCGGTTGTGCACTTCCTCACGCCTCACCCACCACTTCCCAAAATGGCGCGCATTCCCCAGTCCTTCATTGACGAACTCGTGAGCCGCGCGGACATCGTGGAGGTGATTGACGCGCGTGTACCGCTCAAGAAACACGGTCGCGAGTTCACCGCCTGCTGCCCGTTCCACAACGAGAAGACGCCGTCATTCACCGTCAGTCCGAGCAAGCAGTTTTACCACTGCTTCGGCTGCGGCGCGCATGGCACCGCACTGGGTTTTCTCATGGAGTACGAGCACCTGGAATTCCCGGAAGCCGTGCGCCAGCTTGCCGAACAGGTGGGCATGGAAGTGCCGGCGGAATCCGGCGGCGAAAATCGCGCCAATCGCGCACCACTTTATGAAGTATTACACCATGCGCAGCGTTTCTTTCACGCGCAGCTGAAGCACTCGTCCACGGCCGTGGACTACCTCAAACACCGCGGTGTGAGCGGCGAGATCGCGGCGGAATTCGGCATCGGTTTCGCACCGGGCGGCTGGGACCAGTTGCTGAAAGCGCTCGGCACGGACGCAGCGGCGCAGCAGAACCTGCTGGACGCGGGACTGGTGATCCGTGCTGAAGGCGACCGGATGCGCGACCGTTTCCGCGAGCGCGTCATGTTTCCGATCCGCGACACGCGCGGACGCGTCATCGGCTTCGGCGGACGGGTCATCGGCAACGACGAACCCAAGTACTTGAACTCGCCGGAAACGCCACTGTTCCACAAGGGCCGTGAACTCTACGGCCTGTACGAAGCGCGCCAGGCGCTGCGCGATATTCCGCGCCTGCTGGTTGTGGAGGGCTACATGGACGTGGTGGCGTTGCACCAACACGGACTGCGCTACGCCGTGGCCACTCTCGGCACCGCCACTACGCCCGAGCATCTGCAGAAAATCTTCCGGGTCACGGCCGAAGCCGTATTCTGCTTTGACGGCGATCGCGCCGGCCGGGCTGCCGCCTGGCGGGCGCTGGAAAATGCGCTGCCCGAAGCGCGCGATGGCCGACAGCTCAAATTCCTGTTTCTCCCGGAAGGCGAAGATCCCGATACGCTGGTGCGCAAGGAGGGCCGTGAGGCCTTCGAGTCGCGCCTCAAGCAGACGGTGCCATTGTCGGTGTTCCTGCTGGACAGCCTCAGCGCCCAGACCGAGCTCTCGAGCCTGGATGGTCGGGCGCGGCTGGTGGAACTCGCCCGCCCGCATCTCGCCAGGCTGCCGGCCGGGGTCTATCGGGAAATGCTGGGCGCGGAGCTGGCACGCCGCGCGCAGGTAAATCCGGAAAAATTGACTATGCTTAATCGGGCATCCGGCCGCAAGGCCACAGGCGACCCGCAGCCGGCGCCCACAGGACCGGCTTTAACCGGCCCGGTACACAAGGCGCTGGCTCTGCTGCTGCACCAGCCGCCGCTGGCGGCATTAGGCGGAAATCCGGCCAATTTGGGCGATATAGGGCTCAAGGGTGTGGAAACGCTGCAGGCGGTGCTGGAATTTGCCCAGAGCCACCCACATATCACGGGGGCCGGCCTGCTGGAACACTGGCGCGACACCGAAACCGGCGTTTACCTCATGAAGCTAGCGCAAGCCGAACTGCTCACACCCGACGATGGCATGGAAAGCGAATTTCGGGCGGTAATCGCGGATTTGGCCGGTCGCCGCGACGAACAGCGCCTGGCGGTCCTGGTCGAGACCTCACGGCTGCGTCCGCTGGGCAGCGAGGAAAAGGCCGAACTAACCCGGCTGATCGCAGCCCGGCGCGCGAGTCCGGGTGCCCCCAAGTCATGAAGCAGTTGATTTATCTGGAAAAAATGCGACTTTCTGATAAACTTATCGGTTCCCCTCCGGCGCTCAACAGGCGCCGTTTTTCACCTGAGACGCTATGAACGACCGTAACGAAGACAAGCAGTCCAAGCTCAAGCTCCTGATCGCCAAGGGCAAGGAACAGGGCTACCTGACCTACGCCCAGGTCAACGACCATCTGCCGAACGATATCGTTGATCCCGAGCAGATCGAAGAAATCATCGGCATGATCGGCGACATGGGCATCCCGGTGCACGAGGAAGCGCCGGATACCGACACGCTGCTGCTCGCGGATACGCAGGCCACGAGTTCGGATGACGAAGAGGTCGCGGAAGAGGCCGCCGCCGCCCTGGCTTCGCTGGACGCCGAATTCGGGCGCACCACCGATCCGGTACGCATGTACATGCGCGAGATGGGCACTGTCGAGCTGCTCACGCGCGAGGGCGAAATCAAAATTGCCAAGCGCATCGAGGAAGGCCTGACCCAAGTGCTGGCTTCGGTGGCCGCGTATCCGGCCACCTCGGCGCTGCTGTTGTCCGAATACGCGGGCGTGGCTGAAGGCCGCAACAAGCTCAGCGACATCATCACCGGATTCATTGATCCGAATGCCGATGTCCCGGCAGCCGAGGCGCCCAGCGCACCGGAGGCGCCGGCGGTGGTTGAAACCGCATCCGAAGAAGCCGACGCCGACAGCGGCGAAGCCCCGGAAGAGGAAGCTCCGGCCAAGCCCAAATCCGCCAAACCCGGCGACGAGGAAGACGAAAACAGCAGCGACGCCGAGTCGAATCCCGCGGATACCGGTCCCGATCCGGAAGAAACCGCACGCCGCTTTGCGCAGCTAAAGAAACTGCACGACAAGACGGTCAAGGCCATTCTCAAGCACGGTACCGCCCACAAGAGCACCGCGCGTGCGCGCAAGCAGCTGGTGGAGGCGTTCCTGCAGCTGAAGCTCACGCCGCGCATGACCGAGATGCTCATCGGCAGCTTGCGGAAAATGGTGGATACCGTCCGCGCGCACGAGCGCGAAATCATGAGCCTGTGTGTCGCCAAGGCCGGCATGCCACGCAAAGATTTCATCAGAAGCTTTCCGGAAAACCAGACGAACACGCGCTGGCTGGATAGGCAGATCAAATCCAAGCGCAAATGGTCCGCAGCGCTGGCCAGGCAGAAAGCCGAAGTGGTGCGCATTCAGCACCGGCTCACGGTAATCGAAAAGGATACGCACCTTTCGATCCAAGAACTCAAGGAAATCAACCGCCAGATGTCCATCGGCGAGGCCAAAGCACGCCGCGCCAAGAAGGAGATGGTCGAGGCCAACCTGCGCTTGGTGATCTCGATCGCCAAGAAATACACCAACCGCGGCCTGCAGTTCCTGGATCTTATCCAGGAAGGCAACATCGGCCTGATGAAGGCGGTGGACAAGTTCGAATACCGGCGCGGCTACAAATTCAGCACTTACGCAACCTGGTGGATTCGCCAGGCCATCACCCGTTCGATCGCCGACCAGGCGCGCACCATCCGCATTCCGGTGCACATGATCGAGACCATCAACAAACTGAATCGCATTTCGCGTCAGTTGCTGCAGGAAATGGGTCGCGAGCCGACCCCGGACGAACTTGCGGTCAAGATGGAAATGCCCGAGGACAATGTGCGCACGGTGCTGAAGATCGCCAAGGAACCGATTTCCATGGAAACGCCGATTGGCGACGACGAGGACTCCCACCTCGGGGACTTCATCGAGGATGCCTCGGTGACTTCACCGGTGGACGCGGCCACCAACGAGAGCCTGCGCGAGCAGACGCATGCGGTGCTCGCGAGTCTCACGCCGCGCGAAGCCAAGGTGCTGCGCATGCGCTTCGGCATCGACATGAACACTGACCACACGCTCGAGGAAGTCGGCAAGCAATTCGACGTCACGCGCGAGCGCATCCGTCAGATTGAAGCCAAGGCACTGCGCAAGCTGCGCCATCCGTCGCGTTCCGACCAGCTGCGCAGCTTCCTGGACGAATCTTCATCCTGAGGGCGAGGCCAGTGCGCTCATGACCGGGGCCGCGTTCGCGCGGCCTTTGCTTTGCCATTGCTATTGCCGGTCTAAGCTGCATTCCGGATGATGGATTTCTGCATGGCAATTGGCACACAGAAGCTCGCATTTTGCAATTTCTTTTCGCAATGCCGTAGCACTTCTGTTGGACATCGCGCGCAAATCTAATTCCATTTGCTTTTCTGAAGGATCCTTGTGGTGCCATGTCAATGCTGCATAATTCTTGTTATACCCACAGCGTTGGCAACGACCGCCTCTGTCTGCAATCAACGCCAATTTTCGCCCTAAGCCGCGCGCTTGTTGACTAACGTAGCTCTGATGCCGGTTGTTAGTATGTGAATTCTTGCATTTACGGCTGCAATATTTGCTTTGCCGGCCCTTTAGTGAACGCCCACAAATTGCACAGCTAGCGTAGGGCACGATATGTTTCCTCATATGAGTTAAATCATAATCCATTATCTGAGGGGAAGGCCGGTACTAGCCGAGTAAATTTCGTGCATGGGCCTGTAGCTTAATTGGTTGGAGCATGGGGTGAGCCGGGGTCTTCAGGCGAAGCGATGCTTCGGCTCCCGCGAACGGCTAACATGGAGGTTAGCTTGGACAAGCCATCAAGGATGGTTCGGTGTATAGAGACGTGTGGGCCTGTAGCTCAGTTGGTTAGAGCAGGGGGCGAGACGGGTATCTTCAGGCGAAGCGAAGCTTCGCCCCCGGCGAACGGCCAGCAGGGATGCTGGCCCGGACGACGCACCATGGATGGTTCATTGTTAAAAACGTGTGGGCCTGTAGCTCAGTTGGTTAGAGCAGGGGACTCATCTTCAATGGTGACACCGCCCCGAAAGGCGCGGCAGAAAAACGGGATGAATTCAGGGAAACCTCCACGGCAGCGCCGCTGGCAACCCTGAGCCAAGCCGGCAGTACACCGCCGGAAGGTGCAGAGACTACCTGAGGGCTAGAGTGCCCTTAATGACAGGTTGAAGCGTCCCGCACCCTACCCGCATTTGCGGCGGGTGAAGAGATAGTCCACGCATGCCGGAAACGGCGTGAATAAGTGAATCCCTTGGTCGAAGGTTCGAGTCCTTCCGGGCCCATTTTTGGAATTCTTATTGACGCTGCGTGCAGGGTGGAGCGCATGAAGAGAACGTTGGTCAAGGGAGTTTTGTTCCCGATGTGCGGCGGACAAGCACGGCTGCTGCCTGCGGGCGCGTTGTGCCTGCTCCTGGCCGGCTGTATCCCACTCATCCCCTGGCAGGAAGCCGTGATCAAGCCGGTGCCACGCGCCGCGCTCGCGGTATACGCCACGCGCGCAGACGGCACGCCGCTGGCCGACGCGGCGGTTTATCTGCAAGCCCTCGACGCCAGCAGGGAAACCCGTGCGCGGCGCGCGGCGCGCGCCGACACCGTGGACCTGATCGAGCGGCAATTCCAACCGCGTATACAGATAGTGCGCAGCGGCGGCAGCGTGGTTTTCAACAACCTCGACGATGTGGAACACGATATTTATTCCTTCTCCACTGTGCCCGCGCTCACGCTGCAACTGCGCCCCGGCCAGAGTCGCCGCGTGCTCGCCCCGAACCATCCCATGGTGCTCACGCTCGGGTGCAAGATTCATAATGCCATGTTGGCCTACATGGTGGTGACCGACGCCACGGTTTTCGGCACGACTGACAACAACGGATTCCTGCGCTTTGACGAGTTACCACCCGGGCATTACCGCGTGCAACTCTGGTACGCCGACCCGCGCAGCGGCGCGCGCGACGAATTGGCAAACGAGGTGACCGCGACCGTCGGCCGCGAGCAACTCGTGCGCTTCACGTTGAAATAGGCAATGCACAGCCTGCAACTCAAGATCTTCGCGTTGGTGGTAAGCCTGCTGCTGCTGGTCGAGTGCCTGAGCCTGGGCGTGCTCTACCAGCACATGCGCGCGGACACCGTCAATGGTCTCAACGCACACTTGCAACAGGGCCAGCAGATTTTTCAAAGCCAGTTCCGGGCCCGCACCCGGGCGCTCAACGTATACGCGCAAATCCTGGCCAAGGATTTTGGCCTGCTGGCGGCGTTCAACTCCGGACCCAGGAGCTTGCGCGATGCGCTCCTCACCCGCCAACAGCGGGTCGGTGCCGACCTCGCGGTCGCGGTGGATACCCACGGCCAAATACTCGCTGAAACCGGCAATCCCGCCGTGCCAGCGCCGACGTTTCGGCCGCCGGCAAGCGACCCCGCGGGCGACCTGTTTTTCGATAACGCCGGCATCCTGTACCAGATGGCGGGCGCGCCGGTGAACGCGCCGACCCGCGTTGGCTGGATTTACCTCGGTTTTCGCCTAGACGCGACGCTGGCCCAGCAACTGGCGGGCAGCACCGCGCTCGAGGTCACGTTCCTGCGCCGCGACGCCGGCGGCCAATGGCAAGTGGTGGCTTCGTCGTTGCCCGCCGAGCCGCGCGCCGATCTCCAGCGACAACTGCATGCCGGCGGTGCGCCGTCAACCAACGGCATGCTGCGGCTTGGCGGGGACAAGTATCTTGGACTGACGACGTTGCTGTCGCCGGCCTCGGCCACGGCGGTGAGCGTGCTGCTGCAAACTTCGCAGGCGGCGGCATTGGTGCGCAACCGCTCCTGGTGGCGGCAGGTAATCGGCGTGTTGGCGGGCGCGTTGCTGCTCGCGCTGATCGGCGCCTGGCTGCTGGCGCGCCACATTGTGCGGCCGGTACGCCTGCTGGTCAGACACGCGAGCGCGGTGGCCACCGGCAATTCCACCGAGCCGATCACGCTGCGCCAACGCGGCGAGCTCGGCGAGTTGATGCGCGAATTCAACCGCATGCAGGCGGCCGTCAGCCAGCGCGAAAATTCACTGCGCCATCTGGCCGAACACGATCCGGTGACCGGTCTGGCTAATCGTTTTTCACTGGAAGAACACATCGCACGTGAAATCGACAAACCGGGCGCCGCCAACCGGCGACTTGCGGTGCTGATCGTAAACCTCGACCGCTTCAAGGACATCAACGACTCGCTCGGCTACGATGCCGGCGATCGCCTGCTGCGTGCAGTCGGCAAACGGATGCGCGCCATCGTGGCCGACGACGACGTGGTAGCGCGCATCGGCAGCGACGAATTCGGTCTGCTGCTGTGCAACATTACCGTGAGCGAGCTGCACACCCGTCTGGATCCCATCGTGGCGGCGCTTACCGAGCCGCATCCGGCCGAGGGTTTGACTCTGCACGTCTCTGCCGGCACCGGCGTGGCGATATACCCCGACCATGGCCGCGACGCCAGCGCGTTGCTGCGGCATGCCGACATGGCCAAAGGCACGGCCAAAAGCCGACGGCTGCCGTACTCAATTTACGACGGCAGCCAGGATCGCCACAGCCTGCTGCGCTTGAGCCTGCTGGCGGAACTGCAAAACGCCATTAACCGCAATGAACTGCAACTGCATTATCAGCCGAAGCTCAGCCTCGACCAGCACGCAGTGGTTGCGGCCGAAGCCCTGGTGCGCTGGCAGCACCCGGCATACGGCCTGATTCCGCCCGCCGAGTTCATCCCCATGCTGGAGCAGACCGGCAACATCGGCACGGTCACGCAGTGGGTGTTGCGGTGCGCTATCGCCCAGGTCAAGGCCTGGCAGCAGACCGACATGGCCATGCGTGTGGCCATCAACATTTCCGCGCATGATTTGCGCGAGAGTAATTTCGCCCGTGATCTGGAACGCATGCTGCGGGCCGCACAGTGCGATCCCCAACTGCTGGCGCTGGAGATTACCGAAAGCGCGATCATGGAAGACGTGAATCAGAGCGTGGCCACCTTCCGCCGCCTGCGCGGGCTGGGCCTCTCGCTCTCCATTGATGACTACGGTACCGGCTACTCCTCGATGACGCAGCTCAAGCGCCTGCCGGTGGATGAACTCAAGATTGACAAGTCATTCGTCATCGACATGAACCAGAACACCGATGATGCGACTATCGTGCGTTCCATCATCGAGCTCGGCCACAACATGGGCCTGCGGGTTACCGCCGAAGGCGTGGAGTCACATGCCAGCCTGGTGCTGCTGCGCAAGCTGCGCTGCAACACCGCCCAGGGCAACTACATCAGCCGGGCGCTGCACGCCGAGCAATTCCAGCAGTGGTGGCACTCAGGCAGCTGGAAAGCGAGGATCATCAGGTAAGAGCCCGCCGCCTCCCATGCCGGGGTTTTCTGCCGTTACCCCGGTTACGGCCGAAAAGCTCAGCAACGCGGCCACAGTTCCGGTCAGGTCTTTGATCAACTGCAATTTATCTACCGCATTGTCTTTTTCGACTCGCAAGGACTCGCCTGCAGCAAGCGTGGCGGAACTGAAACCCCCACCGGTGACAATCAAAGCGCCTCGAAAGACATACACGAACCGGACCTGGCCGTCGTCTGCCAGTTGCAGGGGCAAATCGGCAGGCCGCAGAATCGCGATGCGCTGGATAAATCGTGCGCGAAGACTCATCACGTTGAAATCGCGCACCGGCCCGTTCAGCAGATGACAGCGGGTGCGCCATTCGCCCTTGAAACCGAACGGTTGGTAAGGCTCCGCGACACGCTGCCGCGGTGCGCCCGCGAAGCAGAGTTCCATACCGCCGCCTTCCGCCAGAAGTATGGTCCGATCGTAGCCGGGAAACGCAGAGAACTCGCCGTCGCTTTCTACTTCCGCGAGACTCACGCGCCATTCGAAAGGCCTGCCGTCAAGATGTGCGTCACGTGGATGCACGGCCAATCCCGTGGTCCAGCCACGGCCATTTTTCCAGCGCATGCGCCGGTAATCGCTTGGCGTCAGCCGCTGCACTCCGGCAACCAATTCCTGCACGCTCAGGCCTGCCGGTACTTGGCCTCGTAGGCAAGGCCCATGAGGAGGATCTTGAGTGTGTCCAGCAGGGCGGGCTGCAGATTCACGCGGAACAACTCCATGTCCGGCTGGCTAAGCACCTCGCGTACCACGCCCGAGGGTTCCGACAAGTGCTCGAAGCCGATTATCAATGCGTAAATTTTTATGAGCAGTGCCGCGCCCTGGCCGGGAACAAGAAAGCGCAGATAACTCTCGAGCAGCGCCCCCGTCGATTCGGTGCGGGTTTTCAGCAGCGTTTTGAAGCTGAGTGCGGCCGCGTAGTGCACGTTGTGCTCCAGCCCGGTGTGCAGGATGGCAAGCAGTCGCAACAGCTGCGGCCGCCCGGCAAACGAGGCGGCGAACAGCTCAACCAGACCGTTGACGCTCATCTCCGCACGTCGCGTCTGCAGCGCCGTGTCCAGATCGTCGAACCACCGGCTCAGTTCGCGCTCGCACAGGGCCAGGAAGACTTCCTCCTTGCTGCAGAAGTACAGGTACAAGGTGCCCTTGGCGAGACCCGCGTCGGCGGCGATGCGATCCATGGTGAGCTCATCGTAGGCAGTATCCGCAAACCCCGCGAGCGCAGTCTGCAGGATGGAGCTGCGCCGCTCGGCTTTCTGATCCTCACTGACGGCTCGACTACGTGGGCGCATGACTGTCTCCACCCTGACCTTTGGTCATTTATTAATGAACCAAGGTCATTTGTCAACAGTGCTGGTCGCGAGCCAACGCAGGCCGTAACTGCCCACCTGCGGCGCCAAGGCATCGCGCAGGAACGCCAGGGAAATCTTCATGAGCTGTTCGCTTTGCCAAGGTGGATTGATCAGCACCATGTTGCAGGCGCAAAACCCCGGCGTGTGCGCGGGCGCAATGTGAAACTCGGCCCGCAGCATGCGACACGGTTTCAAACGCAGCAGCTCGCGTTCGAAACGCTGCGCCGCCGGTTCGTCCTTGCGCGGATACCATAGTGCGCACACGCCTTCCGGCCAGCGCCCATGCATCACGCGCAGCACTTGAAGCATGCGCACAAACTCGGTCGGTTGTTCAAACGTTGGGTCCAGCAATACCAGACCGCGCCGTTCCGCCGGTGGCGTGAGTGCTTTGAGCATCTCGTACCCATCGCGTGCATGTATCGCGGCACTGGCATCGCGGCGCAAATGCGTGCGCAGCAGTTGGGCTTCGTCGGATCGCCGTTCTGCGAGCACCAGGCGGTCCTGCGGGCGTGCCCGTCCCGCCGCGATCAGCGGCGAACCTGGATAAAAGCGCGGCAACGCATCAGCCGGGAGTCCCGGATTGACAGCGGCGACGGCCGAGCACAGTTCCGCCACCGGCACCGGGGCCACGGCACGCAAGGGCCACAAGCGGTGAATGCCTCCTGCGGCCTCGCCGCCGCGCCGCGCCTCTGAGCCCTGCAGGTCGTAAAGACCGGCGCCGGCATGGCTGTCGAAATAGCACCAAGGGGTCGGCTTGCGCTTCAACGCCGCCAGCAGAATTATCAGTACCGTGTGTTTGAATACGTCGGCGAAATTGCCGGCGTGATAGGCGTGGCGATAATTCATGCGCCGATGATGGCATACAAAGTGTTGCTATGATGAAGCCCCGTTCCATTGCGTTCCCGGCATGCATCTGCTCAAGCGCCTGAGCCCACTGTACTGGCTGCTGCTCGCGCTCGCCGTAATTTACGGCGTTGCACTGTTCAACCACGGTCCCATACCTTCCATGGAACCGCGCTTTGCCGAAGCGGTGCGCGAGATGTTCGCGCGCGGCGCGTGGCTGATACCCATCAAGAACGGCGTTCCGTACATCGAATATCCGCCGCTGTACTTCTGGCTGGCGCTCGTGGGCCGGACCGCGGGCCTGCCGCTGCTCGCCGCCATCCGCCTGCCGGGCAGCATCGGGTTCCTGTTGTGGGTATGGTGGCTGGCGCGCTTGCAGAAGGACCTGTTCCCGAATTGGCCGCGCTGGCTGCTGGCCCTGACCGCGGCGGCGCTGCCCGCGATTCTCTACAACTTCTTCACCGCCCAATCCGACAGCCTGTTGATTCTGGGCACACTCGTCGCGCTCACCGGATTCGTGCGGCTGCGCACCGATCCGATGCGGCGCGGTTTCCCCTGGGAGCTGTGGCTGGGCGTATTGCTCGCCACGGCAGCCAAAGGTCCGGTGGGCCTGGCCATCACCTTGCCGGTCATGGCCATCGAGATCGCGTTGGCGGCATTCCTGAGTTTCCAGCCGGTGATGAGCGACCGCCGCGGCCTGGGCGCGCGTTTGGGATGGATCTGGCACGAAGCCTGGCGGCTCGCACCGTTGCGTGGCATCGCACTCGCGCTCCTGGGCATCGTGCCCTGGTATATCGCCGCCGGATTCACCGTGGGCTGGGACTTCGTGCGCGCGGTGCTGGTGTACCAGAATTTCACGCGCTTTCTGACAGGCTTCGATCACCTGCAACCCTGGTGGCTGTATTTCCAGACTATCTGG
>JBOIAZ010000172.1:0-9341 GCA_050739175.1 Gammaproteobacteria bacterium
CCGAGCACCTGATCGAAGTACAACGGACCCAGGCCGGTGCCGGTGGCAGCACCTCCGGCAGTGGTGTTGCTCGAGGTGACGTAGGGATAGGTGCCGTGGTCCACGTCGAGCAGCGCGCCCTGCGCGCCTTCGAACAGCATGTTCTCGCCGCGCCGGCGCAGCTCGTCGAGCAACGGCGTAATGTCGGCGGTCATGGGTTCGAGCTGCGGTACGAGCGCCAAATAATCTTCCAGCGTTTTCTGAAAGGCCACCGGTTCGGCGTGGAAATAATTCTTGAGGATGAAGTTGTGGTAATCCAGCACCTCGCCCAACTTGGCGGCGAAGCGCTCGCGATGAAACAGATCCGCGAGCCGCAGCGCGCGTCGCGCGATCTTGTCCTCGTAGGCCGGACCGATGCCGCGGCCGGTGGTGCCGATCTTGGCGGCGCCTTTGGCCTGCTCGCGCGCCTTGTCGAGCGCCACGTGCGAGGGCAGGATCAAGGGACACGCCGGCGAAATTTTCAGGCGCTCGCGCGCCGGCACGCCCTTGCCTTCCAGCATGGCGATTTCTTCGAATAGAGCAGTGGGCGAGAGCACCACGCCGTTACCGATCAGGCACTGCACGTTGCCGCGCAGTACTCCGGAAGGAATCAGCTTGAGCACGGTCTTCTCGCCGTTGATGACGAGTGTATGGCCGGCGTTGTGCCCGCCCTGGAAGCGCACCACCGCCGCCACGCGGTCGGTGAGCCAGTCCACGACTTTGCCTTTGCCCTCGTCGCCCCACTGGGTGCCGATGACGATGACGTTCTTGCCCATGCCGCTTTGTCCGTGACTCACAGGAACATCCGCGCCAGATACAGCAGCACGACGCCCACGATCATGCTGGCGAGCCCGGCGATGCGCAGCACGCGCTCATTAGCGTGAGTGACGGCGCTCAGAGTCTGCTTGAAGCCGCGTGGGTTGAGGAACGGCATGATGCCTTCGATCACCAGCATCAATCCCACGGCCGTTATCAATGCCACCCACATGTGCAATCCGCCTTGGTCAGTCGTACAGGGTGAAAATCAATGTTGCGGCACAGCCGGAGCCTTGAGGCCGTCAAAGTATTTCAGGAAGCCGCTGTCCGGACCGAGCACGATGATGCTGTTGTTGTTTTTGATGGCGCGCCGGTAGGCTTGCAGGCTGCGGTAAAAGCGGAAAAACTCCGGATCCTGGTTGTAGGCGCGCGCGTAGATGGCCGCGGCCTGAGCCTGGGCCTGACCGCGGATGGTCTGGGCCTGAATCTCGGCCTTGGCGAGAATCGCGGCTTTCTGCTGGTCCGCCTGCGCACGGATCTGATCGGCACTCGCGACGCCCTGGGCGTGCACCTGCGCCGCCTGAGCGGATTGCGCATCACGCATGCGCGCGTACACCGCGTCCAGCTGGTCCGACGGCAAATCCAACTGCGTGAGGTGCACGGAACGCACCGTCACTCCCAGACTCTGGAGGGAGGCAGTAAGTTTGCCGGGCAGGTCCGCCAGAAGCGCGGGATCATCCGCGGCCAGCAGATCCGCCGATTTGTGCGCGCCAAACGCCTTTTGCAGCAGCGGCATGAGCGCATCATTGATGCGGCGTGCGCCGGCGCTCTCGTCACAACCGGTGGCGCGGCAGAATGCGCCGGTATCCTTGATGCGCCACACGGCAAGGTACGCGGCTTCCAGCGTCTTGCCATCGGCGCTGGTGAGCTTAACGCGGCCACCGTTCAACTGTTCGCTGTCGAGAACGATTGCGCCGCTGTCGAGTCCGACGATGCGGCCTAAAAACGGCACCCGCAGGTGCAATCCCGGAGTCAAGCCGGTAGCCGCGACCTGGCCGGCGTTCAAGCGCACACCGGTCTGACCCTGAACCACCAGGCCCACGCTTTGGCTGATGAGTATCAGCACGATCACCGCGATAATGAGGCTGATCAGCGAACGATGCAGTTGCATCACGCACCTCCCTTGCCGCTGACGGCCGCTGGCGCACCGGAAGCCGTCGTGGCATTGGCGGCCGGCGACTTGGCAGACACGCTGGCCGCGGTGCCCGCCGCCGGCGCCGGACGGAACGGCTGGCCAAGCTGCACCGTCACGCTGCCGTTGCGTGTGTCCACGATCACCTTGTTGGCGTTGGCGAGGATGTCTTCCATGGTATTTGTATAGAGTTCTTCGCGGGTCAGCGCCGGCGCCTTGCGATAGGCTGCGAGCACCGCGTCAAAGCCGGCGGTGACCGCCTGCGCCTCGCCGATCAGCGTGGTGCGGTAGGCCTCGGCTTCCTTGATCCTGGCATCGGCCGCGGCTTGTGCCTGCGGCAGAAGATTGTCGGCATAGGTGTGCGCGGCGGCTTGCGCCTGGCTCGCGTCCTGGCGTGCGCTTTGCACGTCGGCATCGACGCTGCCCGCGGCTTCGGGCAGGCTGACGCGCTGGAAGTCGAGCTGCGTCACGACGATGCCGGGCGCGTAGGTCTGCAACGCCTGGTTCAGGCGGCTACGCGCATCCGACTCCACCGCGTCACGCTGGTCGCCGAGTATGCCAGCCAATGTGGTGCGCGCCACGGCAGTGCGCACCGCGGCGTCGGTCAGATTACCCAGCAACACCTTGGTGCCGGCGCCCGGTTCCTGCGGCGCGGTCGCCAGCGATGCGGTAGCGAAAAGGAAATCGGACAAGTTGACCACGTGGTAGCGCACCAGCGCGTCCACCACCACCACATTGCCGTCGGACGTGAGCAGGCGCGTATAGGTGTGCGTGTAATTGCTGCCTGCGGCGCCGTGCACCAGCAGCACGCGGCCCACCGGCCAGGATATCTGCCAGTGCAAACCGGGTTCGACGGCATTTTCAAAACGACCGAAGATGAAGTTCGCGCCGCGGTCGCCGGGCGCCACGCGATAGAACCCGGACAACAGCCAAGCGATGATGATCGCGGGCACCAGCCACCACAAAACGGCAGCGTGGAATTGACGCGGGCGCCCGCTGCGTTTGCCGCCGAACAGGCGACCCAGCCGCTGTTGCAGGTTCTTCAGCGTGCGCTCGAGATCCGGCGGACGCTGCGTCGTGTTCCAGGGATCCTTGTCGTTCCCCGGCTCTTTCCACACCATAACCCCGTGCTCCCCGTGGCTCGTCATCAACCCAGCAGCGAAGGCTCCAGGCCTTCGCGCTGGCACAAGCGCTGATACTCGCTGCGCGGTAATTCCACCTGCAGCAGGTAACCGCCGCCGTCTCCCGGCCGTTCTTCGCGCACCGCTCCCGCGCGGAAAAAGGCAGCGCGCGTGCGCGCACGCGTCGGCGCGAGCTCCAGCCAGCCGCGCACGGTTTCACTGCGCAGGCAGGCGGCAATGGCACCGCGCAACGCCTCCAGACCGGTGCCGCGCGCCGCCGACACCCAGATGCGCCGCGGCCTGCCGTCCGCGCCGTATTCCACCGCCGGCGGCTGGCCGGTGATGTCTATCTTATTGAATACCTCGAGCTGTGGCACCTGCTGGGCGCCGATTTCCGCCAGCACCTGATTGACGGTCTCTATATATATGTCGCGCTGCGGATCGCCGGCGTCCACCACGTGCAGCAGCAGCGCCGCGTCCGCGGTTTCCTGCAGGGTGGAGCGGAACGCCGCCACCAGATCATGCGGCAGCTCGCGGATGAATCCCACGGTGTCCGCGAGCACGGCTTCGCGCCCGGAGTCGAGCGGCAGGCGCCGCAGGGTGGTATCCAGGGTCGCAAACAACTGATCAGCCACCCACATGTCCGCACCGGTAAGCGCATTGAAAAGCGTGGACTTGCCGGCGTTGGTGTAGCCCACCAGCGAAACCGTGGGCACCGCGCGCCGCTGGCGGGTACGGCGGTTCTGCTGATGCTGCGCCCGGGTGCGCTGCAGGCGCCGCGCGAGCTGCTGGATGCGCTTGCCGATCAGGCGGCGGTCGGTTTCCAGCTGGGTTTCGCCGGGACCACGCAGGCCGATGCTGCCGCCGCGTTGGCGCTCCAGGTGAGTCCATCCGCGCACCAGGCGCGTGGCCAGGTGACGGTGCTGGGCCAGTTCGACCTGCAGTTTGCCTTCGAAGCTGCGCGCGCGTTGCGCAAAGATGTCG
This sequence comes from Gammaproteobacteria bacterium, assembly GCA_050739175.1. Classification (GTDB taxonomy): domain Bacteria; phylum Pseudomonadota; class Gammaproteobacteria; order Natronospirales; family REEB76; genus REEB76. The sequence continues at coordinate 4,072 of JBOIAZ010000172.1, forward strand.
AGGATCAAGCCCACGCGATCCAGCACGCGGCAACTGAGAAATTTCTCGAGGTTGCGTTCCTGGCTGGGCGACAGCGCGTGATTAACCAGCACCAGATCGGCTTGCGTCTCCTGCACCCTGGCGCGCACCTCTGCGGCTTTGCCCGCGCCGATGAAGAAATGCGGCTCCGGCACGCGCCGGTTGCCGGTGACCACGGCCAGCACTTCCGCGCCCGCGGCTTTCGCAAGTTCGGTGAATTCCTGGAGCAGTTCCCTGCCGATCGCGGGATCGAGGTTGAGGTGAACCAGAACGGCGCGTTCACCGCCCTTGGGGCGCTCAAACAATGCGTCGCCCCGGCATGTGTCAGGCAGCGATCTCGCCGCCGCTTTCTCCGCTGCCCGTCTCGGCCGTCATGCTGACATGCCGGCTGGGCACCACGGTGGACACCGCATGCTTGTACACCATTTGACTTACGCTGTTCTTGAGCAAAATCACGAACTGATCGAAGGACTCGATCTGCCCTTGCAACTTGATGCCGTTGATCAGATAGATGGATACCGGAATTTTATCCCGGCGCAACGTATTGAGAAAGGGTTCTTGCAGAGACTGACCTTTGGTCATGACTCGCCTCCTCGTTGTAATTATGTCGGCCGCTGTAGGCCTGTCCTTATGACTATGCGGCTCTGTCAAATACGGCTGCATTGTAGCACAGCACCTTTCAAGCCCGCGCGCTCAGCGCGCTGGCAACGTGGGTACACACTTCCGACGCCATGCGGGGCGCGTCGCTTTCGAACCACTGCACCCCGCTTTCCGTGCGCAGCCATGTCAGTTGACGTTTTGCATAACGGCGCGTAGCCACGATTGCGCGCTGCACCGCGGCCGGCAGATCGCATGCGCCGTCCAGGTGTTCCCAAAGCTGGCGATAACCCACCGAGCGCATCGAAGTATGCGCGCGGGTCAGATCCCCGCGCCGGTGCAAGCCCGCGACTTCCGCCAGCAGGCCCGCGGCCATCATGGCCTGAAAACGCTGCTCGATGCGCGTGTGCAGCAGCGCGCGACTTGAGGGACTCACGGCCAATTTTACAAAGCGGTACACGCTATCTTGGACCGAAGCGGCAGCCTGCAGTTCCGACATCGGCCGGCCGGTGAGATAAAAAACTTCCAGGGCCCGCTGGATGCGCTGCGGATCGTTGGCATGGATGCGCGCGGCGGCGGCCGGATCCACGCGCGCCAGCTCCTGATGCAGCGCCGGCCAGCCCAAGCGCGCCGCGCGGGCATCCAGTTCCACGCGTACGTGCACATCGGCCGTCGGCAATTCCGCGAGCCCCTGCTGCAGCGCGCGAAAATACAGCATGGTGCCGCCCACCAGCAGCGGAATGCGGCCGCGCGCGATGATTTCGGCCATGGCCGCGCGCGCATCCCGGCGGAAACCTCCGGCGGAATAGCTTTCCGCGGGATCGAGAATGTCGATCAGACGGTGCGGCGCGAGCGCAAGAATTTCGGGACCCGGCTTGGCGGTGCCGATGTCCATGCCGCGATACACCATCGCAGAATCCACGCTGATGATGTCGCAGGGAAAACATCGCACCAGTTCCACCGCCAGCGCGGTCTTGCCCGACGCGGTTGGCCCCATGAGCAGGATGGCCGGTGACAGATGCTGGGGGGAATTCATGTGCTGCGGGTACCGTACTCTCACCCCGCCTCCAAACTGGAGATGCGGTGCTCGAAAGTGATGTTTTTATCGGCCGCGCAAAAACAGTTTGTCCAGATCGGCCATGCCCAGGCGCGTCCACGTGGGCCGGCCGTGATTGCACTGATCGGCACGCGGCGTGCGCTCCATATCGCGCAGCAGCGCATTCATTTCGGCGATTTCCAGCCGGCGGTGCGCGCGCACCGATGTGTGGCAGGCGCGCGTCGCAAGCACGTGGTCCAGTGCCGCGTGAATGCGCCGGCTTTCCCCGTGTTCAACCAAGTCCGCGAGCACGTCGCGCAACAACTGCGCTGAATCCTCATCTTTGAGCAGTGCGGGGATTTCGCGAATCATCAGGGATTCGGGACCGCGGCGCTCGATCACGAATCCACTGCGCGTCAATTCCGACGCATGCAGTTCCGCGCAGTCCGCTTCGGCGCGGGACACCGCAAGGTTTTGCGGCACGAGCAGTGGCTGCGAAGTCACTTGCCCGGATTCCAGCGCGGCTTTCATGCGCTCGTAGGTGATGCGCTCATGTGCAGCGTGCATGTCCACCAGCACCAGACCGTCGGCAGCCGCAGCGAGGATGTAAACGCCGTGTAACTGGGCGAGTGCGTAGCCGAGCGGTGGCACGTCCGTACCCGAAGCGGTTGGTGCTGATGCCTGCGGCGCTTCATGTAGCTGCGCATAAGCCGCCATGTCCTCCGCCACGCGCAGCGGCATGGGCTGTTGGGCGTGCATGGCGGGCGCGGCTTGCGGCACATCCCGCGCACCCGCAGTTGCGGACACCACCGTTTGCGGCGTGGTGTGCTTGAGTGCGGCCTCCACGGTGCGGAACACATAGTCGTGCACCAGCCGGCCGTCGCGGAAACGCACTTCGTATTTGGCGGGATGCGCGTTCACGTCCACGCGCGCGGGGTCGAGTTCCAGATACAGCACATAGGCGGGATGGCGGCCGTGGAACAGCACGTCCTGATAGGCGAGTCTCACTGCGTGTGCCAGCAGCTTGTCGCGCACCATGCGGCCATTGACGTAGAAATACTGCAAATCCGGCTGACTGCGGGAAAGCGTCGGGCGTGCAATCCAGCCGCGCAGGATCAGGCCGGTCATGGCTTGTCGCAGATGCAGCGACTGGCGCACAAACTCCGGCCCCAGCAGCGCCGCCACGCGCTGCTCGTGCTCGCGCGGCTCGCCGGCGGCGTTGAGCGCATACACGCCACGGCCGTTGTGACGCGCGTGCAGCGCCACGTCCATGCGCGCCAGCGCCAGGCGCCGCAGCACCGTGTCCACGTGCCCGAATTCGGTGGCTTCACTGCGCAGGAACTTGCGCCGTGCCGGCGTGTTGAAGAACAGGTCATGCACGTCCACGCTGGTGCCGACCGGATGCGACAGCGGCACGGGTGCGCCGTAATGGCCGTGCCCGTCACCTTCGATGCGCCAACCGTGTTCCTCACCGGCGGTGCGCGAAGTGAGGCTCAGGCGCGCGACCGCACCGATGCTCGGCAGCGCCTCGCCGCGGAACCCCAGGGTGGCCACGCGTTCGAGATCCTCGAGGCTCGCGATCTTGCTGGTGGCGTGGCGTGCCAGCGCCAAGGCGAGTTCATCGCGCGGAATGCCCTGACCGTCATCGCGCACGCGGATCAAGCGCACGCCGCCGGCTTCCAGCTCCACGTCGATGCGCGCGGCGCCGGCGTCCAGGCTGTTTTCCAGCAATTCCTTGACCACCGACGCCGGCCGCTCGACGACCTCGCCGGCGGCGATCTGGTTGACGAGTTGCGGGGGTAGTGAGCGGATCGGCATGCGGCACCGCTGCCTAGCTTACCGGCTCACCCGCGCGGGAGAAAGGACGGAATTACTGATCGCGGTTGCGGCTGGCGACTTCGTAGCCGTCGGCCGCGATCGCCGGCGCATTGTGCATCCGGCGCTGGGCCTTTTCCATGGCCAGTTCCGTGCCGGGAGGCGGATATTGGTCGAAGTAATGGTGCACGCCGGTGAGAATCGCACTCGCGAGCCTCTGCTGATAATCGGGACTTTGCAGCTGGCGCGCTTCGCGCGGATTGCTGATGTAGTCGGTCTCCACCAGGATCGAGGGAATCTCCGGCGACTTGAGCACCACGAACGCCGCTTGCTGCACCTGATAGCGGTGCATGGAACCCAGCCGCGCCAACTGCTGTGCCACGATTCCGCCCACTTCCAGGCTGGCTTTGATGGTCGCGGTCTGCGACAGGTCCAGAAGTACCGAGGCCAGCATCGGGCTCTTGTCGGAGAGGTCCACGCCTCCCAGCAGGTCCGAGTCGTTTTCGCGCTGCGCCAGCAGGCGCGCGTGCTCGCTGGTGGCGCCGTGCAGCGACAGCGCGTACACCGTGGCGCCGTCGGCATAATGATCGTGGGCCGCGTCGCAATGGATGGAGATGAAGATATCGGCGTGCGCGGCGCGTGCGCGCTCGATACGCTGGCGCAGCGTGAGGTAGTAGTCCCCGTCGCGCGTCAGGAACGGCTTGAAACCCGGCAGTTTGGCCACCTGCGTCGCCAGACGGCGGGCGATTTGCAGGGTGATGGCCTTTTCCATGGCGCCGTGCGGCCCGCGTGCCCCGGAATCAATACCGCCATGGCCGGCGTCTATCGCCACCACGATGTCGCGTCCGGTTTGCGGCACAGCCTTGCGCGCGGTGAGCACCGGCGCGCGTGCAGTCAGGGGCTTCTGCGGGTAGAGATCCACCACCAGCTGGGTTCCCGCGCTGGTGTTGCGCAGCAGGCTGCGCGGTGTGGTCTGTACCGTGGCGTCCAGCACCACCCGCAGACCCGTTTGATCGCGGATGCCGCTGCGCAAATCCTTGATCACGCCTTGCCCCACGGGCAGTGCGGCCTGCAGCGCGGTGTTATCCATGTCTATCACCACCCGGTTGGGGTGACCGAGAGTGAAAATCCGGTACTCCGCAGGTGCCGACAGGTCAAAAACCAGGCTGATATGGCCGGCGGAGGGCGCTAAGTGCATCCCCAGCACCTGTGTGGGCGCGGCCAGCGCGGCGGCTGGCAGCAGCAGCAGAAAAGTCAGTAAAGCCCGCATGCCCTGACGTGCGTTTGGGGACATGCGCTAAGTTATACACAATCCTGCGCAGATTTCAAGTTTTTCGTAATGGATTTATGAGGATACGTTCGTAACCTAGAGTTTGACCTTAGAGTCCAGCCGACCTGGGTCCGCCTCCGACATCCGGATGCGTGCGCACGCGAGCCAGCCAAGCCCGGGTCAGTTCCTCTCCGCGCCCGCTTCGCGGCTCGGCCCGGATCAAGCGCCCTGGCTCGTGCATCTCAAAATTCAACATGAGGTCGGGCACGGGCAGCCGTCCCTCGCCGTGCTCGGGCCATTCGGCAAATACCCATAGATTCGGGTCATCCAGTTCCCGCGCTCCAAGGTATTCCATCTCCTCCGGCCCGCGGATGCGGTAAAGATCCAGGTGATACAGCCGGTGCCCGCCGATCTCATAGCTTTCGACCAGGGTGTAGGTCGGACTGCGTACCCGCCCGTCGAATCCCAGGCCTTTGAGTACTCCTCTCACCAGCGTGGTCTTGCCCGCGCCCAACTGGCCGCGCAGATACACGA
>JBOIAZ010000173.1:0-8574 GCA_050739175.1 Gammaproteobacteria bacterium
TCTGGAAAATCAGGTCCGTGCGCCAGGACCAGTCGTGCTGCGTCAGTTGGTAACCCGCTTCCAGGCCGCGCACGCGAGCGCGGGCGATGTTCTGGTTTTCACCGCTGAGGTTGCTGGGCGTGACCACGAACTGGATGAGATTGTCGAGATTGTCGTGGAAGGCGGCGAACGTCAGGCTCTGGTTGTCGCTGATTTTCTGGCGCAGGCCCAGCTCGATGTTTTGTGAGGTTTCCGGTTGCAGATCCGGGTTGCCGCCGAAACCGAAGCGCTCATTGGCGCTCGGTGCCCGGAAGCCGGTGCCGATGCCGGCCGTCAAACGCGTATCGCTGCTGAGGTCATAACCGTAGTCGGTGTTCCAGGTGAGGTGATTGCCAAACGCCTGGTCGTGAGTGTCGCGCGCCGCCAGCACCAGCCGGTACTTGCTCACATGCAGATCGTCTTCGAGATACAGCGCGTTGATGTGGTCGGTCTGGTCGAAACCGGAGCCGAAGGACAGTGCGGAAGCGTGCTGGGCTTCGGAATACAGGCCGGCGGTGAGCAACTGGTATGCGCCCAGCGCGATATCGTTCTGCCAGTCAATTACATTTCTCTGGGTGTGCACAAAGTCCGGGCTCTGCTGCGGATTGAATGGATCCGCCTGCAGTTGATCTATTTCGTCCAGCATGTGGCTCAGATTGAGATTGCTGCGCCAGCCAGAATGAAAATTCCCGGTGAGGTCCAGACTGGTTGTTTGATTGCCGAAGTTCTCGTCGAAAGGCGCGAGGGCGAAAGGCGGATTCGACGAAAAATCCGTGAATTGGGTGTTGCCGCTGCTCTGCCAGTGCTTGAGGCTCAGGGCCACACCCGCGAGCACGGTACTCCCGTGGGCGTTCCAGCTGCGGTTGGTGTTGCCGCTTTCGAAATTGGTACCCGCCACCGCCGGGAAGCCGTCGGTGTGGTAATTGTCAGCGGACACGCCGAACGCGCTGTCGCCCTGCCCATAATCAAAATGGCCGCCGTTGTCGTAGGTTCCGTAGCGCCCCGCGCCGGCGTGCGCGCCGTAGTGTATGCCCTGGCTTGCCTGTCGGGTGATGATGTTGATGACGCCGCCGATGGCATCAGAACCATACAGCGCGGCCCGCGGGCCCTTGACGATTTCGATGCGCTCAATGTCGTTCAGGTGGATGTTGGCAAGCGGTGCACCCGAGCCATCCGCGGGATTGATCTTCACGCCGTTGATCATGACCAGAGTCTGGTTGCTGTTGGTGCCGCGCAGGAACAGCGACGTAGGCTGGCCGGGTCCGCCGTTCGCGGCGATGTCCAGGCCGGCATACTGCTGCAATACCTGTGCGATGCTTTGTGCACCGGAGAGCTGGATCTGCTGCGCGGTAATCACGATCACCGGCGCCACTTCCTGGTCTGCGATCAGCGGTGTGCGCGTAGCGGTGACGGTGATGGGCGTGCCGAGATTGGTGACGCCGTTGTTGTCCTGAGCAAAAGCAGGGAAGGTGGCAATCAATGCCAGCGCACCGCTGGCTGCAATGAGATAGCGCATGAGTTTCTCCCCGCGCCGCACGCCCGCGACGCGTTATCGTGGTGAAAACCAGCGTGGTGGGGAGAAGGTCGGGATGAACCCGAGCATTGCCCGCCGCAACGCTGATGCCGTTGCCTTGGGGCCGGTCTCCGGGCTCGCGAGCGGATTTCTCCGGGCCTGTCGCCTTCCCGCGCTTGCGCGCAGTGGCTGCGTGACAGGTTTTTGCTCGCCTACCGTTGCGGGGGCAGCGCCGGCATTGTCTGATGACGCACCGGCTTCCCGAGTGTCATCCGCAAGGATGACGCCTCAAGGCGCTGGCAATGTAGGGATACACTCGCACACTGTCAAGTGCGCGCATGATTTATCATGCGTGCGCAGTTCATAACCAGCAAAGAAAATGCGGATTCCCATTTACCAGATTGATGCATTTACCGGCGAGCGGTTCCGCGGCAATCCCGCGGCGGTGTGTCCGCTGGAGGAGTGGTTGCCGGACGAGCTCATGCAGAAGATCGCGGCGGAAAACAACCTTTCCGAAACCGCGTTTTTCGTGCGGCAGGCCGACAGTTATCAACTGCGCTGGTTCACGCCGGCAACCGAGGTGGACCTGTGTGGTCACGCCACGCTGGCATCAGCCTATGTGATTGCACGCATTCTCAAGCCGCGCATGCGCCGGATTGCCTTTACTTCGAACAGCGGCCCGCTGGCGGTGGATGTGGACGGCGATCTGATCCGGCTGGATTTCCCTGTCGATGTTCCGCGGCCGGTGGCGCCGCCGCCCGGCCTGCAGCAGGCGCTGGGAATCACGCCGCAGGAAGTGCTGACCTCGCGCATCAAATATCTGCTGGCGCTGGCCTCGGAAGCCGAGGTACGTGCACTGTCGCCGGATTTTGTCGCACTCGCGCAGCTCGCGCACAGCGGCGTGATCGTGACCGCGCCGGGTGAGGACTGCGATTTCGTGTCGCGCTTCTTCGCACCACGCCTCGGCGTGCCGGAAGACCCGGTGACCGGTTCCGCCCACTGCGTGCTGGTGCCTTATTGGGCGGCGCGACTCGGCAAAAACAAATTGCACGCGCGCCAGTTATCGCCGCGCGGCGGGGAATTGTTCTGCGAAGCACACGGTGCGCGTGTGTGGATGGCCGGCAGGGCGGTCAAGTATCTCGAAGGCTTTATTGATCTCTGAGCCGCGTGGCAATCACACCTGCAGAAAGGCGGGGTAGCCGCACAAAAAGTCCCACGCAGGCGGGGCTTTGAGAGCCAGGACCGTGAGCTTGCCAGCAGCAGGCTCAGCCGTTGGTGGTCACCGGCTGGAAAGCGCTGCCGTTCTGGATATTCTCCAGGGCTTTTTGTGCCAGCCCGGCCGCCTGCTTTTCACCAGTGGCGAAATCCTTGGGATTGTTAATCTGCACCATGAACTTGTTAGCGCCCGAAATGAAATGCAGTTGCACGGAGGTGGCGGTCGGACTGATGGTGTTGTCGAGGTAGAACGCCCCTGGGCCGAAGCCGGTCACCGGATTGATCTTGGCGGGGACGATGTTGTTCTTGAAAAGCCCTTTCTGGGTGGCCGCATCCTCGGCGAGATCGGTGGCGGCGTCCTTGCCTTTGAAGGCGAAGATCTGCAGCAACACGGCGGTGTCGTTGTTGTCGTTGACATACTGGCAAATGTGCACCGGCGAACCCGAGCCGGACAGCTGCAAGCCGATAAGCTTCTCGCCCATGATCTGGCCGGCGGCAGTGTCGGGCAGCGCAAGACAGGCCATCAACACCTTTTTGGCGCTACGACCGGACCCGTTGGAACAGGCGGCAAGGGTACCGACGAGCAAGGCGCCGGTGGCGCCGACGGCAATCATTTTGGCAATATGGCTGAACTTCGTCATATTCCTGCCTCTTTTGCTGCATAGGGAGATAAATGCGTGGGCAAGATGGTGAATTCTCACCCAGAACCGTGTCAAGGATAACCCATCCCGCGGCGCGCGTCAGGTGCGCCTAACCCGGCAGGAACACGCTGCCACCCAGCGCGCGCACCGTCGTCATCGGAACGTGATAGAGGCGGCTGAGGATTTCGGCGTTGAGGCTGGTTACGGGAGCGAGTGCGGTTTCCCCTTGGCCGTGCACCAACAGCACTTGGGTGCAGAAGCGCGCCGCCAGATTCACGTCGTGCAGGCTCATGATGACGCCGTGCCCGTGGTCGCGCGCCAGATACCGGAAATGTGTGAGCAACGCCAGCTGGTAATGCAGGTCAAGTTGATGGGTTGGCTCGTCGAGCAGCAGCGTCGGTGAATCCTGGGTCAGGATGGTGGCAATGTCGAGGCGCCGGCGCTCGCCGCCGGAGAGCTGACTTTGAACGCGTTGTTCCAGACCTTCCAGTCCCACCAGCTTGAGCGCACGGCGCGCGAGATTTACATCCGCGTGCGATTCCCAGCGCCAGAAATCAATGTGCGGATGCCGGCCGATGAGCGCGATTTCCAGCACGCTCGCAGGCAGGCTTTCTTCCGGCTGCTGCATGAGCAAACCCAGCCGCTGCGCGATGCGTCGCCGGGAAAGGCTTTTTATCGGCCTGCCATCCAGCAGGATCTCGCCCTGCGCGGGAGCGCGCAGCCCCGCAAGCGTGTGCAGCAGCGTGGTCTTGCCGACGCCGTTCGGACCGAGCAGTGCCAGGCAGTCGCCGGCCGCGAGGTGCAAATCCAGGTTCCGGCATACGGTTTTGCCGGCGATGGTCACCGAGAGTGCACGCGCTTCCAGTAATGGCATGTTCACAGCGGTCCGCGGGCGCGGTTGAGCAAATACAGGAACACGGGCACGCCGATGGCCGCGGTCACCACGCCTACCGGCAGCTGCTCGGGCGCGATTACGGTGCGCGCCAGCGTGTCGGCCAGCATCAGCAGGCTGCCACCCGCAAGCACGGCGCCCGGCAGCAGCGTGCGGTGGTCGCTGCCGGAAACCAGCCGCAGCAGATGCGGAATCACCAGCCCCACGAAGCCGATGGCTCCGGCTTCGGTTACCGCCACCGCGGTGAACAGCGAGGCCACGATATATATGGCGATACTGAACGGCCGTACCGCCACGCCCAGTGCTTCGGCGAGCGTTTCGCCGCGGGCGAGAACATTCAGATGGCGTGCGAACGGCAGGCATGCGGCCAAGCCAACGACCACCACGACGAGCGCCAGCCAGCCGCCGCTGCGATAGGACAGGTCACCCATGAGCCAGAACAGCATGCCGCGCAGGCTGGCGTTGTCCGACAGCACCAACAGCAGACTGATGGCCGCGCCCCAGCCGAAGGCCACCACGATGCCGGTGAGCAAGAGGCGCGTCGGCGTCCAGCCGCCGCGGCCGTGCGCCAGGACAAATACGATGAGCATGGAGATCAGTGCGCCAAGGAACGCGCTGCCACTCACCCAATAGCCGGCGAGGCCAAACAGCAGCGACAGCAGTGCGCCCACGGCGGCACCGCCCGACACGCCGAGGATGTAGGGATCGGCCAGGGGATTGCGCAACAGCACCTGCATGAGCGCCCCGGCGAGCGCCAGCAGCCCGCCCACCGAGAACGCGGTTACCGCGCGCGGCAGCCGCAGCTCCAGCACCAGCGTACGCGTGAGCGCATCGCCGCCACCGCTCAGAGCGTGCACTACGTGGCCCAGCGGCAGCGGCACGCTACCTACGGTCAGGGCTACGCAAAATGCCATGAGCGTGAACACGGCCAGGCTGCCGAGCAGAAGCGCTGGGCGCACGCGCGTTTGCATACTCAACGTGCCGTCAATGGTGCGTCGCCGCGGATGCGCATGACCGGCCAGCGGCGTTGCGCGGCGCACTGCGCGAGTTCGGCGTCGGGATTGACGGCTACCGGGTGACTCGCGCTTTCCAGCAGCGGCAGGTCATTATGGGAATCGGAATAGCACCAGGTCTCGGTGGCCACGAGGTTTTCGCGCTGCAGCCATGCGGAAAGATGCTGCAGCTTGCCTTCGCGGAAGCACGGTATTCCGGAGACCCGCCCGGTAAAGCGCTGGCCGTCGTATTCCGGCGTGGTGGCCAGCAGGTTGGGAACTTCGAGCTCTGCGGCGATGGGCTCGGCCACGAAACGGTTAGTGGCGGTGATGATGGCGAGCACGTGCCCGGAGTTGCGGTGGCCGGCGAGGAGCGCGCGCGCCGTGGCGCTGATGCGCGGCCGCACGCATTCGCTCAGGAATTGCCCGCGCCACGCCAGCAGCGTGGGCAGGTCATGCTGCGCCATGGGCCGCAACACGAACTCATAGAACGCCGGCACATTCAAGCGGCCGGCATGGTAATCGGCAATGAATCGCGCGCGCGCGGCGCTGTCGTGCACGCCGTCCACCGCACCGCGCTGCGCGAGAAACTGAAACCACAGATCATCGCTGTCGCCGTCGAGCAGCGTGTGATCCAGGTCGAAGAGCGCGAGCTTCATGTCGAAGTTCCGCGAATGCGGGCGGGGCGGGCAGGTTAAAGAAATCCCCTGTTCGGTACAACTGCCGGGGTTTGCCTGCCCGCGCGTATTTGTGGAAAACTGACGGTATGAATGTGCACGCTGCGGGTTTCGCCGGCGGAGTAATTGACGCGGATGGCTTCCGTGCCAATGTCGGCATCATTTTGGCGCATGGCTCCGGCCGGCTGTTCTGGGCGCGGCGTGCGGGCCAGGCCGCCTGGCAGTTTCCACAGGGCGGAATCCAGGAGCAGGAAAGCCCCGAGCAGGCTTTGTTCCGTGAGCTTGCCGAGGAGATCGGCCTGCGACCGGAACACGTGGAAGTGCTGGGCAGCACCGGACAATGGCTGCGTTACCGTTTGCCGGCGCGTTATCAGCGTCACGACAGCCGGCCGTTGTGCATCGGCCAGAAGCAGATCTGGTTTCTGTTACGTTTAATTGGCGAGGAATCGGCGGTACGCCTGGATGCCAGCGACATGCCGGAGTTCGACGCCTGGCGCTGGGTGGATTACTGGCATCCGGTCGAAGAGGTGGTTTTCTTCAAACGTCAGGTTTACCGGCAGGCACTTACGGAACTGGAACGGCTGCTCTCGCCGGCGTGAATTTTCAGTCCGATGCTTCGGACGCAAGTTTTTCCAGTGCGCTACCACTCAGGCGGTTGATGCGCCAGTCAGCCATGATGGCGGCCCCGAGCTTGCGGTAGAAGCCGATGGCCGGTGCGTTCCAGTCCAGCACCGCCCATTCAAACCGCCCGCAGCCACGATCCAGCGCGAGCTTCGCCAGGTGACTCAACAACCCGCGGCCATAGCCCTGGCCGCGGAATGCCGGCTGCACGTACAGGTCTTCAAGATACAGGCCGGGCTTGCCGAGAAAGGTGGAGAAATTGTGGAAATACAGCGCGAATCCGATGGCGGTGCCATCGTGTTCCGCGATGATGCACTCGGCTCGGGGACGCGTGCCGAACAGGTTGGCTTGGATATCGCGTTCGGTGGCGCTGACTTCGTGGGCGAGTTTTTCGTAACGCGCCAGTTCCTGGATAAACTGCAGAATCAGCGCTACGTCATCCGGTCGTGCGTTGCGGATGCGGAAATGCCGGTCGTCGGTCATGAACGTGAGCCTCGCATGCGGGTGCATTCAGCTGCGTCACCAGCTTACGCCACCTCGGGCGTCAGAAGAATTCATATTCGAGGCGCAGCACGAAAGTCAGGTCCGGCGCTTGGCGGTTGATGCCGGCGAGCAGCCCGGCACTGTATTCAAATTCGCTGCCGCGTGTGGAGGCGAGTTCGCCGTAAAACACCGGACCGAGCTGGTAGGCGTTGTCGTGCGGCAGCGCATAAATTTCGGCGCCGGGCGCGAACCATTGGCGCCACTGGTAGCTCAGGCTATAGGCGCCGCGGAATTCGTAGCCGCGCGCTGCGCCGCCGCCGATTTCCTTTTCCCAGATTAGATTCAGGCGGTGTACATAGCGGCCGGTACGTTTCTCGACCAGCGGACCGAATTCAAATTCATTGGGCTGACCGTTCTGGGTTTTGTATTCGAAGGCAGCTAGAAACCCCACATCCGCCCAGTACTCCCCGGCGGGCGAGAGCTGGAAGGTGTTCTCGAATTCCCGCACTTTCAGATATTGTCCGGCGCCGGGGCTACGTTGATATTCGGCGAAATACACCTCCGGTTTCCACCAGTCAGTGAAGGCGTGGGCAAAGGAAAACAGATATTGATACTCGCCGCTGACCGCGGGATCGCCGTCATGGAAGCTGTGGGCGCGGAATTCGATTTCCGACTGGCCCTGCACCACGTAGGGCGAATACACGATGTAATCATCGGCGTGCGCCCCCGGGCTTACACAAACGCAGGCAAGGGCGGCGAGCAGCAGTCCGGGCAGAAAAATGCGCACTTTGTTCTCCTTCAATCCGTAATTTCCGGGCACAAGCGTCGCTCTGGGGCGCGCCCCATGCGCTTGGCGAATGGTCTTGATTCAGGAACTGCTCGGCTGGGCTTCAGCGCGCGCTTCCTGGCCGCGCACCAATGCGCGCGGACGGGCTGCACGCCATCGAACGAGGCGCATGAGCGTGAAGATTGTCACCAGCGTGACCGCGTAAAACAGCAATTCGATTCCCGAGGGCCGGGCGATGTAGCCCACCAGGATGTGCAGCAGTTCGCCGAATATGCTCTGCTGGCTCAGGATATGCGAGGTGTTCCACAGGCTGGTGCCCAACGCCGGCAGCAGGCCCGCCTGGTTGAGGAAACCCGCGGCCTGCGCCGCGAGTCCCGCGGTAAGCAGCAGCAGCAGCCAGCCGGTGACCGTGAAGAAATAGCGGATGGGGATGAACAACAGACTGCGGTATAGCAGTGCGCCCACCGCGATGCCGACCGCGAGGCCCGCAAAGCCGCCTACCGTCATGCTGAATTCACGGCCGCCGCTCGCGGCAATGGCCCACAGAAACAGCACCACCTCCGAGCCTTCGCGCATCACCGCGGTGAAACAGACCACCAGCAGTGCGGCCAGGGTTTTCTTGCCGGCTAGCACTGCGGCGCCGACATCCTTGATCTCGCCGGCGAGCTTGCGTCCGTGACCGCTCATCCACACGTTGTGCCAGCCCAGCATCAGCACCGCGAGCAGCAGGATCAC
>JBOIAZ010000174.1:0-2466 GCA_050739175.1 Gammaproteobacteria bacterium
CCTTGAGCTTGTCGAGTAATGACGGGATGAAGTACAGGCCCGGTTCGATGGTGGTGACGAAGTTTTCCTTCAATACCCGGGTGTTGCGCAAATAGGGGTGGCCGTCGGGTTTGGGGATGAGGTCGCCGCGCGGGTTCGCCAGGAAGCCGCCTACGTCGTGGACCTGCAAGCCCAATAAATGCCCAAGACCGTGCGGCAGGAACGTACCGCTGATGCCGGCGGCCACGATCTCTTCCGGCGGCAGCCGCACAAAGCCGAAATCATGCAGCAGCCGTGCGATGGCATGATGGGCTTCAAGATGCAGCGCCTTGAAGTCCTTTTCCGGCTTAACCTTCCCGCACAGCAACTGTTGTTCCTTGTTCAGCGCGTCAATCAGCGATTGGAATTCATCGGTTTTGGCCGAGTAAGTGCGCGTGACATCGGAAGCGTAACCGTTGACCTGCGCGGCCGCATCAATCAGGAACGAATGGTGTTGCGCGGGTTTGCCGGTATCGCGATATTGATAATGCAGCGTCGCAGCGTGTTCGTTAAGCGCGATGATCGCGTGATAGGGCAGTTCGTTATCGGTCTGGCCGCAGGCGGCGCAGAACGCGGTGTGAATTTCGAATTCGCTCGCGCTCGCGCGAAATGCCTGCTCGGCCGCGCGATGGCCCTTGACGCTCAACATGTTTGCTTGGCGCATGCATTCCAGTTCATATTCGGTTTTTGCGGCGCGCGCGTAGTGCAACGAATTGAGCAGCGCCTGCGGATTCACATCGGCGAAGCCCCAGTTCCTGAAACGTTCCTGCCATTCGCCAATAAATGCGCAACGGTGTGCGCTGGGGAGTGCGGTCCGGGCATCTTCGACCTGGCGCACGACGCGGATGTCGAAATGCCGGGTCCAGTAGCCTGAGGGAGGCGCGGGCGGCAGGTACCAGTAGTCCTCGGGTTGGTAATACACCAACATCGGCTTGCGGCCGGGCACCAAGGCCACGAAGGAATCCGGCGCGTTTTGCAGCGGCAGCCAGTGCTTGAAGTGCGGGTTGACCTTGAAGGGGTAATCCATGTCGTCCAGGAACAGCGTGTGCGGACTCCCGGCGAATACCACGATGGCGTCAAAGCCGGCCGCCTCGAGCGCCTGGCGGAAGTGTTGTTCAACGGTTTCGAGATGCGCCGGATATAGATCGGCGAGTGCGGACTTGCCCTCGCTGTCTGCGGCCGGGCGTGGGCTGGAATGGGTCAGACGGCTCACGGTTGCGCACTCTATCACTGCGGCCGCCCCGGCGGCGCCCTCTTCAATAGTCCGGATTTGACTATGAGCTACTGCCGGTCTATAGTAGCTGCTTGAACAGCTACTAAATGATTTCCATGAAGGATGTAGCGCCATTACTGCAGGACTTGGGGTTCAGCGAATATGAAGCCCGCGCGTACGCGACTCTTGTGGGCACGGGCGCCGCCAACGGCTACGAAATCGCCAAAGCCTCGGGAATGCCACGTGCCAACGTGTATGGAGTTCTCGAAAAACTCGTGCGGCGCGGTGCGGCCCGCCGTATCAAGCAGCGCACCGGCGCGCGCTATGCCGCGATTGCGCCCCATGAGCTGCTGCAGAACCTGGAAAGCGAGCATGCGCGCGCGTTGACAGCTGCGGGCCGGGCCCTGGAAGCTTTGGCGCGCGGTCCCGAATTGGTACCGGTGTTCAATCTGAAAGATGAATCCGAGTTGCACGACCAGGCCTGCGCGCTGATTGATGGCGCGCGCCGCAGCCTGCTCGTGGCCATCCGGCCGCCCGAGGCCGCAAAGCTCGCGCCCCGGTTGCGCGAAGCCCGGTCGCGGGGTATCGCCATTACCACATTATGCATGGACGCGTGTACCGAGCCCTGCGGCGGCTGCCAGGGGGATCTCCATCGCTACTGCTTGCAGCCGGATCAGCGCGGCCGCTGGCTGCTGCTGGTCGCGGATGACGCCCGCATGGTCGCGGCGGAGATCGATGCGCAGGCGGTGCGTGCGGTTGCGACCGAACAGTTCCTGGTGGTGTCACTGGCGGCTGCCTACATTCGCCAGAGCATTGCGCTCGCCACCCTGGCGGGCGAACTTGGTGAAAAATTCCACGGGCTGCTGTCCGAGCACGCCCGGCAGGTTCTGGATGCACTGCATCCTGGTGACGGCTTTTTTGAGCATCTTGCCACGATGGTCGGAACAGTCGTTTGAGGACCGCGAGAGCGGTCGTGTTTCATTGAGTCGAGGAGGTTTTATGCACAAGCATCTGTACAAATTGGCGGTATTGGGCGCCGCCATCGCGCTGATTTCCGGCGCGGCTTTCGCCCAGAATCACGCTTCCGATCCTGCGCCGGCGGCGCAGGCCGGGTCGGGCACCAACATGTTCGGCGGGCCGATTTACAGCGGTGCTCCGGCCCTGACCGTCACCGCGGCGCTGGTCAAGGCCGGCGGCGGCGCCGAGAACTTCAGCTTCGCCAAGGCACTGGTATC
>JBOIAZ010000175.1:0-12640 GCA_050739175.1 Gammaproteobacteria bacterium
AATTCTTGCCCATCAGATACTCGTGGTGGGCAAGATGCTGGTCGAGCAGCTCGAAACGCTTTTTGAGTTTGTCGAGTCCGTACTGTTTATCGGCTTCCGCCACCGGCGGATGCCAGAGCACGCCGAAGCCCTTGTGCAATTCGCTGCTGATGAAGGTAAGCCACTCGATGGTGCGATAGCGTTCCATGCTGCCGGGCGCGGCCAACAGGCCTGCTTCCGGCTTGCGGTCGGCAAGGTACTGGAGAACCGCCGCCACTTCGGTGAGCACCGAACCGTCATCCAGTTGAATCGCCGGCACGTAACCCTTGGGATTGATCTTGTAATAGTCTTCACCGGTTCTCACCAGCTTGTGGGTCTTGGCGATGTCCACTTCCATCGGCTCGTAAGCCAAACCGAGTTCGTTCAGCACGATGTGTGGAGCCATCGAGCAGGCACCGGGCGAGTAGTACAGCTTCATGACAATGCTCCTGGGTTGAGTCGAGGGAAAAATCATCAGGCGGCTTCGGCCCGCAAAGGCGGATAGTCGGTGTAACCGCGCGCACCGCCCTGATAGAAGGCATTTTTGTCGGCTTGCGCCAGCGGTGCGTGGGTGCGGAATCGCTCCACCAGATCCGGATTGGAAATGAACGGCAAGCCATAAGCCACGAGGTCCGCCTCGCCGCGCGCGATCACCGCGTTGCCGCGCTCGCGGTTGTAGCCGGTGTTGGTGATGAGCGTGCCGCGGTACACCGTACGGTAGTGGGCCGTCACGTCCTGCACCATGTTGGGAATGGCAGACAGGTCGCCCTGAGCTTCGCGCAGGTGCAGATACGCCAGCTTGTAGCTCGACAACGCGCCGATAACAAAATCGTAGAGCGCACGGGTGTCGGAATCGGCTGGCACATCAAAGGTATTGGCGGGTGACAACCTTACGCCCAGGCGATCCGCGCCGATCGCGTCCACAATGCCGTCCACGATCTCGAACAGGAAGCGCGCACGGTTCGGGATGCTGCCGCCATACTCATCGTGGCGATGATTGCTGCTGTCGCGCAGGAATTGCTCGACGAGATAGCCGTTGGCGCCGTGGATTTCAACGCCGTCGAAACCCGCCGCGATGGCATTCCCGGCTGCCTGCACGTAGTCCCGTATCACGGAACGCACTTCAATGGTTCCCAATGCGCGCGACGTCACCGTGTCCTTCAAGCCCTGTGGCGTGAACGACCTGGTGCGTGGATTGACGGCCGAGGCCGACACTGGCAACGCACCGTCATGAAAATCCGGATGTGACACGTAACCCACGTGCCACAGTTGGTTGAAAATATGTCCGCCGCGCATGTGCACCACGTCCGTGACCTTGCGCCAACCGCGGATCTGTGCCGCCGAATGGATGCCGGGCGTGTACACGTAACCCACGCCCTGCGGGGAAATCTGGCTGCCCTCGGTG
Source organism: Gammaproteobacteria bacterium (assembly GCA_050739175.1). Lineage (GTDB taxonomy): Bacteria > Pseudomonadota > Gammaproteobacteria > Natronospirales > REEB76 > REEB76. The sequence goes on from JBOIAZ010000175.1 coordinate 1,424, forward strand.
ATGATGAGGCCGGCTGAAGCACGCTGCGCGTAGTACTCCGCATGCAGCTCGGTGGAGGCGCGGTCGCGGTTATAGGCACGCGCGCGCGTCATGGGCGCCATCACCACGCGGTTCGGCAGTTCATAGCGGCCGAGCTTCACCGGAGTCAGCAGCGGTTGCGGATTCATGTTTTTCTCCTATCGCTATTCATACGTTTCTACATATTTGAAAATTTCGATATGCCATGTGCAGAAAAATCCCCTTGCGGGGTGGATAAATCAGCGCTTACAAATCCTTCTTGAGAAAATCCCCCAGTTCCTTGAGGGCCTGTTCGTTACGCTCATAAAAGGTCCACTGGCCTTCGCGGCGCGCCACCACCAGCCCGGCCTGCTCCAAGGTGGCGAGATACTGGGACGCTGTGGATTGGGACAGACCGAGCTTTTCCTGGATCTCCCCCACACACACCTTGCGGCCGCGGGCACCGCCCGTGGGGCAATCGCCGAAATGCTTGCCTGGCTCCTTCATCCACTGCAGGATCTTGAGCCGCGATTCGTTGGCCAGCGCCTTGAAGACTTCCACCTGTTCCATGCGCTTTAGTATATCGGCTTTTTCCGATATGTCAATGCTCAAAGCAGGCAACCGCAGGAGCGGTAATCCTGCGGGAGCGGCGATGCTCGCCGCGATTCCAAATCTTATCGCGGTCGGGACGACCGCTCCCACAAAATTGTCGCGGCTGAAAGCCGCTCCTACGCTACATCACGGCTCAAAACTGGTCTTCGGTCAGCGCCAAGACGCCGGTGGCGCCGGCTACGATGGATTCTTTGAGACCCTGCGCCTTGGTCAGTTCGTAATCGGCGTAGAAACGCGCGGTGCCGATCTTGGCTTTGTAAAAATCGGCGTCTGCGCCGCCCTTGACGAGTTTCTGCTGGGCGATGAGCGTGGCCTTGGCCATAAGCCAGCCACCCGCAACGGTGCCGAGCAGCATCAGGAACGGCACCGAACCCGCCGCGGCGGCACGTACGTTGGCGGCGTAATTCGTCGCCAGCCAGTTGACGGATTCCTCCAGTGCGTTGATGCCTACGGTCAGTCGCGTGCGGATGGCCTTCAGATCCTCGCCGCTTGCCTTGGCGAGTTGCGCGTCGAGCTGGCGCATCTCGCCGATCAATACCTTCACGGCCCGGCCCTGGTCGCGCGCGATCTTGCGGCCGATCAGGTCCTTCGCCTGAATGCCGGTGGTGCCCTCGTAAATCGTGCTGATGCGTGCGTCGCGATAATGCTGCGCGGCGCCGGTTTCCTCGATGTAGCCCATGCCACCGTGCACCTGCACGCCGAGCGAAGCAATCTCCACCGCGTTTTCGGTGCACCAGCCCTTGACCACCGGGATCATCAGGTCCACGAACTCCTGCGCCCGCTCACGTTCTTTGGCGTCCGCGTGGTGCACGGCGCGATCCAGATGTGCCGCGGTCAGATACGCCACGGCGCGCATCGCCTCGATGCGTGCCCTCATGCTCATCAACATGCGGCGCACATCCGGATGATGGATGATGGTCACGGGCGGGCCGTGGCGCACGCCGATATCCGCACTCTGCACGCGCTCTCTGGCGTAGTTGCGTGCCTGTTGCCAGGCACGCTCGGCGATGCCCAGCCCCTGCACGCCCACGGTAAAGCGCGCCATGTTCATCATGACAAACATGTATTCGAGGCCGCGGTTCTCCTCACCGACGAGATAAGCGATGGCGCCGCCCTTCTCGCCGTAACTCATTACCGCCGTGGGGCTCGCGTGAATGCCAAGCTTGTGCTCGATGGACGCGCACTGCACGTCGTTGCGCTTGCCCAGCGTACTGTCCGCGTTCACCAGCACCTTGGGCACCAGGAACATGGAAATGCCCTTGACGCCTTCGGGCGCATCCGGTGTGCGCGCCAGTACCATGTGGATGATGTTCCCGGTAAAGTCGTGCTCGCCGTAGGTAATGAATATCTTCTGGCCGGTGAGCCTGTAGTGGTCGCCCTCGCGCACCGCGCGGCAGCGCACGGCGGCCAGATCGGAACCCGCCTGCGGTTCGGAAAGATTCATGGTTCCGGTCCACTCGCCTGAAACCATTTTCGGCAGGAACCGCTTCTTGAGCTCATCGCTGCCCGTCAGCAGCAGGGCATGGACCGCACCCTGGGTCAGCAAGGAACAGAGCGCGTAGGACATGTTTGCCGACTGCCACATCTCCTGCACCGGAGCAGACACCACCTGCGGCAGTCCCTGGCCACCGAATTCCGGCGGCAGCGACAGCGCATTCCAGCCGTCGGCCACAAAGCGCTGATAGGCTTCCTTGAAGCCCTTGGGGGTGGTGACCGCGCCGTTACTGAACTTCGCACCCTGCTGATCGCCGGTCTGATTGAGCGGCGCCAGCACTTCCGCAGCAAACTTGCCGGCCGCGTCCAGCACCGTGTCCAGCAGATCCGGCGTGATCTCGCTGAAACCCGGGAGGCGCGCCACCTCATCCAGGTCAGCCAGTTCAGTCAGGACAAATTTCATGTCGCGCAGGGGAGCGGTATAACCGGCCACGGAAAATCTCCTCGCAAAATCACGGCAATGCCAGAGTCGGCGCGCCTATTTTACAGGCTCGCCCCCGCTCACGGGAAATAACCCATCGGTCTCAGTCTTGTGCGCGTCGGTCACCAGTTGGTGAAACAGGGAGGACTCGCGCTGGTAGAACCCTGCGGTATGAAATGAGTCTGCAAGCCTGAAATGGGTGTAATCGAAATGGTGGCACAGCTCGTGCAATAAAGTACGCAGGAAACTGCGGAACGCCACCACCTGTTTGCGCCGTGCCGTACGCATCCAGAGCGTGATGCGCGCGACCTTGATTGCGCCCTCCACGCCTTCATACAGGCCGTGCAATTCACCGTAGCGGCTGGACGGGCGCCTGGCCAGCACCTTGACCGCCACGGGCGGTGCTTGCAACCGGCCGCAGAGGCCATCCGCCAGAACCTGGCACGCATGCTGCACCGCGACGGGCCGATCCGAGTCGAGCGCGGTCTGCAGTTTCGCCACCGGTGACCGCAATTCCGACGCGTTCGGCAACTGCAGCGCCTCGATGCGCTCGCTGGCATCGTAGATGCGCTGGTCGGCGGCACTCAGGCGCGCGTAATAATTGAAGGGCATGACTGCATATAATAATCGGATGCAGGCTTCTGCTCGCGTGACCGGTGTAACACCCTGGCTCGGCCGGCTGGCGCTGATCGGGGTGCTGTATTTCTTCCTGACCTCGGCCGTGGTGCAATTTCTGCGGCCGGATTACAGCGTCATGGGCACGCCGTTGAGCTTTTACCTGCTCGGTCCCTACAGCGGCTGGCTGCACGGCGCGTTCTACGCGCTTGCGGTGGCGATCGTGCTGCTCGCCATCGCCTGTTACATCGGCAGCCAGCCACATGCACGCAGCGCCGCGCCTCTGACCCTGTTTATGCTGGGCGCCGCCGGTGTGGTGGTCACGGCCGTATTCCCGACTGACACCACGAGCCATCTCACCCGCCACGGCACCATCCACGTTGCCGGCGCAATCGTTGCCTTCCTGTGCGTGAGCGTCGCCATGCTGCTCCAGTCCTGGCGCTTCCGGCAGGACGCGCGCTGGCGACCGCGCTTCCGTGCCGCGATGGAACTTGCCGTATGCGAATTCGTCGTGCTGTGGTGGTACGCCCTGCTGCACTTTCCCGCGCGTGGTTTCATGGAAAAGCTCACCATCCTGCTAATCCTGCTGTGGCTGGCACTGGCGGCCTGGTGGCTGCAATCGCGCGCGGATCAGCTGCCGCAACTATAATTCCCGGCATCTTTCCTGATTGCCGAATGGTCCATGAGTCGCTGGCGTCCTCCTGCACCCAAGTCCTCGCCCTACATCAGCGCGGCCGGTTACCGGCGGCTGCAGGATGAGCTGAAACAACTGTGGCAGCAGCGGGCCGAGGTAGTGCAGGCACTGTCGGCCGCCGCCGCCGAAGGCGACCGCTCCGAGAACGCGGAATACATTTACCGCAAAAAACAGTTGCGCGAGATGGACCGGCGCATCGGTTATCTGCAAAGGCGCATGCCGGAGCTGCATGTCATTTCCGATCCGCCTCCGGACCGCCGCCGCATCTATTTCGGCGCGCAGGTGACGCTGGAAGACGATCACGGTACACGGGCCGTCTATCAGATCGTAGGCGCGGATGAATTCGATCCGGCCGGCCACTGCATCAGCATTGATTCGCCGCTCGCGCAGGCGCTGCTCAAAAAGACCGTGGATGACGAAGCGGAAGTGGTCACGCCCGCAGGCAGAATGCGATATTACGTGGTGGAAGTGAGTTACGCCGGGTAAGTAACGCGGCGCGCGTGCGCTCAATTCCCGAATAACTTGTCCAGTTTCGCCTTGGCCTGGTCCGCGGCGCTCACGTCGCGTGGCTGAAAAGCATGCGCGCGCGGCGCGAAATAGTCGCAGAAATTGGCGCGCTGCTTGTCCTTGGGCGGATCGGCACGTTCTTCGGTGCAGCCTTCCGGCTTGTGCGGGTCATAGAAACGACACTGACGGCAAACGTACAGTTCGGCGCGGCAGGCCAGGCACTCCGACAGCCGCGACAGCGGCTGCGGCACGTCCTTGAGGGTGGCTCCGCATTTCCAGCAGACGAGTGAACTGTCTGATTCCACGCTTCATCCCCTCTGCCTAAAACAAAGGCGGGCGAGGGAATCAAGCCCGCGCGACGTTGGAGTCGGTGGGGGCGTGGTAGTAGTCGCTGTCCTCGGCGAACTCGCGGATAAGCTTTTCAAGCTCTGCCTGGCGCAGGCCCGAGGTGGACACCGGCGCGCAATCCTCGCACATGGGGTCTTCGCAGGGCTGGCGCGAGTACAGCCAGAAATGCACCGCACCGGCCAGCAGGCCGTCCGCGATATCCCAGAGATCCGCCTCGGGATGATCGTCGCTCACGCGATTGGCAAGCTCCACCACCTGCTCGGCCGTGGATTCGAAGGAGGAAATCTCGGTATTCATGGCGTAGTCCGGGTGCCCCGAAAAGGGCGGGTATTCTAGCAGACCCGGCTCAGCCGCCGCTCACAGCGCACTTGCGCGGTGGTGATAATTCACGTGGCGTTCTTTGAGATAGGCCACGATGTAATCGAAGCAGCCGGCAGCGCGCGCCACGATTTCCGGCGGATGCACCCCGGGTTCGCGGAATTTGCCTTCGAGCAGCAGCTGGGCGGCCGCCGTGCAGGTGAATCCGGTGGTGCGCGCCATCGAGGAAAAGCCGGTGACTGGATCGTATTCGTCATGCACTTCCCACACATGGCGCAGTCGCCTGCCGTCTTCCTCACCCTCGACCGTGACGCGCATGACGGTGAATTCCGGCTCTCCGGGCGCCAGTTTCCACTGCTCCAGCAACAGCTTCACCGCCATATCCAGCGGCCGTAGTTTGACTGCACCGATTTCCAACGCGTCCTCGGAGAAAAACCCGGATTGCTTGAATGCTGCGATGAGTGCCGCGTGGCCGGGATAGCGCAAGGTCTTCTCGGCCATCTGCGGAACATGCGCCATGGTCTCGAGCAGCGAGCGCAGCCCGTCGGTATTGAAGGCCTCAAGCCGGCCCACGCCTTCGAACTCCACCGCTTCGCACTCGCTCAGCGCCGGCAGGGTCACGACCTTGCCGCGGCGTTGCAGACGCGCCGGCCGGGTGTACTCCTCGATCACATCAATCGGGGAAAACGGCGCCTTGTAATTGAACGGCGGCTGCGGATGTTGCGGCAATCCGCCCACCAGGCATTCGAAACGCGCAACCTGCATGTGCGCGTCGTGATGACCCAGGATCAGGTTGTCCATGCCCGGCGCCACGCCCATATCCACCAGTGCGGTAACTCCCCGGCGCTTGGCGAGCGCATCGAGTTGCAGCGCGTCTTCCGGAAAAAAGGAAATGTCGGCAACGTTCTTGCCGGCCTCGATAAGTGTCTTGAGGGTGCCGAAGCCCATGAAACCGGGAACCGCCGATACCACCAGGTCGAACGGCCGGACGAAATCCGCGAGTGCCCGCGTATCGCCGAGATCCAGCTGCCGCGTAGCGACGCCGTGCGACGCGAGCCGCGCGAGCGCCGACGCACTCCGGTCGACTGACGCGACATCGTGACGCCCGGCAAGATCGCGGGCCATGACGCCGCCCACCATGCCGGCGCCGAGTACGCAGATTTTCATGTTGCTTGCTCTTGTCGTGACGCCGCCAGACCCCATCTTGTTGCAGAAGCCGGCCTGTCGCAAGCGCTGCCGGCGGCGCAAACATTTCTGCTAACCTAGTCGCCCGAGCAAATCAACCGGGTATACCGCCATGGCCAGCGAAGCCAAAGACCTCGACATCCAGATGTCACCTGAACAGCTTTATCAGGAAGAAGTATTCACCGACCGCAGCGTCGGCACCATTCAGCGACTCACGCCGGTCACGCGTGACGGCGGTCCCGATCAGACCCGGCCGGTGATTTACAGCGGCCAGACCCAGATTCTCACGCCGCTCGGCACGCTGCCCATCAGCTTCGACATCGAGGCCAAGTCGCTGAAGGAAGCGGCGGAGAAATTCGGTGACGGCGCCAAGGCCGCGATTGAGCAGACCATGAAGCGCCTGGAGGAAATGCGCCGCGAAGCGACTTCTTCCATCGTGTTGCCCGGCGCGGGCAACGGCGGGCTCGGCGGCTTGGGCGGCAAAGGCGGCCTGCCGGGCGGCGGCAAGATCAAACTGCCCTGACTCCCCGGCCTCCTCGCAGCTGTGGAAAAACCGTCGCGACGCGCAACCCGGGCGCGGACCGCCAGTCAATCCGCCGCGGGCTTGACCGCCCTTGTCAAAGCCTTCAAACAGAATCGTCAAGTCACCTACGGCGGCAAAGGTTTCGGCTCGGCCGCGCTCAAGGTCAAGGGCAGGATTTTCGCCAGGCTGTCCTCCAAAGGGCAATTTGTGGTGAAACTGCCAGGCGGCCGCGTGGATGAGCTGGTGAAATCCGGCAAGGGCGAGTATTTCGAGCCCGCGCGCGGCCGGCTCATGAAGGAGTGGCTGGTGGTCCGGCTTCCCCAATCACATTGGCTCAAGATCGCCATGCAAGCCTGCGAGTTTGTGCGCCGCGCCGCGCCGCGCAGGCCCGATTGAACTAAACTTTCCCCAAGGGTCACGGAGGGCAAAACCATGCTTGTATCCCAAGTGTTGCAGAACAAACCGGTTCACGAGATAGTCACTTCCGGGGAAGACATCCGAGCCGCGGCCGCCGCGCAACTCATGACCGAGCGTGGCGTCGGCTCGCTGGTGGTGCTCAAGCGCGACGGTGAGATCGCCGGAATCGTCACCGAGCGCGACATCCTGCGGCGCTTCGCGCGCCACGGTGCCCAGCTCGGCAGCATGCGGCTTGCGGAAATCATGAGCACGCCGGTCGAGACCGTGCAGCAGGACGCACGTATCGAGGACGTGCTGCAGCGCATGACTCTGAAACGCTTCCGCCACCTGCCGGTGGTGGATCGGGGCCGGCTGGTGGGCATAGTTTCCATCGGCGATTTGGTCAAAGCCATGCTGCAGGAAAAAACCACCGAGGCCGAATCCCTCCGCCAGTACATCACTTCCTGAACCTGCGCAGCCGAACTTTGCGCGGCGGCTGCAACCGCCGTCTGCCGGCGGTGATTCTGCAAAAACAGAAATCGCGACGGGGACCGTCGCGCCCGCAGTTTGTTCTTAGTCTGACGACAACGCCGCGACGATGGCGAGATCGGACGGCTTCACCGACTCCACATTGAAATCACGCGCCGCCGCGGCCATGCGCGTGAGTGCCGCAGCCATCGGCATGGGCGGTTTCTTGTCGTTTTTCTTCAGACGCACCCAGCGCACCGGATTAATGCGTGCCACCACGTAGTTGCGCAGGTACGGCGACTTGAAGCCGCGCGTCTGCAATTTCGCCACAATTTTCTTGACCTGTGCATCAATCTGGCGCAAGCGCGCCGCGTGATCCTGACGCCGCGCAAGACCCGCCGCCAGCGTGTGCTCGCCGAAGCGATCGAGTTTCTTCAGGAACGAACTGTAGGCGCCGCCCGCGAAACGGCTGTCATCCTCATAGAGAATTCCGAGCGTCAGAAATTCCGGCGCCTCGAACTCCGCGGCAAATTCTGTTTCCTTGGCGCGCGGCCGGCTCTTGGCCAGACTGCGCGCCATGCGGATTACCTCGAGCGCGCGGTCTTTCAGGTTGTGCGCTTTCTCGGTGTTGAGCGCGAGGATGCGGAACGCGAGCGCTTCGTCCGGCGACACCAGCGCGGTGATCTGTTTCAGCCCGAGCACCTTGGCGGCGGCCAGGCGGTGTCGGCCGTTGGGTGTCCAGAGTTTGCCGTCAGCGCCGCGCACCACGATGATGGGATCGAGAAACGAGCCGCTCTCTTCGATTTTCTGCGCCAGACGTTTGGTGTGCGTGGGTGAAAGATCGCGCTGGAATGGGGTGGGCGCAACCGCAGCGACAGGCAACGTGGCGAGCAGTACCGGATTTCCCGAAAACGGCTCGCGGTAACCGCCGATGGCGGTACCGCCCAGGTTCTGCACCTGCGCCGTCAATGATGCCAATTCTGCGGCGTCCATGTGCAGCACAATCTCGACGGCATCCAGGCCACGCTCCGCCCGGCGCACCGGCAGGCGTTTGGCTTTGGTCTTGCGGGAGAGCTTGCGTTGGGTCAAATGCCTGTACTCCGTCACGATTGCCCATAACCTGCTCAGAAATTTCCTGAGCCGAACAATATTCCGATATCGGCGGCTCGCGGCGAATCAGCCGAATGCGCCGAGGTCACCTGGCGGAGTCCGCGCCGGGCCTGCATTGCGAGTCTGGCCGCTACACCGGTCTCGGCATTGCACGGCCTCGGGCCCGCGGGTGTTGTCAACGCCCACAGGCCTGGGCTGGCGGGGTTATAGCTGTTAGCGTAGCATGCCGAGGCTAATAACTTTATATCCTAGAGGCAGTTACCGGGGAAATATGCACCTGTTTGTACCCGCAATCTGGATGGCGTCGGGCTTCTCGCTGTTCGCGATGACGTATTTCATTATCGCGGGAGTGTGGCGCCGCCGCGAACCCGGCTTCCTGGCCTTCGGTTTGTTGTGCCTGTCCGTTTCTCTGTGCATGGCGGTGACGGCGGCGTTCTATGCAACCCAATCCATAGAGGCCGCCATCATTCTGGCACACCTCAAGATTGCGTTCCTGTGCATTGCCTATCCCATTGCGGTCTGGTTCCTGGCCGAGTTCACCGAACTGCGCAACCCCAGGTACTGGCTGTTCGGTGCGGCGCCGGCATTCGGCATTCTGCTGATCGCGGACATGTTGCCGTTCCGCGGCCTGTGGTATTCCACCCTGGCCGACGGCGAATCGCTGGCCTTGCCCTGGCATGAAACCCTGAGCGGGTTTTACGGAAACCCGGGGCCCTTTGCCTACTTTTATCACGTGGCGGTGTCCGTATTTTTCATCTGGGTTCTGTGGCGCTGCGTGTTCCTGTGGCGTCGGAATCTATTGGCCAAAGCCGGGCCGCTCACGGCTTACCTGGTCATCCAGATGGCCGCGATTCTGCATGACCAATTGGTCGCGCCGCTGGCCCTGCGCGGCCCGGCGTTCGCCGAATTTGGCCTGTTCACGCTGATCCTGATCATGAGTTTCGCGTTGCGCCACGACATGCAGGTGCGCGCCCGCGCGCTGGACCGGAACGTAAACGCGCTGCAGTCCGAAACCCTGCAGCGCCAGCGCGTCGAAGAACGCCTGCAGCACATGGCCTTCCATGATCACCTCACGGATCTGCCGAATCGCCGGCTGCTGCACAAGATCCTGCGCGCCACGCTCACCCAGCATCGGCTGTCGGGAAAATACGGCGCCATCGTGTTCCTGGACCTGGACCACTTCAAGACCATCAATGATTCGCTGGGCCACCACACCGGCGACGAGCTGCTGAAACTCGTCGCCGCGCGCCTGCAAAGTGCCCTGCCGGAAAGCCGCATTGTTTGCCGGCTGGGAGGCGACGAGTTTGCCGTGGTGCTGGGCAACCTGGAAAGGAGCCGGGATTTGGCGCGCACGCGCGCGCTGCACGCCGCGCACACCCTGACCGCGAGCCTGGCGCAACCCTTCAAGATCGGTGCGAACGAACTCACCGTCGGCGCCAGCACCGGCGTGAGCGTGTTCCCGGACAGCAACGTTGACGAAAGCGGCGTCCTGCGGCAGGCGGACATGGCGCTGTTCAGCGCCAAGGCCGCGGGCCGCAATACTTCCGCGGTGTTTGCCAGCCAGATGCAGGCCGACGCCAGCCGTCGCATGGTGGTGGAAAAGGGGCTGCGTCTCGCGCTCGAGCGCCACGAACTCAAGGTGTATTACCAGCCGCAGGTGGATGTTGCCGGCAACCTGATCGGTGCGGAAGCCCTGTTGCGCTGGTTTCATCCGGACCTGGGTTTCATCGAACCGCGGCATTTCGTGCCGGTGGCGGAAGAGACCGGCCTGATTCACGCCATCGGCGACTATGTCCTGCAAAACGTATGCGCGCAGCTGCGCACCTGGGATGAAGATCGCATGCCGGTGCCCGAGCGGCTGTCGTTGAACATCAGCCCCTGGCAACTGGCCACCCGCGGCTTCGTCGCCAAAGTGCAGTCCGCGGCCCAGGCAGCCGGTATTGAACCCGCGCGCCTGACCCTGGAAATCACCGAGCATGCCCTGTTGCAGGACATGGACGAAGTGGCGCAAGCCATTCGGGAGTTGCACGCGCTGGGCGCCCGGTTTTCGATTGACGATTTCGGCTCCGGGTATTCGGCCCTCGCCGCGATCAAGAAACTGCCGCTGCAGGAGCTCAAGATTGACCGCCTGTTCATCAGCGAGATGCGCCTGGACCGCAAGGACAATTTCATCGAGACCATCATCGCCATGGCCCGGGCCATGAACCTGCTGGTGATCGCCGAAGGCGTGGAAAGCGAAGTGCAGCGCACCGCGCTGATTTCCATGGGTTGCCTGGGCTTTCAGGGTTATCTGATCAGTGCGCCGCTGTCGGTGCGTGAATTCGATCACTGGCTGCTGAGCTCGCGGCCACGAGCGCAGGCACCATTGAACCTTCGGCAGCAGAACGTGAAAGCCGGACCCCAGGGGCACTGAAAACCTCGGCTTGCCGCAGCCACAGACGGACGCAGCCCAATGCCACTGTTTTTGCCGTTGGTGTGGATTGTCGCCGGTTTCACGCTGGCCGCCGGCGTGTGGTGCATTTCCGGCAA
>JBOIAZ010000176.1:0-21522 GCA_050739175.1 Gammaproteobacteria bacterium
GGCGAAGTCATAATCCACCGGGCGCAAAGCCTCGAGCACCTGCAGGGCGGCAATGATGCCGTCACCCGTGGTGGTGCGGTCGAGACAGATGATGTGCCCGGAACTTTCCCCGCCCAATATGCCGCCCTGCTCTTCGAGCAAGGCTAGCACGTAACGGTCGCCCACCTGGGCGCGCAGAAATCCCACGCCGGCGTCACGCAGAGCCTGTTCCAGACCGAGATTGCTCATCTGCGTGCCCACGACGGGTCCGCGCAGCGCCCGCCGTTCCTTGCGCGCAAGCGCGATGATGAACAGCAACTCGTCCCCATCCACCAGTGCTCCGCGATTGTCAATCATCAGCACACGGTCGCCGTCGCCGTCGAAGGCGATACCCAGGTGCGCTCCGGTCTCCAGAACCTTCGCCCGTAACGCTTGCGGATGCATCGAGCCGCAGTCCTTGTTGATATTCAGACCGTCCGGCTGTGTCCCAATGCTGGTCACCTGCGCACCCAGCGCCGCGAAGACCTCCGGCGCAACGCGGTAGGTGGCGCCATTCGCACAATCGAGCACCAGCCGCAGGCCCGCCAGAGTCAGCCCCTTTTCCACGCTCGACTTGCAGAACTCGATGTACCGCGCCCCCGCGTCCTGCATGCGGCGCACGCCGCCGAGCAGCGCGGAATCCACGGTCGCGAAAGGCCGCTCAAGCTCCGCTTCGATGCGCAACTCGACCTCATCGGCGAGCTTGCGGCCGTCGGCGGAAAAGAACTTGATACCGTTGTCCTCGAAGGGATTGTGCGAGGCGCTGATCACCACGCCCGCCTGCGCATGCGCAGCGCATGTGAGCTGGGCAATGGCCGGTGTGGGCATCGGGCCGAGCAATTGCACGTTCACGCCGGCCGCTGACAGCCCGGCTTCGAGCGCCGATTCGAACATGTAACCCGAGATGCGTGTGTCCTTGCCGATCAGCACCGTGCCACCGCCGTGCGGCGCCAGCACCCGGCCCGCCGCCCATCCGAGGCGCAGCACGAAGTCGGCGCTCATCTGCGGACTGCCCACTTTGCCGCGGATGCCGTCAGTGCCGAAATATCTGCGCGTCATGCGGACCTCCCCGTGTCAGGCGGGAAAATTGTAGCATCCGCCGGCACGCACCGCGGCCGCCACTTTCAATGCTTCGACTGTCGGCTTCACATCGTGGGCGCGAACAATGCTGGCGCCGTTTATTACTGCGATCACTGCAGCCGCAATGCTGCCAAACAGGCGTGCGTCTGCCGGCACGCCGCCCAGCAGCTTGCCAATGGACGATTTCCGCGACAGGCCCACCACCAGCGGCGAGTCCGATACCGCCAGGTTCTGCAATCCGCGCAACAATTCCAGGTTGTGTTCCAGCGTCTTGCCGAAACCGAAACCCGGATCAATCAACAGGCGCGCACGCGGTATGCCCGCGGCTTCACAGGCGCGAACGCGTTCGAGAAGGAATTGCCGGACCTCGGTCACCACGTCGCGATAATGCGGATCCTGCTGCATGCTGCGCGGCTCGCCCTGCATGTGCATGAGCACGACGGGCACACCCAGCTGTGCCGCAATTTCCAGTGCTCGCGGCTGACGCAGCGCATACACGTCATTGATCATGCCGGCCCCCGCCGCCACCGCGGAGCGCATCACTTCCGGCTTGCTGGTATCAATGGAAATCGGAATATCAATTTGCCGCGCCAGGCGTTCAATCAGCGGCATGACGCGATCCATTTCCTCCTGCGCACTCACGGCCTGCGCGCCGGGGCGCGTGGACTCACCGCCGATATCAATGATTGCCGCACCTTCCCTTGCCATGCGCTCGACATGCTGCAACGCCGCATCAAAATCCGTGAATGCACCGCCATCCGAAAACGAGTCCGGCGTGCGGTTGAGCACGCCCATGACGCGGGGTTGCGACAGATCCAGGGTATGTTTGCCGAGTGTCAAGCGCACGATTCCAGCCTCAATCCCGGAACGTTTGGGACGCTACACGCAGCGCGTTATCGCGTACGTCGGTTGAAGGCCGGAAGCGCTGCTGCGCCGCATGCTGTCCGCCGGATCCCGAGTCCGTTTACCGAATGACATATAAACAAAAAGCCGGCGCGCAACGCCGGCTCATATTATTCCCTGTGCCTCAGCCTCAATGCTGTTCGGCGTGGCTGCTGCTCTTGGCTGCGGCCGGCGCGGGCGCGGACGCGGGCGGAGTCACGGGCACACTGGCACCCGACGGCTGCGGTTGACCACCGCGGTCGCTGTCATCCCAGCCTTCAGGCGGGCGCGGCGGCTTGCCGGCCATGATGTCGTCAATCTGCGTCGCGTCAATGGTTTCGTACTTCATGAGCGCTTCGGCCATGAGGTGCAGCTTCGGCAGATTGTTCTGCAACAGCTGCTTGGTGCGCTGATAGTTGCGGTCGATCAGGCTGCGGACTTCCACGTCAATCACGCGTTGGGTGTCGCCGGAGATCTGCTTGTGGCGGGTGACCGAATGGCCGAGGAACACCTCGCCCTCTTCTTCCTCATAGCTCAGCGGCCCGAGTTTATCGGACAGCCCCCACTTGGTGACCATATTGCGCGCGATCTGCGTGGCGCGCTCGATGTCGTTGGCGGCGCCGGTGGTCACGCACTCCGCGCCGAAAATGATTTCCTCTGCGACGCGCCCGCCGTACAGGCTCGACAACTGGCTTTCCAGCCGCCGCTTGCTGTAACTGTAGCGATCGTCCTCGGGCAGGAACATGGTGATGCCGAGCGCCCGCCCGCGAGGAATGATGCTCACCTTGTAAACCGGATCGTGGTCCGGCACCAGCCGGCCGACAATCGCGTGGCCGGATTCGTGGAAGGCGGTGAGCTTCTTTTCATCCTCGCTCATGACCATGGAGCGCCGCTCCGCGCCCATCATGATCTTGTCCTTGGCCTTTTCGAATTCCACCATGCTGACATTGCGCTTGTTGCTGCGCGCCGCAAACAGCGCCGCCTCATTCACCAGATTGGCGAGGTCCGCACCGGAGAACCCCGGCGAGCCACGCGCGATGATCGAGGGCCGCACGTCATCCGCGATCGGCACTTTGCGCATGTGCACCTTGAGAATCTGCTCGCGCCCGCGCACGTCCGGCAACGGCACCACCACCTGGCGGTCGAAACGGCCGGGGCGCAAGAGCGCGGGATCGAGCACGTCCGGGCGGTTGGTGGCCGCGATCACGATCACGCCTTCGTTGCCCTCGAAACCGTCCATCTCCACCAGCAACTGGTTCAGGGTTTGCTCGCGTTCGTCGTGGCCGCCGCCGAGGCCCGCCCCGCGGTGCCGGCCCACGGCATCAATCTCGTCAATGAAAATGATGCAGGGCGCGTGTTTCTTGGCCTGCTCGAACATGTCGCGCACGCGCGACGCGCCCACGCCCACGAACATTTCGACAAAGTCGGAACCGGAAATCGAGAAGAACGGCACCTTGGCCTCGCCGGCGATGGCCTTGGCGAGCAGCGTCTTGCCGGTACCGGGCGCGCCCACCATGAGCACGCCGCGCGGAATGCGCCCGCCCAGTTTCTGGAACTTGCCGGGGTCGCGCAGGAATTCCACCAGTTCGGCGACCTCTTCCTTGGCCTCTTCGACGCCGGCCACGTCATTGAACGTGACCTTGACCTGATCCTCGCCCAGCATGCGTGCGCGGCTCTTGCCAAAGGACATGGCGCCGCGGCCACCCGCGCCGCCGGACATCTGGCGCATGAAATACACCCACACCAGCACCAGCAGGATGATCGGGCCAAAGGAGAACAGCAGTTGCAGCAGCCACGAGGTCTGCTCGGGCGGCTTGGCCTCGATCTTGACGTTGGCGTTGGTCTTGCGCAGCGTGTCCACCAGCGGCGTGAAATCCGTGGTCAGCGGGCTATAAGTGCTGAATTTCTCGCCGGAGGACAGCGTACCGGTGATGTTGCGCCCATCGAAGGTGACGCTGCCGATGCTGCCCTGCTGCACGTCGGAGAGGAACGTCGAATAAGCAATGGCCTGGGGCTTGCTGCCGCTGGAAGTGAAGCTGTTGAAGACAGCGAGCACCACCACGCCAATCAGCACCCAGATCAGCAGGGTTTTGAGAAAATCGTTCAAAATCCGTTCCTCACACACGCCGCCACTGCGACGCTCGCCTTAATTCTAGCATTTAGGCCACGCCGGACCTCGGCCGTTGCGCCAGCAGGTAAAGCTCGCGGCTGCGGGCCCGGGAGGCGCCCGGCTTGCGCGTGGCCACGCTGTCAAAGCCACGGCGCAGCTCCTGCAAAAACGCCGCAAAACCGGCTCCCTGAAAGACCTTGACCAGCAGCGCACCGCGCGCTGCGAGCAGCGGACGGGCGAATTCCAGTGCCTGCTCCGCGAGCCGCATGGCACGCGCCTGATCAACGTCCGCCTCCCCGGTGATATTGGGCGCCATGTCGAATAAAACAAGGTCTGCCGTACGCCCCGCCAGCCGCTCGCGCAGCCGGGCGAGTACCGCGGCGTCGGTGAAATCACCCTGCAGGAACTCGACTCCCGCCAGCGGCGCCATCGGCAGGATGTCCAGCGCCAGCAGCAGACCGCGTCCCGCCAGCACACCCGCCGCATACTGGCTCCAGCCGCCGGGGGCCGCGCCGAGATCCACGATGGTCATGCCGGGTTTGATGAGGTGATCGCGGCGCTGGATTTCCTCCAGCTTGAAGGCCGCGCGCGAGCGCCATCCCTGGGCTTGCGCACGCTTCACGTAGGCATCGGAAAAATGCTCATGCAGCCAGCGGGCGCTGCTGGGCGTGCGCTTACTCGTAACGCACCTCGACGATTTCGAACTGGCGCTCACCCGCGGGCGTTTTGACCACCACCACGTCGCCCTTGAGCTTGCCGATCAGTGCGCGCGCGATCGGTGAATTCACCGAGATGCGTCCGGCCTTGATATCGGCCTCGTCCTCGCCCACGATCTGGTATCTGCTCTCCTCACCGGTGTCTTCGTCGGCCAGGAGCACGGTGGCGCCAAACACCACCTTGCCATTGGCAGCAATGTGCGTGACGTCGATGATCTCGGCATCGGCGAGTTTGCCTTCCAGGTCCTTGATGCGGCCCTCGACGAAGCCCTGTTGCTCCTTGGCCGCGTGGTACTCGGCGTTTTCGCTCAGGTCGCCATGGGCGCGCGCCTCGGCGATCGCGCGGATGATGCGCGGCCGCTCCTCGCCCTTCAGGCGCTTTACTTCCTCGCGCAGGCGTTCGGCACCGCGCACCGTCAGAGGTATCTTCGCCATCAGGCCAGTTCCCGGTGCAGATCCTGCAGCTTGTTGACGTCGGCGGAGTCCAGGTAGTCGAGCGCGATCACCGTAGCCTTGGCGGCCGCGATGGTCGTGTAATAGGTAATCTTGTGCGCCACCGCTTCGCGCCGGATGGAGTATGACTCAAGTATGGCCTGTTTGCCCTCGGTGGTGTTGACGATGAGACTGACCTCCTCGTTTTTTATCAGGTCCACCACGTGCGGCCGGCCTTCGCGCACCTTGTTGATGCGCTCACAAACCACGCCCGCCGCCGTCAGTGTTGCCGCGGTGCCATGGGTGGCGACCAGCCTGAAGCCGCGTTCGATAAGTGCCTTCGCCAACCCCACCACGGCGCGCTTGTCGGCGTCACGCACCGAAAGCAGGGCCTTGCCGCCGCTGGGAATGATGATCCCGGAAGCGAACTGCGCCTTGGCGTAGGCTTCGCCGAAACCACGGCCGGTACCCATGACCTCGCCGGTGGATTTCATTTCCGGCCCGAGAATCGGATCCACGCCGCGGAACTTGATGAACGGGAACACCGGCTGCTTGACCGAGAAATACCCGGGCACCGGAATCGCACGCACGCCCTGCTGCGCGAGACTGCGGCCCGCCATGCAGCGCGCCGCCACCTTGGCGAGCGGCACGCCGACCGCCTTGGATACGAACGGCACAGTACGTGATGCGCGCGGATTGACCTCCAATATATATAGCTTGCCGTTCTGGATGGCGCACTGCGCGTTCATCAGCCCCACCACCTGGAGCGCATTGGCGAGCCTGATCACGGTCTCCCGGATTTCAGCCTGCATCTCCGCGGACAAGGTATTGGGCGGCAGCGAACAGCCCGAATCGCCGGAATGGATGCCGGCCTGCTCGATGTGCTCCATGATGCCCGCGACCAGCACTTCCCGGCCGTCGGCCAGCGCGTCCACATCCACTTCGATGGCGTCTTCCAGGAAACGGTCCATGAGCACCGGCGAATCGTTGGAAACCTTGACGGCGCTGCGGATGTAGCCCACAAGATCCTCCTCGCTGAACACTTCCTGCATCGCGCGTCCGCCGAGCACGTAGGACGGCCGCACCATCAGCGGGTAACCCACTTCGCGCGCGAGCTTCACCGCCTCCTGCTCGTTGCGCGCGCTGCGCGCCGGCGGCTGGCGCAAGCCGAGTTTTTCCACCAGCTTCGAAAAGCGCTCGCGGTCTTCGGCGAGGTCAATCGAATCGGGCGAGGTGCCGATGATCGGCGCGCCCGCGGCCTCGAGCGCACGCGCAAGTTTCAGCGGTGTCTGCCCGCCGAACTGCACGATCACACCTTTGGGCTTCTCCAGCTCGATGATCTCCATCACGTCTTCAAACGTCAGCGGTTCGAAGTACAGCCGGTCCGAGGTGTCGTAGTCGGTGGACACGGTCTCGGGATTGCAGTTGACCATGATGGTCTCGTAGCCGTCTTCGCGCAGGGCCAGTGCCGCATGCACGCAGCAATAGTCGAACTCGATGCCCTGGCCGATGCGGTTCGGCCCGCCGCCGAGCACCATGATCTTGTCGCGTGCCGAGGGTTGGGCTTCGCATTCCTCCTCGTAAGTCGAATACAGATAAGCGGTGCTCGAAGCAAACTCCGCGGCGCAGGAATCCACGCGCTTGTACACCGGCCGAATGCCGCGCTTGCGCCGCAATGCGCGAATCTCGTGTTCTTTCGTGCCCGTGAGCCAAGCCAGACGGCTGTCGGCAAACCCCTTGCGTTTGAGCGCGCGCAAGCGTCCGGCATCCAGCGCCTGCCGCCCGGCGGCGCGCACGCGCTGCTCTTCGCGCACCAGGTCCTCGACTTGCGCAAGGAACCAGGGATCGATGCGGGACAGGTTGTAAATTTCCTCGGGTGTCAGGCCGGCACGGAACGCATCGGCCACGTACCACAGCCGTTCCGGGCCGGCGGCGCGCAATTCATGGCGCAAAACATCCATAACGCCGGCGGCGGCGAAATCCTCAATTTTTTCATTCAGGCCGTCGCTGCCGGTTTCCAGGCCGCGCAGCGCTTTCTGCAGCGATTCCTGGAAACAGCGGCCGATGGCCATGACCTCGCCCACGGACTTCATCTGCGTGGTCAGGCGCGGCTCGGCCTGGGGAAATTTTTCGAACGTGAAGCGCGGAATCTTGGTGACCACGTAGTCAATGGTCGGCTCGAAGGATGCGGGCGTGGCGCCGCCGGTGATTTCGTTCCGCAGTTCATCGAGCGTATAGCCGACGGCGAGTTTCGCCGCCACCTTGGCGATGGGAAAACCGGTGGCCTTGGAGGCCAGCGCCGAGGAACGCGACACGCGCGGGTTCATCTCGATTACCAGCAGCCGGCCATCCTCTGGATTGACCGCGAACTGCACATTGGAACCGCCGGTCTCCACGCCCACCTTGCGCAACACCGCGATAGAGGCGTCGCGCATGCGCTGGTATTCCTTGTCGGTGAGGGTTTGCGCCGGCGCCACGGTGATGGAATCGCCGGTGTGCACGCCCATGGGATCGAGGTTCTCGATGGAGCACACGATGATGCAGTTGTCGCGCTTGTCGCGCACCACCTCCATCTCGAATTCCTTCCAGCCGAGCACCGATTCCTCGATCAGCAACTCATTGGTGGGCGACAGGTCCAGGCCGAGTTCGCAGATTTCCACGAACTCGTCGCGGTTGTAGGCGATGCCGCCGCCCGAACCGCCGAGCGTGAACGAGGGGCGGATCACGGTCGGATAGCCGATCTCGGCCTGCACCACCAGGGCTTCTTCGAGATTGTGCGCCAGGCCGGCACGCGGCACGGCCAGCCCGATGTCCTGCATGGCGCGGCGGAACAGGTCGCGGTCCTCGGCCATGTCGATGGCCTCGCGCGAGGCGCCGATCATCTCCACGCCGAATTTTTCCAGCACGCCTTCGCGCGCCAGATCCAGCGCGCAGTTGAGCGCGGTCTGGCCGCCCATGGTGGGCAGCAGCGCGTCCGGACGTTCCTTCTCGATGATGCGCGCGAGCGTGCGCCAGTGGATGGGCTCGATGTACACCGCGTCGGCCATCTCCGGATCGGTCATGATGGTCGCGGGATTGGAATTCACCAGCACCACGCGATAACCCTCGGCGCGCAGTGCCTTGCATGCCTGCGCGCCGGAATAATCGAATTCGCACGCCTGACCGATGACAATCGGTCCGGCGCCGATGATCAGGACGCTGTGGATGTCGCTGCGCTTGGGCATCGGTGTGCTCTCAGTGCACGGGCATGCCGGCATCCGGCGTGCGCCTGCCAATGCAGCGCGCGTTGTGCGCTGCCGGGAAAATGTCATCGCGCATATTCAGGCGGTCGCCGCCATCTGCCCGGAGGCGCGGCGCGCCGCCATGGCGTTCACGAAGCGCTCGAACAGCGGTCGCACGTCGTGCGGCCCGGGACTGGCTTCGGGATGTCCCTGAAAACCGAAGGCTTCGCAGTCGGTGCGTTCCATGCCCTGCAGCGTACCGTCAAACAGCGAACGATGCGTGGCCCGCAGGGCCGGCGGCAAACTGCGCTCGTCCACCGCAAAACCATGGTTCTGGCTGGAGATCATCACCCGGCCGGTGCCCAGATCCAGTACCGGATGGTTCGCGCCATGGTGGCCGAATTTCATTTTCACGGTGCGCGCGCCGCTCGCCAGCCCCAGCAGCTGATGGCCGAGACAGATGCCGAAAATCGGAATGCCGGTGCTGAGAAATTCGCGCATCGCCTGAATCGCGTAATCGCAGGCTCCTGGATCTCCGGGACCGTTGGAGAAAAACAGCCCGTCCGGATTGAACGCCAGAGCTTCACGTGCGGTGGTTTGCGCCGGCACCACCGTCACCCGGCAGCCGTGATCCACCAGGATGCGCAGAATCGTAAGCTTGGTGCCGTAGTCATAGGCCACCACGTGGAACTGGCCGTCTTTGACCAGTAGCGCTGAATTGCTGTCCAGCCGCCAGCTACCCTGGTTCCATTCATAGGGTTTGCGCGTGCTCACCACCTTGGCGAGATCCATGCCGTTCAGGCCGGGGAACGCGCGCGCCTGTTGCAGCGCAGCCGCTGCTTGCGCATCCGTGCCGGCCGCGATGCAGCCATTCTGCGCGCCCTTTTCACGCAGCAGGCGCGTGAGTTTGCGGGTATCTATGCCGGCGATGGCGACGATGTTTTCGCGCCGCAGATAATCCCCCAGCGTTTCGCGCAGGCGCCAGTTGCTGGCGCGCACCGGCAAGTCGCGGATGATCAATCCGGCCGCCATGACGCGTGCGGACTCGGCGTCTTCGGGGTTGACGCCGGTGTTGCCGATGTGCGGATAAGTGAGGGTGACGAGCTGCTGGTAGTAGGACGGATCGGTGAGGATTTCCTGATACCCCGTCATGGCGGTGTTGAACACCACCTCGCCGACCGCTGCCCCGGAAACACCAATGGAAACACCCCGGAAAATCGTACCGTCCTCGAGAGCCAGGATGGCCGGCTGATCCAAAGGCACCTCCTCAGTTGCCGCCGCGGGTTGCAGCGGCACCGCAGTTCCCGCCAAACGGGCTGCAGTTGCGGGCGAATTTTAGCGGAACGCCGGCGTGTCCGTCCACGTCTACATTATTTGTTGGGCAGATTCAGCACTTCGGCCATGCTGTATTCGCCCGCGGGCCGGCCGACTATCCACTTGGCCGCAGCCAGCGCACCGCGCGCAAACGCCGCGCGACTCGCGGCGCGGTGCGTCAGTTCCAGGCCCTCGGCCGGGCCACCGAACAGCACGCGGTGTTCGCCGGCGGCGTCTCCGGCGCGCACCGAGGCAATGCCGATGCTGCCTGGCCGGCGCGGCCCGGATTTGCCGTGGCGCGCGAATACCACGTGATCTCCCAGGTGCTGGCCGCGAGCGGCGGCCGCGGCTTCCGCCAGCGCCAGCGCGGTACCCGAAGGCGCGTCGCGCTTGCCGCGATGATGGATGTCGATGATCTCGAGGTCATATTCCGCTCCGAGTGCCGCCGCCGCGCTGCGTGTGAGCTGCAGCAACAGATTGGCCGCGAGGCTCATGTTGGGAGCGGCCAGCACCGCAATGCGCCGGCCGGCCGCCGCGAGTTTGGCGCGCGTTTCGTCATCCAGGCCCGTCACTCCCGTCACCAGCGGTTTACCTGCCGCCACACACGCGTCCACGGCCGCGGCGGTGCCGGCCGGATTCGAGAAATCCAGCAGCACGTCGCTCGTCAGCAGCGCCGTTCTCAGATCGGTGTCCCACGCGAGGCCCGGCGGCGACGCCGCGGGAATATGGCCCGCACGGACCACGGCGGCACTGATGGCCACGCCGGGATAATCGCGCGCCAACTCGAGTAGCGTGCGGCCCATGCGCCCGGCGGCGCCGAGCAAGGCAATGCGCGCTGCAGTTTCCGTTGACTTGGTATTCATGCGCGGCTGTGCGAGAAGAAACGCTTCACGCCCTCGAACCAGGAAAGTTCACGCGGCGAATGCTGCGCTGCCCCGGCGCGCAACGAGGCCTCGAGCTGGCGCAGCAGATCCTTCTGTTCCCGGCTCAGATTCACGGGGGTCTCCACTTCGATGCGGCACAGGAGATCACCGGTGCTGCCGCCGCGCACCGGCTTGACGCCTTTGCCCCGCAGGCGCAGTACGCGGCCGCTCTGGGTTTCGGGGGCAATCTTGAGCACCACCTTGCCATCCAGCGTCGGCACTTCGACCTGGCCGCCGAGTGCCGCGGTCATGAGCGATACCGGTACCGCGCACAGCAGGTCGGCACCTTCACGGGTAAAGAGCGCATGCGGGCGCACGTGGATTTCCACGTACAGGTCGCCTGCCGGACCGCCCTGGGGTCCGGCTTCGCCCTCGCCCGCAAGACGGATGCGGTCGCCGCTGTCCACGCCCGGCGGAATCTTCACCGACAGTTTACGGCTTTCTTCCACACGCCCCTCACCGCGACACTTGAGACAGGGATCGGTGATCACCGTGCCGCTGCCATGGCAGTGCGGACAGGTCTGTTGCAGAGAAAAGAACCCCTGCTGCATGCGCACCTGACCCTGACCGCGGCAGGTCGGGCAGGTTTGCGGTGCGCTGCCGGAGCGCGCGCCGCTGCCTTTGCAGATCTCGCAGCGCACCAGAGCCGGCACCCGGATGGTGACGCTGTCGCCGAACACCGCCTGCTCCAGTTCCAGTTCCAGTCCGTAGCGCAGGTCGGCGCCGCGGTACACGCGCTGCCCGCGCCCAGCACGCCGGCCGCCGCCGAAAATGTCCCCGAACATGTCGCCGAAGATGTCGCCGAAGGCGTCCGCGGGATTGAAGCCACCGGTACGCCCCTGCGCGGCCGCCGCCGCATCCACGCCGGCATGGCCGAACTGGTCGTAGGCGGCGCGCTTGTGCTCGTCGGTCAGGACTTCGTAGGCTTCCTTCGCTTCCTTGAATTTGCCTTCGGCGGTCTTGTCGCCCGGATTGCGGTCGGGATGATATTTCATGGCCAGCCGCCGGTAGGCCTTCTTGATCTCGGCCTCGGGTACGCCGCGCGTCACGCCCAGCACTTCGTAGTAATCGCGCTTGCTCATGGCGTTGCGAGCCGGCGCCGGAATGAGAGCGGCACGCCGCATATCCAGGTTGACATGGAAAGTCTCATTCGGAGAGCACCCGTTCGATGCGCCGGTCGGGAACCAGCCACAGGATCGCCACCAGCACGTAGAGTGCGTCTGCAATCCACTGGCTGACGAACGCCAGCGCGATGGCGGCGACGTAACACCCCACCGACAGCTTGCCCTTGAAATCGCGCCGCACCGCGCGCGCCAGTTTCGATTGCGCACCGCCGTTGGCAGAAATCAGCGCGCGCTGCAGCGGCTGCCAGGCGAGCGCCGCGGCAAGCAGCACCGCGCCGTATACCGCGGTCGGCAGCGCGGCGTAATGGTTCTCGCCCATCCAGCCGGTCACGAAGGGAATCAACGACAGCCAGAACAACAGATGCAGATTGGCCCACATTGCCGGGCCGCTGATGCGTTCCACCGAGTGCAGCAGATGGTGGTGGTTGTTCCAGTAGATGGCGAGGTTGATGAAACTCAGCACGTAAACCAGAAACACGGGCAGTACCGGCGCAAGTGCCGCGACACTGACGCCATGCGGCACCTTCATCTCCAGCACCATGATGGTGATGATGACCGCCAGCACGCCGTCGCTGAAGGCCTCCATCCGCCCCTTGCCCATGTGCGCTCCCGTCCGGATTAACACACGGCCCGCGCGGGAGTCTGATTGCGCAAACTCCGGCGCAGGCCGCAACGTCATCAGTCTGCCCTGGCTCAAGCCTGTTTCTTGCCGTCCTTGACCTCTTCGAACTCCGCATCCACCACGTTGTCCTTGCCCTGGTCCTTGCCGCCGCCGGCCGCACCTGCGCCGGCGGCTTTGGCGTCCTCCTGCTTGGCCGCGTACACACGCTCGGCCAGTTTGCCGGCCGCTTCCGAAAGCGCCTGGGCCTTGGTCTCGATGACGTGCTTGTCATCCTTCTTGATGGCGTCCTTGAGCTCGCTAATGGCCGACTCGATGCGCGCGCGTTCCTCGCCCGATACCTTGTCGCCGAGTTCTTTCAGGCTCTTGTCGGTGGCGTGCACCAGGTTTTCCGCCTGGTTGCGCGTGTCCACCAGTTCGCGGGCTTTCTGGTCCTCGGCCGCGTGCGCCTCGGCGTCCTTGACCATGCGCTCGATGTCCTCCTTGGACAGGCCCGAGGACGCCTTGATGGTGATCTTCTGTTCGCGGTTGGTGGCCTTGTCCTTGGCGGACACATTCAGGATGCCGTTAGCATCGATGTCGAAGGTCACCTCGACCTGCGGCACGCCGCGCGGCGCGGGCGGAATGTCGCTCAGGTCGAATTTTCCGAGCGACTTGTTGTCGCGCGCTATTCCGCGCTCGCCCTGCAGCACGTGCACCGTGACCGCGGTCTGGTTGTCATCCGCAGTGGAGAACACCTGCGTGGCCTTGGTCGGAATGGTGGTGTTTTTCTCGATGAGCTTGGTCATCACCCCGCCCAGCGTCTCGATACCGAGCGACAGCGGCGTTACATCCAGCAGCAACACGTCCTTGACGTCGCCCTTGAGCACGCCGGCCTGCACCGCGGCACCGACCGCCACGGCTTCGTCCGGGTTCACGTCCTTGCGCGGCTCCTTGCCGAACAGGTCCTTCACGGTGTCCTGCACCTTGGGCATGCGCGTCTGGCCGCCCACCAGGATCACCTCATCCACGTCGCTCACCGACAGGCCCGCATCACTGAGCGCGGTCTTGCACGGCACGGCGGTTTTCTGGATGAGATCCTCCACCAGCGCCTCGAGTTTGGCGCGCGTGAGCTTGACGTTCAGGTGTTTCGGACCGCTGGCGTCGGCGGTGATGTACGGCAGGTTGATCTCGGTCTGCTGCGAGGACGACAGCTCAATCTTGGCCTTCTCCGCGGCCTCCTTCAGCCGCTGCATCGCAAGCGGATCGTTGCGCACGTCGATGCCCTGCTCCTTGTGGAATTCCGCGGCGATGTAGTCAATGATGCGTTTGTCGAAATCCTCGCCGCCCAGGAAAGTGTCGCCGTTGGTGGCCAGCACCTCAAACTGGTGCTCGCCGTCCACTTCCGCGATTTCAATGATGGAAATGTCGAAGGTGCCGCCCCCCAGGTCGTAGACCGCGATTTTCCTGTCGGTCTTGACCTTGTCCAGGCCGTAGGCGAGCGCCGCAGCCGTCGGCTCGTTGATGATGCGCTTGACCTCCAGACCGGCGATCTTGCCGGCGTCCTTGGTGGCCTGGCGCTGGGAGTCGTTGAAATAGGCCGGAACCGTAATCACCGCTTCCGTGACCTCTTCGCCGAGATAGTCCTCGGCGGTCTTCTTCATTTTCTGCAGCACGCGCGCCGAAATCTCGGGCGGCGCCATTTTCTTGCTGCTCGCTTCCACCCAGGCATCGCCGTTATCGGCCTTGACGATCTTGTAGGGCACCATGCCGACGTCTTTCTGAACCACGTCGTCAGTGTATTTGCGGCCGATGAGCCGTTTGATGGCGTACAGGGTGTTCTTGGGGTTGGTAACCGCCTGACGCTTGGCCGACTGGCCGACCAGCACCTCGTTGTCCTTGGTAAAGGCCACGATCGAAGGCGTGGTGCGGTCGCCTTCGCTGTTCTCGATGACCCGGGGCTTGCCGCCTTCTATGATGGCCACGCAGGAATTGGTGGTGCCGAGGTCAATGCCGATGATCTTGCTCATGGGTACATGCTCCAAAACAGGGGTGGAATTCGAGTTATCCGGTTAAATGGGGGTAGGCCAAAGGCTTTCAAGCAGCCGCCTCCGGGGACTTCGCCACAATCACCCGCGCGGCACGCAGCAGCCGGTCGTTCAGCTGATAGCCCTTCTGAACCGTCAACAGCACGCTGCCGGGCGCGGCCTCGGTACTGGGCTGCAGGGTCATGGCCTCGTGCTGCTCGGGATTGAAGACGGCGCCCCTGGCGGGATTGATCTCGCGCACGTCACAGCGCTCAAGCAGCGCCGCCAGCATTTTGAGCGTCATCTCCAGGCCTTCACGCAGGCTGTCTGCGGAGCTGGCCGCCAGCGCAATCCCCGCCTCCAGGCTGTCTTTGACAGGCAACAGTTCCTGCAGGAAACGTTCCAGCGCATAGCGGTGTGCGTTTTCCAGGTCGCGCTGGCTGCGCTTGCGCAGATTGTCCAGTTCGGCCACCGCGCGTACATAACCATCCCAGTTCTGCGCGGCCTTTTGCTGGGCTTCGGCAAGCGCCGTCTTGAGTTCCGAGGCCGGATCGGCTGCAGGCTCCGCCGCAGCCGGATTGGGCGCCTCAGCCTGCTCCGCGTGGGCGGCGTGTTTCTTGCTCATGCACTCCTCCGTTGCCACTCCCGGCCGACCGCCGGGCATAACCATGCCATCCGCGGCGCGGATGGCATGAGTCACGACGTGGGGCTTACTTGCGCGGGTTCAAGGCCGCGCCCAGCAGGCGCGCGGTCAAATCCACCAGCGGAATGACGCGCTCGTAAGCCATGCGCGTCGGGCCGATCACGCCCAGCACGCCAACCACCGCGTCGCCCACCTTGTAGGGTGCAGTCACCACGCTGCACTCGTCCAGCACCCGGTAGCCGGATTCCTCGCCGATGAAGATCTGCACGCCCTCGGCGACGATGCACTTGTCCATGAGGTGCAGGATTTCGCGCCGCTGATTGAAGGCCTCGAACAGCCGGCGCAGTTTTTCCACGTCCGACAGCTCGGCCCATTCCATGAGGTTGGTCTCGCCCGCCATTACGTAGCTGCGCCCCTGATCGCGGCTGCGGTCTGCGGCGGCCTTTTCCGCCATGTGAATCGCAGCCAGCATCAGCTCGTTCATGCTCTCACGCGTACGCCGCAGCTCCTCAAGCAGCGCCGCGCGTACCGCCTGGATATCCTTGCCGACAAAATGCGCATTCAGGTAATTGCTGATCTGCTGCAGGGCACTGGGCTCGTAACGGCGGTCCAGGTGCAACACGCGGTTTTGCACCTCGCCCTCGTTGATCACCAGGATCGCGAGCACGCGGTTGTCGGACAGCGGCAGGAATTCGATGTGCCGCCAGGCGACATGCTCGAGCCGCGGCAGCGTGACCACTCCCGCCATGTGGGTCACCGCGGACAGCAGGCTGCTGGCCGAAGCCAGCAGCGCCTGCGGATCGGCATCCTCCACATCGAGCTGCTGACGGATCAGGCGCACCTCCTGCTGTGCCAGCGGCTTGACGGTTAGCAGTGTGTCCACGAAGAAACGGTAACCCTTGACCGTGGGCACGCGCCCGGCCGAGGTGTGCGGCGAGGCGATGAAACCGATCTCCTCGAGATCGGCCATGACGTTGCGGATGCTCGCGGGGCTCAGTTCCATGCCGGAATCCCGCGACAAGGTGCGCGAGCCCACGGGCTCACCGTCACGGATATAACGCTCCACCAACACCTTGAGCAGGTGTTGTGCGCGTTCATTCAGCGCCGCCGCCGCGGTCGGGCCTGTCATGTTTGCCATTGCTCCATTGTCACGCATCCGGCACTCGCTGACGCGGAGTGCCACGGGAAAAAACCAGCAATGCGCCGGGAAAACCGTCAAGAACCGTCCGGCGTATCGCGCCTCCGGCCGCCATGTTAACGTTGCCGCCGGTATGCCCGGTCATTTTGCCACCATCGCCGTCCTGGGCCGCGAAGGCGACCCGCAAATCGCCGCGACGCTCACCCGGCTGCTGGCGCAGTTGCGTGCGGCGCACGCCACGACGCTGGTGGACGCGGCGCTGGCACCGCTGCTTGGCCACCCGTCCGATGCGCAACTGGCCGACCGCTTGCGGCTGACCGCGGCGGCAGACCTGGCCATCGTCATCGGCGGCGACGGCACGCTGCTCAAGGCGGCGCACCTGTTCACCGTCCGGCCGGTGCCGCTGGTCGGCATCAATCTCGGGCGCCTGGGTTTTCTCACCGACATATCGCCGGACTCGATGGACGTGGACATCGCGGCCATCCTGCGCGGCGAATACCGCGCCGACCGCAGACTGCTGCTTGAGGCCGAGATCGTCCACGGTGCGCAGTCCAGCGCCTGCGCACCCGCGCTCAACGACGTGGTCATCCAGAAAACCGGCGGGGGACGACTCATCGAATTTGAAACCCATGTGGACGGGCAGTTCGTGTGCGCGCATCGCGCCGACGGTCTCATCGTGGCCACGCCGACCGGTTCGACGGCCTACGCGCTTTCCGGCGGCGGTTCGATTCTGCACCCCGCGCTGGATGCCATGATCCTGGTGCCTATCTGCCCGCATGCGCTGGGCGACCGCCCCATCGTGCTGGGCGGCGGCAGTCGCGTGGAAATCGTGATCAGCCAGACCCACGGCGGCCGCGCGCAGGCCACGAGCGACGGCCAGCACACCCAGATACTCAACGCCGGCGACCGGATACGCGTGTGGCGCGCAGACCGCGCCGTGACATTCATCCATCCACGCGGGCACGATTACTTCCGCATTCTGCGCACCAAGCTGCACTGGGGCCCGGCACCCACGCGCGGCAATAATGAATAACGCATGCTGACCCAGTTCGTCATCCGCGACTTTGCCATCATCGACAGGATGGAGCTGGATCTGGACGCCGGCCTGAGCGTGCTCAGCGGCGAAACCGGTGCCGGCAAATCCATCCTCGTGGACGCACTCGGACTGGTGCTCGGCGATCGTGCCGACGCCGACGTTATCCGCCAGGGAGCCGAGCGCGCCGAAATCAGCGCCGAATTCGACATCGGCAAATTGCCGTCGGTACGCGCATGGTTGGACGCGCATGAGCTGGCGGCAGACGGCGCGTGCATCCTGCGGCGCGTGCTGGGGCGTGACGGCCGCGCACGCGGCCAGATCAATGGACGCAGCGTACCGCTGCAGCTGCTGCGCGAGCTCGGTGAACAGCTGGTGGACATCCATGGTCAGCACGAACACCAGTCACTGCTCAAGTCGGCCGCGCAGCTGGTACTACTCGACGAATTCGCCGATCAGCCGGCCCTGCTCGCCCGGGTTGCCGGGCTGTACCGCGACTGGAAAACGGCCCACGAACGGCTGACGGCGCTGCGTGCCGCCGCCCGGAACCGCGACACGCATCTGGAATTGCTCAGCCACCAGGTGAGCGAACTCGACGCTTTGGGTTTGCAGCCCGGCGAAATCGCGGCGCTGAACGAAGAGCATCGGCGGCTGGCCAACAGCAGCAAGCTCATGGAAGGCGCCCAAACCGCGCTGCATGCCGTTTACGAAAGCGAGGAGGCTTCCGCGCATCAGTTGACCCACCAGGCATTGGCCGCGCTCAGCGCGCTGGGTGAACTCGATGTGCGCCTGCAGCCGGTGAGTAATCTGCTGAACAATGCCGAAATCCAGCTCACGGAAGCCGGCGAAACGCTGCGCCGCTATCTGGCCGACACGGATCTCGATCCGCAGCGGCTGGACCAAATCGAAAACCGCCTGGGCGCGATTCACGATGTGGCGCGCAAGCACCACCTCGAACCCGAAGCATTGCCTGTATTGCTGGAAAAGCTGCGCGTCGAGCTGCACGCAGTCGAAAACGCCGAAGTCGCACTGCAGGAACTGGAGCTCGAACTCGCGCGACTGCGCGACGCCTACCGTGAGGCCAGCACGCAACTCAGTCGCGAGCGCGGGCAGACTGCTGCCCGGCTCGGAACTAGGACTACCGGCATCATGCGCGAACTTGGCATGCCCGGCGGCCGCTTTGCAATCCAGGTAAACACCGACGCCGAGCGCCTTTCACCGCACGGCAGCGACGCGGTGGAATTCCAGGTGAGCGCCAATCCCGGCCAACCGCTCAAAGCCTTGGCGCGCGTGGCATCGGGCGGAGAATTGTCGCGCATCGCGCTCGCCATCCAGGTGGTGGCGGCGCGCGCCAGCGCCGTACCCTGCATGATTTTCGACGAAGTGGACGCCGGCATTGGCGGCGGGGTGGCCGAAATCGTCGGCCGCTATCTGCGCAGCCTCGGTGTCCACCGCCAGGTGCTGTGCGTCACGCATCTGCCGCAGGTGGCCTCGCAGGCACACCGGCACTTCCGTGTGCTCAAGCAAGCGCACGGCCAGACCACGTCGGTGCGCATCGATTTGCTCGACAGAAAATCCCGGATTGAAGAGCTGGCGCGCATGCTGGGCGGGGTGGAAATCACCGCCACCACGCGCAAGCATGCCAGCGAAATGATCGCGCGCGCTGGCAATTCCTGAAAGCCGTACACCCCGCGCCTCGTAAATTTGTCGGACGCCGGCGCCCGCGTCCGGAAAATTCCCGAACGCTGGTTATTTATTCAGGGTCTTGCGGCATTCCGGGCAGACGCCGTACAGATACAGCGAGTGGTCGGTGATTTCGTAGCCCTTGGCATTGGCGATCTGCTTTTGGCGTTTTTCGATTTCGCCGTCCACGAACTCGTCCACCCGCCCGCATTTCACGCACACGATATGGTCGTGGTGCATGCCTTGGTTCAGTTCGAATACCGAATGCCCGCCCTCGAAATGATGCCGGGTCACCAGACCGGCGGTCTCGAACTGCGTCAGTACCCGGTAAACGGTGGCCAGACCGATGTCCTCGCCCGAATCGAGCAGCGCCTTGTACATGTCCTCGGCGCTCATGTGGCGCAGCGCGCTGCTTTCCAGGATCTCGAGAATCTTGACCCGCGGCAGGGTCACCTTGAGACCGGCGTTGCGCAATTCCTGGCTTTCCACGCAGAGTTCCTCGCGGCCGCCGCTTCTCGACGCGCCGGCACTCGGGTATTATCACCCTCTGGTCACGCAGCACAACCGCTCCCATGCGCCTGATTGCTCCCGCCCTGCTGTTTGCGGCGCTCGCCTTGAGCGCTTGCGTTTACCGCCCCGACATCAAGCAGGGCAATTTCCTCAGGCCTGAAATGATCGAACAGGTCAAGCCCGGTATGACCGAGGCCCAGGTGCGCTTTGTGCTGGGTCCGCCCATGATCCGGGATCCGTTCTACCCGGATCGCTGGGACTACGTGTATTACAACCTGCCGAGCAGTCTCGCCCCCGTGCAGGGCGCGAGTCGCGAGCATGTGGTGGTGCTCTTCAAGGACGGCAAGGTCGTGAGCATCGAACGGGTGCCGATGACCACCAACAAAGGCAGTTAAATCAGCGTTGTGCGTGCGCCCGTTTGCGGCGCGCCTGCTTGGGATCAACCTGCAACGGCCGATAGATTTCCACCCGGTCCCCGTCCCGCAGCAGTTGTTGCGGTACGACCGCCCGGCCGAATATCCCGAGCCGGCAGGCCGTGGCCGCAATCTCGGGATACTTCTGCTGCAGTCCCGAGAGTTGCACGGCATCGTGTGCAGTCGTGCCGGCCGTCACCTCCAGCATCACCAGGCACTGCCGGTCGCAGTGTGCGTACACGACTTCAACGCGCAGGGTTTGCGGACTTGCCATGCAAGGCAGCAGCACGACGCGTGAACGCCGTCACCAGCGAATTGCAGATTTCGTGAAACACCGGGCCGGCCATCAGGTCGAGCATGGTGCCGGCAAATTCGAATTCCATGTTGAGCGTGATCCTGGAACCCTCGGACCCAAGATCCGCGAAGCCCCAGTGGCCTTCGAGGTGCCGGAACGGCCCCCGATCCAACGCAATCACGATGCTGCGACCGGGATCCAGCCGGTTGCAGGTGGTGAAGGTCTTGTGAAAACCGCCGCGCGCGAGTTCCAGGCTGGCGCACATTTCGGCAGCGGTCTGGCTGAGGATACGGGCGTTGCGGCACCACGGCAGAAACTCGGGGTAGCGCTCGACGTCATTTACCAGCGCGTACATTTGCGCCGCGGTATACGGCACCAGCGCCGACTTATTGACGGTGCGCATGGGCGGCGCCTAGCGGGAAACCGGGTCCGGCATGGACGGCGATTGTGCTGCAAATGCCCGCGCGGCACAACGCCGGAACCGCACGGTACGCAGGCTATAATCGCCGCATGCCGCAACAGAAAGATGCGACTGAGCACACTGCTGCGACCATCGCGCTCAACAAGCGCGCGCGCTTCGACTATTTCATCGAAGAGCGTCTCGAAGCCGGACTGGCGCTGCAGGGCTGGGAAGTCAAAAGCCTGCGTGCCCACAAGGCGCAAATCACCGAGGGCTACGTGCTCATCAAGGGCGGCGAAGCCTGGCTGTTGGGCGCGCACGTGACGCCGCTCAATACCGCCTCCACCCACGTGCATCCCGATCCCACCCGCACGCGCAAGCTGCTGCTGAAGCGCGTGGAACTGGATCGGCTCACGGGCGCGGTCGAGCGCAAGGGCTACACCCTGGTGCCGCTCGCGCTCTATTGGAAACGCGGGCGCGCCAAACTTGAAGTCGGCCTGGCCAAGGGCAAGAAACTCCATGACAAACGCGCCACCGAAAAGGCGCGCGACTGGCAGCGCCAGAAGCAGCGGCTGGTGCGGCACGGCTGATCGCAACCCCGCGCGAACGGCGGTGTACAATGGCAGCGACAGCGTGGGGGCGACCTGGTCTCGACGTGGGTCGCGAAACCCGAAGTGCATGCCGAGGTGCAGGATTCCTCGTTAAACTGTCTTGCAACAACGCTAGTTGCGAACGATAGTAACTACGCCCTAGCCGCTTAATCCCGGCTAGCCGTTGACTGGAGCCGTGCTTGTGCGTCCAGGCCCTTCGAGGGCGTTCAACGGTCGTGTCTCACAAGATCGTGGTGTGGTGCATCCGGCGCCAAATCACTAAAACATTCCGGACTCGCCGTCTGTTTTCCCTGCCCGTCGGGTAGCAGGCGGTTAAATCAAAGACGTGTGCTACGCATGTAGAGCTGAGGG
>JBOIAZ010000177.1:0-5273 GCA_050739175.1 Gammaproteobacteria bacterium
TCCTGTTCGCCGGATTTTGGCATCAACGGTGTGCTCGACCGCTTCGGCCAGATTGCACCCAAGGTGCTGTTCACCTGCGACGGATATTTCTATGCCGGCAAGACCGTGGACTCACTCGCACGCATCCGCGGCGTGTTGGAAAAACTGCCGTCGGTAGCACACGTGGTGGTCGTGCCGTACGTGAATGCTCGACCGGACATTTCCGCCGTACCGCGCGCCGTGCTGTGGCGGGATTTTTTGGGCAGCGCGACCGAAATCGATTTCGCGCAGCTGCCCTTCGATCATCCCGTGTACATCATGTACAGTTCCGGCACCACCGGCGTGCCCAAGTGCATCGTGCACGGTGCCGGCGGGACGCTCATCCAGCATCTCAAGGAACTGGTGCTGCACACGGATCTCAAGCGCGAGGACGTGATTTTCTACTTCACCACCTGCGGCTGGATGATGTGGAACTGGCTGGTGTCGGGCCTCGCCGTGGGCGCCACGCTGCTGCTTTACGACGGTTCACCCTTCCACGCGCATCAGGACATCCTGTGGCGCATCGCCGAGGAGGAAGGCATCAGCATCTTCGGCACCAGCGCCAAATACCTGTCGGCCGCGGAGAAATTCAATGTCAGGCCGCGCCAGAAGCACAAGCTCGGAAAACTGCGCATCATCACCTCCACCGGCTCACCGCTGCTGCCGGAGAATTCCGAATACGTGTACCGCGACATCAAGCGCGAGGTATGCCTGTCCTCGATTTCCGGCGGCACCGACATCATCTCCTGTTTCGCACTCGGCAATCCGCTGCTGCCCGTGTATCCCGGGGAACTCCAGTGTCGCGGCCTGGGCATGGCGGTGGAAATCTGGAACGCGGAGGGCAGGCCGGTGCGCGGCCGGCCGGGTGAGCTGGTGTGCACCAGGCCTTTCCCGTCCATGCCGGTACAATTCTGGAACGACACGGACGGGCGCAAGTACCACGCAGCGTATTTCGAATACTTCCCCGGTGTGTGGCGCCACGGCGACTGGGCGGAACTCACCGCGCGCGACGGCCTCATCATCCACGGCCGCTCGGACGCCACGCTCAATCCCGGCGGCGTGCGCATCGGTACCGCGGAAATCTACCGGCAGGTGGAGAAGCTGCCGGAAATCGTGGAAAGCATCGCGGTCGGCCAGGACTGGCAGGGCGACGTGCGCGTGATCCTGTTCGTGCGCCTGCGCGAGGGCGTGGCGCTCGACGACGCGCTCATCGCCAAGATCAGGAAAACCATCCGCGACAACACCTCACCGCGGCATGTGCCGGCGAAGATCATCGCCGTGCCCGAAATTCCGCGCACCATCAGCGGCAAGATCACCGAACTCGCGGTACGCAACGTGATCCACGGCTGGCCGGTAAAGAACACCGATGCGCTCGCCAACCCACAGGCACTGGAGCACTACAGGAACCTGCCGGAATTACAAACGGATTGAGCGTGAACGACCCCTCAGACAAATTTTCTCTGTTTTGTGGGAGCGGCGATATTCGCCGCGATAATGCGGAATCGCGACGGGGACCGTCTCTCCCACAGAGAATGCAGCTCCCGCAAACGACAATTATTGCCAAACCATAATCAATGAATGACTCGCAGATCCCGCTGAGCCCAAAACAACGCTACCAAGCGGACTTGAGCAAACCAGGATTCGTGAAGGATGCTGCCCAGACGCGTGCTGTAGCAGCACTCGATCTCCTGTATGAACATCTGCTCAAGCGGCCACCTTTGCCCTGGTGGCGGCGTGCATTGGGACAAACACAATCTTCCTTGAAGGGGCTGTATCTGTGGGGTTCCGTCGGCCGCGGCAAGACCTATCTGATGGATTGTTTCTACGAATGTCTGCCGCTTGCGGAAAAGCAGCGCTTGCACTTCCATCACTTCATGCAGATGGTGCACGCACGCCTGAAGGCGCTGCCGGATCAGGAAGATCCCCTGCGGATGGTCGCCAAACATTTCAGCGCGCAGGCACGGGTATTGTGTTTTGATGAATTCTTTGTGTCCGATATCGGCGACGCCATGCTGCTCGGACGCCTGCTGCAGTACCTGTTCGATGACGGCGTGACGCTGGTGGCGACTTCCAACCTGGCGCCCGACAATCTTTACCGGGACGGCCTGCAGCGCGCGCGCTTCCTGCCCGCCATCCGGTCGCTGAAACAGCACACCCATGTGCTGCACCTCGACGGCGGCAACGATTACCGCCTGCGCCACCTGGAAAATACCCGCCTGTATTACGTGCCGGCCGGCGCCGAAGCCGACAGCCATCTGCAGTCATTCTTCCGCCATTTGTCCGGCGGCGTGCACACCAGCGCCGCTCCGCTGCTGATCAATGATCGGGAAATTCCGGTGCAAGAGCACGCCGATGGCGTGGTGTGGTTTGGTTTCCGGGATATCTGCGGCGGACCGCGCAGCGCCGCGGATTACATCGAGATCGCCCGCGCCTGGCACACCGTGCTGGTGTCGGACATCCCGATGCTCACCGCGGAACTGGAAGACGAAGCACGCCGCTTCGTGGCGCTGGTGGACGAATTCTACGACCGGCGCGTGAAACTCGCGGTCTCGGCGGCCGTGCCGCTGCAACAACTCTATACCGGCAAGCGCCTCGCTTTAGAATTCCAGCGCACCGCAAGCCGTCTCACCGAAATGCAGAGCCGGGAGTACCTATGCGCGCCCCATCTCCCGTAAAATGCGGTATCCGCAAATCCCGAGGTTGTCATGTCGTCCGCCCAGCCTTTTGACGAAGCCGCCTTTGCCGAATGGCACAAGCAACAGCAACAACAGGTGGCCGATTATCTGCGCAAGCTGCAGGTGTTCGACACCGACATCACCGGCGAATGGCAGTGGGTGGTGCCGCAGCGCGCCATGCTCGGCCGCGTGTGGCCCAAGCACGGCGGACGCCCCAAACTCTGGGTGATTACCGGCGTGGTACCGACCGATCACGCCGAAGCCGGCGCGGCCAAGAACTGCCGCGAGGCAGCGCGATTCTTTGCGCTCAAGTGGCAGATGGAGGCGGCGCGCCTGGAACAGGGTGGCAACGAGGCCGGCAGCCTGAAGCAGGGCGGCGAAATCAACTGGCAGGACGTAAGCAGCAACATCGCGGGTCGCGCGGAGTGGCTGTACACGCTGATGAACGACGACCGGCGCTGGACCGCCGAGGGCGTGCCGCTGTTCCGCATCGACCACGAGGCCGCGCAGCAGTAAGCCGTTGGCCGCGTGCCGCGTTAATTCAGCGGAACACCCGCGATTGTGCGCGGTCCAAGTTTTTATTCACTCACACGCTCAGGAGGAGCAAGGACATGCTGAAAATCATCGTTAATCGCACGACCTGGGGTGCAGCGGCGGCTCTGCTGCTGGCCGGATGCGCGAATCTGGGGCCGAACCCCTATGGCGCCACGACTTACACCGGGACCGCGACCCGCACCGAGCAGCAGGTCAACTACGGCACAGTGGTATCGCTGGCCGCGGCCAAGGTGGTACCGAGCAAGAACGAGCAGGGTCTGTCTACCGGCATCGGCGCGGTGGCCGGCGGCATCGCGGGCAGCGCCGCGGGCGGCGGCCGCGGCCAAGCGCTGACCACGCTTGCCGGTGCGGTGCTCGGCGGCATCGCCGGCAACGCCGCCGGCAAGGCCATGGGTACCGCTCAAGGCGTCACCATCACGGTGAAAATGGACGACGGCCGCACCGTCGCGATCACCCAGGGCGTGGACCCGAACCTGATCTTCCAGGTTGGGCAGCGCGTAGAGGTGCTGGAGAATCCGGCCGATGGCACCGCCCGGGTGCTGGCACTGCAACCGTAAGCCAAGCTCGCGCTTCACGGCAGCAAGGCGGCAGAGATGTCGCCTTGTTTTTTCACGGTTCACAATCCGGGCCGATGGTATTCAGCTCCACCCGGTTCAGGCAGCGTCGGGTTGCCGTTCCGGCGCCGCATCCGCGAATGCCTGCAGTGCCAGACAGGCATTGTTGATGCGTTCAATGGCGGGAAACGACGCGAGATCAATCTTGAAGCGCCGGGCATTGAACACCTGAGGCACAAGGCAAACGTCGGCCAGCGTCGGTTGATCGCCGTGGCAGAACTTACCCGTGGCCGGACTGCTGCCCAACAGATTGTCCAGCGCATTGAAACCCTCGACGATCCAGTGGCGATACCAAGTGTTGCGCGCAGCCTCGTCGGCGCGGAATTCCTTTTCCAGGTATTTCAGAATCCGCTGGTTGTTCACCGGATGTATGTCGCAGGCCACGATCTGCGCCAGCGCGCGCACGCGCGCGCGGCCCGGAGCGTCTTTTGGCAACAAGGGAGGCTGGGGATGGGTTTCGTCCAGGTATTCGATGATGGCGAGCGATTGCGTGAGCACATGCCCTTTGTCCACCAGCGCCGGCACCAGACCCTGCGGATTAAGGGCCAGATATTCCGGCTGGTGCTGCTGGCCGCCGTCTTTCACCAGATGCACGTAACGGTAATCGGCTTTCAGGCCCTTGAGGTTGAGCGCGATGCGCACGCGGTAGGCGGCGGAAGACCGGAAGTAGGTATAAAGCTCCATATATTCCTTATGTAGGGTGCGCTTGCGCACCATTAATCTTGTAGCGGCAACGCCTGTGGGAGCGGCCGGCGGACCACTGGTCCGCGCCGCGATGATCGCGGCGAGTATCGCCGCTCCCACAAAATAAAGCATCACGGCCAGAGGCCGCTCCTGCGCGAGTGAAATCAGGAAATATCCGGTGCGCAAGCGCACCCTACATTGGATATTTCTCCACTGTCTGCTCGATGGCACCGAAAATCGAAGCGCCGTTCTTGTCGAACATCTCGATTTTCACCCGGTCACCAAATTTCATGAACGGCGTCACGGCTTTGCCGGTCTTGATGATTTCCAGCACGCGCTTTTCGGCAAGGCATGACGACCCTTTGGACTCATCCTGGTTGGCGACGGTGCCGGAGCCGACGATGGTGCCGGCCGCCAACGGCCGGGTCTTGGCCGCATGCGCGATCAACTGCGGGAAGCTGAACTGCATGTCCACGCCGGCATTGGGTTCACCGAACAGCTTGCCGTTCAGCTGCGTGACGAGCGGCAGATGCACCTTGCCGTCTTTCCAGGCATCGCCCAGCTCGTCCGGCGTCACGGCGATGGGGGACAGCGCCGAGCGCGGCTTGCTCTGCAGAAAGCCGAAACCCTTGCCGAGTTCGGCGGGAATCAGGTTGCGCAGCGATACGTCGTTGATAAGCAGCACCAGCTTTATGTGTTTCTCGGCCTCGGCCGGCGTGACGCCCAT
>JBOIAZ010000178.1:0-2009 GCA_050739175.1 Gammaproteobacteria bacterium
AACATTTGTGTGCGACCGGCTTCACGGAAATTGTGATCAACGTTGCCTGGCTTGCGGACAAGATCAAGGCGCGGCTCGGCAATGGATCGCAATACGGGGTGCATATACGCTATTCCGACGAGCCACAAGGCGCGCTGGAAACCGGTGGCGGCATACTCAAGGCACTGCCGTTGCTGGGTGCCGAGCCGTTTCTGATGATCAGTTCCGACATCTACACGGATTTCCCGTTCGCCGGTCTGAAAACCGCGCTGGCGCGCGATGACCTGGCGCATCTGGTGATGGTGCCGAATCCGCAGCATCACAGTGACGGGGACTTTGTGCTCGACGCGCATGGCCGGCTGCGTGCCGAGGGCACACCGCGGCTCACGTATGCGGGTATTAGCGTGCACCGCACGGAATTTTTCCGGGAGTGCGCGCCCGGTCGGTTTCCGATGCTGCCTTGGTGGCGTCGGGCCATGCGCGCCGGGCGGGTGAGCGGCGAGGTTTACCGGGGTCGCTGGCAGGACATCGGCACGCCGGAAAGCCTGCGTGCGTTGGGCACAGTCAAAACTGATGGGTAGCGATGCCGAAATAAGGACTGGCGGCGTTGGTTCCGATCAGCAGGAATTCACCGGAGTTGAGGGGATAGATCGCAAACGGCGAACTGCCGCCACCGTTGCTGGTAATCGTGGCGGTGCCGCGTCTGCCGTTCAGCGTGTAACTGCCGCTCAGCGACAACATGGCTGACACGCTGCCATTCAGGTTCTGGAACATCTGCCCGCCGAGATTGCCGCTGCCGTCCGGGGTGAGCGTACCCAGGGCCGCGGACAGGTTCGTCGTGCCCGTGGTGAGGGCACCGAGTGCGAAACCATAGGCACCGTTGAGCGATGCATTGTTGAAAGTACTGCCCTGAGTCTGCATTACGATGTAACCGCCGGCCGCGATACTGGAATTGATGGTCATGAACTCGGCCAATTGCGGCGACAGCAGGTAGAACACGAAGTTTTGCGGTGCCGCGGTTCCCGGGTTGTTGAGTGTCAGCGTGCCGCGGCCGTTCACCCCGGCATCGAAGCTGTAGGTACCGGTGATGCTCAAGCCGGTTTGGATATTGCCCGGCATGTTGATGTCGGTGGTCACGGTGCCGAGACTGCCCAGGCCGGTGGGATTGAACTGACCGGCTTGCACGTAGCTCTGCGTGGCGCTGTTGCCATTGATCAGAAAAACGTACGGTCCGTTCAGGGATGCGTTCGCATAGGCCCCCGGCGTTTGCGCGGTGATTTTCCCCGAGGCCGTCACGGCGGGATTGGCGGACAGCAGCACGAAATCCGATGCCGATGTCACGTAGAAACTTTAGTCTCTTTTACCCGTTGTGTCCTTGATGGTAAGGGTGCCATGATTGTTGCCATCGAAGGCGTAGCTGCCGGTAAACGGGGTGCGGGACAGCGGAGCGGATCCGTTGATGTCCTCGAAGCCGGAAATACTTGTGCCGCTTGCAGTCGAGATCAGCGCCAGCTGGTTGAAACCCTGAGTACCGGTCTGGCCGCCGGCATCCAGTATCAGTGGCGCGTTGAGCGCCGTAACGCTGCCGGCTGAGGGATCCTGAGCCGCGAGCGAACCGGCAAGCACCGTGCCATTGCTGGTGCTCATGAGGAAGGCCCCGCCGTTCGCCTGCATCGACAGTTCGAAAGTCAGATTTCCAAGCGCAAGCTGGCCGCTGCCGTCGGGATTGATGCTGTAGCGGCCGGTAAATGCGGCCTTGGTCTGTATTGCTGTGCCGTTATTGACATCCTGCAGACCGGAGCCGATCTGGCCGGCGCCGTTGGCAGTGAATTCTCCGGTCGCGAACCACGGGGCACCTTGATTGCCGCCGCTCAGGGAAAATACATAAGCGTTCTGCAGCGATGCGTTGGAATAGCCGATGTTGAGTATGGCCGACCCGGCCGCGCCGCTCATGCCCTGCTCGATGGCGCCGATGGTTACCGTTCCGCCGCTGGGTGGGAGACCGGGGGCGGTGTACAGACCGCTGGAGG
>JBOIAZ010000179.1:0-3008 GCA_050739175.1 Gammaproteobacteria bacterium
GAAAAGGAGGGCGGGTGAGATTTCAAAGTCTTCTCGTCAGGAAAATCCCCCTTATTCCCCCCTTTTCCAAAGGGGGATAACTGCTTATGACTGACAAGTCGGTATCGTTAATTAAACTTCCCGGTCGCACCCGTGACGCTGTACTTGCCGGCACCCAGCAGCGCAATCGCCAGGCCGCCCAGGCCGAAGAGCGCTTCGAGCTCGATGACCCAGTTGCCGCTGCCCCCCAGATGCCAGACGTTGCCGCCGCGGGTCAGAATCACCGCGACGATGAGATCAATGAAAATCAGCAGGCCGCCGATGCGCGTAAAGAAACCGAAAATCACCAGCAGCGGGCCCAGCACTTCACCCAGATACACGCCGTAGGCGGTAAACGCCGGCCAATGGTTGGCCGTAACCATCTCGATGATCTCATGCGGCCCGGCGAAAACCTTGTGCGCGCCGTGCAGGATCAGCAGCACGCCGACCGTCAAACGCAACAGCAATTTGCCCAGGTCATCAGTTTTTCCGTTCATCTTGCCTCCTGTACTCGCGATATTTCTTCACTCAAGAGTTGAGACGCACCTGATCTGCTCCGGCTGTCAATCTACAGTCTGGTAGTTGAAATCGTACTGGTAGGAATATTCCAGCGTGGTATCCGCAGGACCCACGATCATCAATTGCTTGCGTGCAAATGGGTCCAGAACGATATTCAAGGTACTGGTATCGCAGGGCCGTTGGATATTGGCACAATCGTATAAGCGCAAATCCACGATCCTCACTGACCAGCTGGCGTTGTTCTGTACATAGATGGCCTGGGCCTGGTGATTTGGAACATTCTCGACCCAGGTGGATATCAGGTTGGTTTGCGAGGTGGCGTTGCTGCCCGGCGGGGGCGTTGGTGCGGCAGCAGACGGATATTGACCTGCGATTACCGGATACTGCTGATGCAACATGCTGGTGAATTCCGCGGGATTGAATTGCTGATCGGTCTGCGCGCCGCTCAAATTCGGACTCGGCACGATGGTGCCGGCGTAGGTGATGTGTCCCGCGATTGCGGTAAAGCACCCCAGGTCCTGCACGGAATCAAACTCTGATCGCCAGTAACGGAAATGCCGCAGACAATAGCGTCCGGCGGTGACCGGAACCAGATACAGACTCGGACCGCCGGCGGTGTCAGGGACTTCAAAGCTGGTTCCATTCGCGTCCTTGGCCACGTACTTTATCCGGGTAATGCGGTTCGGCGCATCCAGCACGATGGCAGCAATCCCCTGATTCGGCAACAGCTGTACCGGTTTGTCTGTGAGTTCGCTGGTGGACGCGCAAGCCGAAAGTACTACCACAAGAACGCTCAACAATACCCACTTGATATTCATACCCCCTCCTTGCCGGTGGTGGCAGTCTGCTCCCAGCTTATACCTATGATGCGTGACAAGTGAATTCTGTCGGAATTGTGCGTTTGTCAGTACGATTCACAGATTCGCCTCGATGAACGCCCGGAGCTGCAACTTGGATAAAGCGCCGGTCTTCTGCGCTTCCACTGAACCGCTCTTGAAAAACATGAGCGTCGGCTGGCCGCGCACCCCGTATTGGCGGGTAAGTTGCGGCTCCTGCTCGACGTTCACCTTGGCAAATTGCAGTTTGCCGCGGTATTCGTCGGCCAACTCGAACAGCATCGGTTCCATGGCCTTGCACGGCGCGCACCATTCCGCCCAGTAATCCACCAGCACCGGCACCGCGGATTGCAGCACCTGATTCTCAAAATTTGCCTGGCCGACATGGATGATGGTTTCGTTCATGATTGTTGCCTTCGAATTGGTGGATTCAGGTCAGGGGCGGTATTCAAACACGGAATACTGGAAATGCTGGGTCCTGCCTGCGGGCGTCAAGTGGGCCTCTGCACGCTGCTCTGTGAGTTTTAACCGGGGGCCGAGTTCGGCGGCCAGCGTATCCGGCGAATAACGCTGCACCGGCAGACCGCTGCAACGCTCCGGCCCCTCCAGCGAGAAACTCGCAATGATGGCGGTGCCACCGGGAAGCAACGCCGTTTCGAGGTTCTTCCGGTAAGCGGCACGTTCGGCCGCATCGGTCAGAAAATGAAACACCGCGCGGTCGTGCCACAAGCGATATTTCCGCCGTGGCTGCCATTGCGTGATGTCCTCAGTGATCCAATGCACTTGTGTTGCAAAATGACCCAGACGCGTTTTGGCTTTCAGCAAGGCCGGCTCCGCAACATCCAGCACGCTCACGTCGGTAAAACCTTCGGCCAACAGCGCGTCCACGAGCCGCGAAGCACCGCCGCCCACGTCAATCAAAGCGTCGGTTTTACGCACGCCGGCAGTGCGAATCAATTCCAGGGAAATCTCCGGTCGCGGCTGAAACCAGCTGAGCGTATCCTCCGGCTTCTGCCGGTACACTTCTTCCCAATGCAGTTTGCGGTTCATGTCCTGGCGGTCCTGTGTGCATTCCAACGTTTACAAGTGCACAATTTTAAGCGCTGCGGCCACAATCGGCTTGGCCCAGTCCGGAGTTTTGGGCAGTTTGTCCGGATTGAGAATCCTGCCGCCACGCAGGTGCAAAACCTTGACGGGATTCGGCCGCTTGCCTTCGGCCGGGTCGGCTTCCGCGCTGTTGTCGAACACCACGAGTTCGGCCACGTGCGGCAGCAGCTTGATTAAATTCAGCCGGCTGCCGTCGTAGCGCCGGCGGATCAGGTCTTCCGGAATGGCATGTCCGCCGCGCCTGACGCGCGCCGCCACGCGCGCAACGCAGCGTTCCGGGTTGTCGAGGCCGACGTACCAGATCTTCAGCTCCGCTCCGGCCTTGGCGGCCGCGGCCAGGGTTTTTGTAATGGTGCGGCCGCCGAGCGTGGTCTCGAACCAGTAATCGCGGCGCGCGTGCACCGCGTTTTGCAGTTGCTGCAAGCCGAGCTTCCACGCCAGACTGTTGGCTTCCGCAATCGGCAGTCCCGGATGCGTGTCGAGAATCCGCCGCGCGGCTTCGTCGGGATTGAAAAACTCGCCGCCCGC
>JBOIAZ010000180.1:0-1785 GCA_050739175.1 Gammaproteobacteria bacterium
GCCCGGCGTGCCGTCGAAGTGGCCGACCAGGCCACCGCACTCCTGAATCATGAGTACACCTGCGGCGATATCCCAGGGTTTGAGTCCCATTTCCCAGAAGCCGTCAAGGCGGCCGGCCGCCACGTAAGCCAGATCCTGCGCGGCCGAACCGGCGCGGCGCACGCCAGCGGCTTTGCGCGTCACGGCTGCGAACATTTTCAGATAGATATCCAGATTTTGGCTCTCCCGGTACGGGAAGCCAGTGCCGATGAGCGCGCCATCGAGGGTTTTCAGAGAGGTAACGCGCATGCGCTTGCCGTCCACCTGGGCGCCGCCGCCGCGGCTGGCGGTGAATAATTCCTGGCGCATGGGGTCGTATACCACGGCGTGTTCCAGCCGGCCGCGGTGTTTCACGGCGATGGACACGGAAAATACCGGAAAGCCGTGCAGGAAATTGGTGGTGCCATCCAGGGGATCAATGATCCACTGGAATTCCTCATTGCCCGCGTGCGCGCCGCTTTCTTCGGCAAGAATCGCGTGATCGGGATGCGCCTTGCGGATGGTGTAGATGATTTCCTCTTCGGCGAGGCGGTCTACCTGGCTCACGAAGTCGTTGTGTTCCTTGGCCTTGACGGTGAGGCGGTCAATGCGGTCCACGTGACGAATGATGATGTCGCCGGCTTTGCGCGCGGCGGTGACCGCAATGTTCAATAAAGGATGCATGACAACACTCCGCGCGCGGGTGAATGGCCGGATTCCGGTTAAAGAACGGGCCGCGATGACGCGGCGGGCGCGTAGAATAGCAGAAGCCCACACGCTCCTCCATAAACATGCCGCGACACATCCGCATCGTGCTGGTGGAACCCAGCCATCCGGGCAACATCGGCGCCGCAGCGCGCGCCATGAAAACCATGAGCCTGGATGCGCTGGTGCTGGTGCGTCCCGCACGTTTTCCGGATGCCGAAGCCAATGCGCGCGCGTCGGGTGCGCTGGATGTGCTGGAT
This sequence comes from Gammaproteobacteria bacterium, assembly GCA_050739175.1. Classification (GTDB taxonomy): domain Bacteria; phylum Pseudomonadota; class Gammaproteobacteria; order Natronospirales; family REEB76; genus REEB76. Next base: position 984 of record JBOIAZ010000180.1, read on the forward strand.
AACGCACGCGTGGTCGGCAGTCTGGACGAAGCTTTGCAAGGATGTACGTTGGTCGCTGGCACGAGTGCGCGACGACGCGAATTGGGCCCGCCGGCATTGACGCCGCGCGAATGCGCCGCAAAGTTGTGGCAAGCTCCGCTCGATCGAGATGTCGCGTTGCTATTCGGCCGCGAGCGCACCGGCTTGGTCAACGAGGAAGTCGAACGCTGCCATTTTCTTGTGCACATTCCCGCAAACCCCGAATACGGCTCGCTCAATCTGGCAGCCGCGGTGCAGATTCTGGCCTATGAACTGCTGCTGGCGCGCGGCAGCATGCCCGCAGCCACGGCTGGCGACGCGCTGCCCGCGAGCGTCGAGGAGATGGAAGGCCTGTACGCGCATCTGGAATCCGCCGCGGTTGCCAGCGGCTTTCTCGATCCGCAGCAACCCAAACATCTCATGCGCCGGCTGCGTCATCTGTTCAACCGCGCGCAGCCCGATCCGCGCGAAATCAACATCCTGCGCGGGCTGCTCGGCGCACTGCAAAAGGGCAGGCCGCAGCGCGGAAAGAAAATGGACTAGGTACTCCCTCCTTTGCAAAAGGAGGGGAAGGGAGGATTTCAATATTTCCAAAATCCCCTTCTTTCCCCTTTTCAAAGTGGGAAAGCCGGCGCTTGGTATAATGGAAACCTGAATTCCATGCAGCCTCTCACTCAGGGCCAGCGAGTGCGACCCTAACGCCACCACGCCGCTTGAGCCGCGGGAGCTGGAGGCCATGCTGCCGCTGTGGCGCGGCACGCACGGCACTCCCGCGAGCGTGCAC